>NZ_ASYA01000011.1:0-144528 GCF_001526585.1 Agrobacterium sp. LY4 | reverse complement strand
CCGGGAAGTTATGCTTCCGAGCGGATGGGATAAACGCTGAACGCAGTGCGCGTGGACAGGGTGCGACGACAAGCGCGCTATCTTTCGCCGGCCGGTTCGCACCGGCCGCTGCGGGCCATGGCTGAAAACCGTCCCTTGACATTGGTTTTTCGTTCGCTCTTCAATAAAACGAAAAAATTGAAAGAGGAGGGAGGGTGAAATGCTGCTCACACCGCGTCAGGATGAAATCGTTGCGCTGGCGAAAGCGAACGGGCGGGTGCTGGTCGACGAGCTGGCGGCGCGGTTCTCAGTCACTCCCCAGACGATCCGCAAGGATCTAAACGATCTCTGCGATACGCGGGTTCTGACCCGCATCCACGGCGGCGCGCTTTTTCCAAGCGGCAACGAAAACGTCAAATACGAGGCGCGTCGGGCGATAGCCTCTTCCGAAAAGCAGGCGATAGGCGCCGCCGCTGCCGCCCTCATCCCCAACAACTCGTCACTCTTCATCAATATCGGCACGACGACCGAAGCCGTGGGTGAAGCGCTGGCGGATCATCACGAGTTGATGGTCATCACCAACAACATCAATGTTGCCAACAGGTTGAGGGTTTTCCCCGGTATCGAGGTGGTGATTGCCGGCGGTGTCGTGCGCGGTTCCGATGGCGGTATCGTCGGCGAGGCGGCGGTGGATTTCATCCGCCAGTTCAAGGTTGATTTCGCGGTCATCGGCGTTTCGGCCATCGATGAGGATGGCGCTTTGCTGGATTTCGACTTTCGTGAGGTCAAGGTCGCGCAGGCAATCATCTCCAATGCGCGCCATGTCATTCTGGTGTCGGATTCGCTCAAATTCGAGCGCACGGCTCCGGTTCGTATCGGCCATCTTTCCCAGGTGCATACTTTCATCACCGATCATTGTCCGGTGGATTCGATCCGCTCCATCTGTGCCGATCATGACGTCCGGTTGATCGAAACCGAGATGGTCGAGTCCTGACCGGGACAGCCCATGAATTTCGTTTGACATTCGTTTTGTCTTCGAATTAGATGTCCGTGCTTTCAGTATGTCGATGAGGAGAGCGTCGATGAAAGCGCGGGAGGATCCATGTCTGACGAGGCAATCCACGATATTTTCGTGATCGGCGGCGGTATCAATGGCTGCGGCATCGCGCGTGACGCCGTCGGCAGGGGCTATTCCGTCGTGCTTGCGGAAATGAACGATTTCGCCTCCGGCACCTCATCCGCCGCCACCAAGCTTATCCATGGCGGTTTGCGTTATCTCGAACATTACGAGTTTCGTCTGGTGCGCGAAGCGCTGATGGAACGTGAGGTGCTGTGGGCCATGGCGCCGCACATCATCTGGCCCATGCGCTTCGTATTGCCGTTCCAGAAGGGTGGCGTGCGCCCGGCCTGGCTCGTGCGTCTCGGGCTATTTCTCTACGATCATCTCGGCGGCCGCAAGCTTCTGCCCGCGACCCGCTCGCTCGATCTGCGGCGCGATCCCGCCGGGAAACCTTTGAAACCGATTTTTGCCCGCGCCTTCGAATATTCGGATGGCTGGGTGGACGATGCCCGTCTGGTGGTGCTGAATGCCCGCGACGCCGCCAATCGCGGCGCGCTCATCCTCAACCGCACGCAGGTGGTTTCGGCCCGGCGCGAAGGCGCCTTCTGGCGGGTCGAAACGAAAAATGCGACCGGAGAGACCAAGACCTACCGGGCGCGCATGCTGGTGAATGCCGCTGGTCCCTGGGTGGACAAGGTGCTGTCCTCGGCATTCGGCAAAAACAATGTCCATAATGTCCGCCTGGTGCAGGGCAGCCACATTATCGTGCGCAAAAAATTTTCCGATCCGCGTGCGTATTTTTTCCAGAATCCGGACGGGCGGATCATCTTCGCCATTCCCTACGAACAAGACTTTACGCTGATCGGCACGACGGATCGCGACTATACCGCCGACCCCCGGGCTGTTAAGATCAGCGACGAGGAGATCAGCTATCTTTGCAATGCGGCGAGCGAATATTTCGCTGAACCGGTAGAGCCGGCGGATATCGTCTGGACCTATTCCGGCGTGCGCCCGCTGTTCGATGACGGGGCTTCGAAAGCGCAGGAAGCGACCCGCGATTATGTGCTGAAAACCGAAGGGGCGGAAGGCGAAGCGCCGCTTCTCAATATTTTCGGCGGCAAGCTCACCACTTATCGGCGGCTTGCCGAACATGCTCTTGAAAAAATCGGCGATGCGCTGGGTGAAAAGGGTGCGCCATGGACGGCGGGCTCGCATTTGCCGGGTGGAAATTTCGGCGCCGAGGCCTACACCGCGGAAGTTTCGGCGCTGCGGTCGCGTTACCCCTTTCTTGAAGAGCGTCATGCGGAGCGGCTTGTGCGCTGCTACGGAACGGATGCGGCGGTACTGATCGGCAATGCCACAGAGGCGGCGGCGCTCGGGCGGTATTTCGGCGGTACGCTCTACGAGGCTGAGGTTCGCTGGCTGATGGCGCGGGAATGGGCGCTGACGGCCGAGGATATTCTGTGGCGCCGCACCAAGCAGGGGCTCTTTTTTACCCCGGAAGAGGTGCGTGGGCTGGAGGATTATGTCGAAGACATTGCAGGTGGGCGCTTAAGGGCAATCTGACGATCCGGATAAAAGCGGAGGAGGCTTTGGATCACCATGCTTGAATTGCGAAACGTCTCGAAGATGGTTGGCGGTGAATATCATATTCACCCGACCGATCTGACGTTGCAGCGCGGAAGCCTGAACGTCCTGCTTGGACCGACACTTTCGGGCAAGACGACGCTGATGCGGCTGATGGCGGGGCTGGACAAGCCGAGCGCCGGCTCGATCTTTTTTAACGGCGAAGATGTGACGGGATGGCCGGTGCAGAAGCGCAACGTCGCCATGGTCTATCAGCAGTTCATCAACTATCCGGCGCTCAGCGTTTACGAAAACATCGCCTCGCCCATGCGCGTTGCCGGCAAGGATCAGGCGACCATCGACAGGGAAGTGAGGAAAGCCGCCGAACTTCTGAAGCTGACGCCCTATCTCGACCGCACGCCGCTCAATCTTTCCGGCGGTCAGCAGCAGCGAACGGCACTTGCCCGCGCCATCGTCAAGAACGCCAATCTGGTGCTGCTCGATGAGCCTCTGGCCAATCTCGATTACAAGCTGCGCGAAGAGTTGCGCGAGGAACTGCCGCGCATTTTCTCCGAATCCGGCGCCATCTTCGTTTATGCCACCACCGAACCTTCCGAGGCGCTGCTTTTGGGCGGCAATACCGCAACGCTCAACGAGGGCAGGGTAACGCAGTTCAGCCGCACCATCGAGGTTTACCGGCGTCCGGTGGATATCGTCACCGCGGAAATTTTTGCAGACCCGCCGCTCAACACCATCGAGGTCGTCAAGGCGGGCGCTGCATTCACCCGTGCCGACCGGGCGGTGATTGCAGTGCCGGCGCATCTTGCCGCCGTGCCGGATGGACCTTTGACCATCGCTTTCCAGCCGCATCATCTTTTCCCGCAGGCAAAGGGCGAGGCCCGCCAGTCGATCCGGGCGCGGACGCTGATTTCGGAAATCGCCGGATCGGAAAGCTTCGTGCATGTGGAATTTTCGGGCCGGCGCTGGGTCATGCTCGCGCATGGCATTCACGACATCGAGCCGGACAGGGACATAGAGCTGTTTCTCGATACAAAACACCTGATGGCCTTTGACGCGAATGGCCGCGCCATCGGCGAAGCGGCTTGAGGGAGATCGGTCATGGCACGCATCACGCTCGATCACATCCGACACGCCTATAACGCAAAGGCGCAGGCTGCCGGCGACTATGCACTGAAGGAAGTCCATCATGAATGGGAGGACGGCGGCGCCTATGCGCTGCTCGGCCCTTCCGGCTGCGGCAAGACCACGCTGCTCAACATCATTTCCGGGCTGCTGCGCCCCTCCGAAGGCCGCATCGCCTTTGATGGAACCGACGTGACGGATTTCGCCACGGAAGACCGCAATATTGCGCAGGTATTCCAGTTCCCGGTCGTCTACGACACGATGACGGTCTACGACAATCTGGCCTTTCCGCTGCGCAACCGGCATGTGCCGGAGGCCGAGGTCGACCGTCGGGTGCGGGAAATCCTCGAAATGACCGATCTTTCCGGCATGGCCAAACGCCATGCGCGTGGTCTGACGGCGGATCAGAAACAGAAGATTTCGCTGGCGCGCGGGCTGGTGCGGTCCGATGTCAACGCCATCCTCTTCGACGAGCCGCTGACGGTGATCGACCCGCATATGAAATGGGTGCTGCGCTCGCAGCTAAAGCGGCTGCACCGGCAGTCCGGTTTCACCATGGTTTATGTCACCCATGACCAGACCGAAGCGCTGACCTTCGCCGACAAGGTTGTGGTCATGTATGACGGGCAGATCGTCCAGATCGGCACGCCGGCTGAGCTTTTCGAACGGCCGGGACATACCTTCGTCGGTTATTTCATCGGCTCGCCGGGCATGAATGTGCTTCCCGCCAAGATAGACGGCGCGACCGCCGTGGTCGGCGGCCTTGGTGTGCCGCTGGCCGGTGTACCAAAGGTCGATGGAGCGCAACGCATCGAGATCGGCATCCGCCCGGAATTCGTCCGGCTGGAGCGGGGCGGCATGCCCATCACTGTCGACAAGGTCGAGGATATCGGCCGGCAGAAGATTGTGCGCGCCCGGTTCGCCGGCCAGAAACTCGCGATCGTCGTTGCCGAAGACGAGGAAATCCCGGCGGAAGCGGGTGTTCGCTTCGATCCGGCCGCCATCGGCGTCTTCGCCGACTCGTGGCGTGTAAAGATGGGGGCCTGACCATGGAAAAGAGCTGGAACAACAAGGCGTGGTTCATGGTGCTGCCGGTTTTGGTGCTGGTCGCCTTTTCCGCCGTCATTCCGCTGATGACCGTCGTGAATTATTCGGTGCAGGATACGTTCGGCAATAACCAGTTCTTCTGGGCGGGAACGCAATGGTTCGAGGAGATTCTGGCCTCGGACCGTTTCTGGGATGCGCTGGGGCGCAACCTGCTGTTTTCCGGCATCATCCTGGCGATAGAAATTCCGCTCGGCATCTTCATCGCGCTCAAAATGCCGAAATCCGGTATCGGCGTGCCGGTCTGCCTCGTCACCATGGCGCTGCCGCTGCTGGTGCCGTGGAATGTCGTCGGCACCATCTGGCAGGTTTTCGGCCGCAGCGATATCGGCCTGCTCGGTTATTACGCCAATCAGCTTGGGCTCGATTACAACTATGTCAACGATCCGGTCGATGCGTGGATCACGGTCGTCATCATGGATGTCTGGCACTGGACGAGCCTTGTCGTGCTTCTGTGCTATGCCAGCCTCGTTTCCATTCCGGATGCCTATTATCAGGCAGCCAGGATCGATGGCGCGTCGCGTTTTGCGGTGTTCCGTTACATCCAGCTGCCGAAGATGAAGCGGGTGCTGCTGATCGCTTTCCTGCTGCGCTTCATGGACAGTTTCATGATCTATACCGAGCCTTTCGTCGTCACCGGCGGCGGTCCGGGCAATTCCACCACCTTCCTGTCCATCGATCTCGTGAAGATGGCGCTCGGCCAGTTCGACCTCGGGCCGGCGGCGGCCATGTCGCTGATCTACTTCCTCATCATCCTGCTGCTGTCCTGGGTGTTCTACACCGTCATGACCAGCCACGACGCGGAGACTTGAGACATGAGCGCCTCGAATGTCACCACAAGCGTGGAGCGCAACGGCATCGGCAGTTCGCCGGTGAGAGCCACTGCGACGGGACGATCCGGCCTTGCCGTCAATGCGCGGCGTCGCCACCATGGGCCGTCGCGTTTTTCCTGGCTGGTGCCGACGATCTATATCCTGCTGCTGCTTGTTCCGATCTACTGGCTCGTCAATATGAGCTTCAAGACGAACACGGAAATCGTGTCGTCCATGACGCTTTATCCGCATCAGCCGACATTACAGAACTACCGGACGATCTTCACCGATTCATCCTGGTATTCGGGCTATATCAATTCGATCATCTATGTCGTCATGAACATGGTGATCTCGGTCGCAGTGGCGCTGCCGGCGGCCTACGCCTTCTCGCGCTATCGTTTTCTGGGCGACAAGCACCTGTTCTTCTGGCTTTTGACCAACCGCATGGCGCCGCCGGCCGTTTTCGCGCTGCCCTTCTTCCAGCTTTATTCGGCTTTCGGGCTGATTGACACGCATATCGCTGTGGCGCTGGCGCATTGCCTGTTCAACGTGCCGCTGGCGGTGTGGATTCTCGAAGGTTTCATGTCCGGCGTGCCGAAGGAAATCGACGAGACCGCCTATATTGACGGCTATTCCTTCCCGAAATTCTTCGTGAAGATTTTCATGCCGCTCATCGCTTCCGGCATCGGTGTCGCCTGCTTCTTCAGCTTCATGTTCTCGTGGGTCGAGCTTCTGATCGCCCGCACGCTGACGACGACGGACGCCAAGCCGATTGCCGCGACCATGACGCGCACCGTCTCTGCCGCCGGCATGGACTGGGGCCTGCTTGCCGCCGCCGGCGTGCTGACACTGATCCCCGGCGCGCTGGTGATCTGGTTCGTGCGCAATTACATCGCCAAGGGCTTTGCGCTCGGGAGGGTTTGACCATGACGAAGATGCCCGATTTTACCTGGATGGCGTGGACTTGGCAGACGGCGGCCTTTTTCGGCGCGATTGCGCTGCTGCTCGTCGGCATGTGGTTCTGGGAATATCTCTCGCCCGGCGGCAATCCCCGCTTCGGCCTCTTGCGCTTCGAGACCACGCGCGGAGACAGGCTGTTCATCTCGCTGCTCGGCAGCGCCTTCATTCATCTCGCATGGCTCGGGCTGGTCGGCCCGAACCTGTGGTGGGCTCTCGCTCTATCCTTGGTTTACGCCATCGGCGTTTTCCGTTTTGTCTAGAGCAGGAAAACGGTGCGGCGGAGGAAAACCGCACCCGCAGACTTCATGCAATCGCAAACCCCTGGGAGGACTGATATGCGACGGCATCTGATGACGACGACGGCGGCCATGCTGCTGGCAATGACGGGTTCCGCTTTCGCCGGAATGGAGGAAGCAAAGCAGTTTCTGGACAAGGAAATCGGCGATCTCTCGTCGCTTTCGCGTGGCGATCAGGAAAAGGAGCTGCAATGGTTTGTCGATGCCGCGAAACCTTTCGCGGGCATGGAAATCAAGGTCGTTTCCGAATCTCTGACGACCCATGAATATGAATCCAAGGTTCTGGCTCCGGCCTTCACCGCCATTACCGGCATCAAGGTCACGCACGACCTGATCCAGGAAGGTGACGTCGTCGAAAAAATCCAGACCCAGATGCAGACAGGCCAGAACCTTTATGACGGCTGGGTCAACGACAGCGACCTTATCGGCACGCATTGGCGCTACCAGCAGGTGCGCAACCTGACCGACTTCATGGCCAATGAGGGCAAGGACGTCACCAATCCCGGCCTCGACCTCAAGGACTTCATCGGCAGCGCCTTTACGACGGCGCCGGACAAGAAGCTCTACCAGCTTCCCGACCAGCAATTCGCGAACCTCTACTGGTTCCGTTACGACTGGTTCAACAACGAAAAGAACAAGGCCGATTTCAAGGCCAAATATGGTTATGACCTCGGCGTGCCGGTCAACTGGTCGGCCTATGAGGATATTGCCGAATTCTTCACCGGCCGCGATGTCGACGGCAAGAAGGTCTTCGGCCATATGGATTACGGCAAGAAGGATCCGTCGCTCGGCTGGCGCTTCACCGATGCCTGGCTCTCCATGGCCGGCAACGGTGACAAGGGCCTGCCGAACGGTCTGCCGGTCGATGAATGGGGCATCAAGGTCAACGACAAGTCGCAGCCGGTCGGCTCCTGCGTGGCGCGCGGCGGCGATACCAACGGTCCGGCTTCGGTCTATTCCATCGAGAAATATCTCGAATGGCTGAAGAAATATGCGCCGCCGGAAGCGCAGGGCATGACCTTCTCCGAATCCGGTCCAGTGCCGGCGCAGGGCAATATCGCCCAGCAGATCTTCTGGTACACGGCGTTTACCGCCGATATGGCCAAGCCCGGCCTGCCTGTCGTGAACGAGGACGGTTCGCCGAAATGGCGCGTCGCACCTTCGCCGCACGGCGTCTACTGGAAGGACGGCATGAAGCTCGGTTATCAGGATGTGGGTTCGTGGACGCTGATGAAATCCACCCCCGACGACCGCGCCAAAGCCGCCTGGCTCTACGCGCAGTTCGTGACCTCCAAGACCGTGGATGTGAAGAAGAGCCATGTGGGCCTGACCTTCATTCGCGACACCACCATCCACCATAAGAGCTTCACGGACCGGGCGTCCAAACTCGGCGGTCTCATCGAGTTCTATCGTTCGCCGGCCCGCGTGCAGTGGTCGCCGACCGGCACCAACGTTCCGGATTATCCGAAGCTGGCGCAGCTGTGGTGGCAGGCGATCGGCGATGCTTCGTCGGGTGCGAAAACCGCGCAAGCCGCGATGGACTCTCTCTGCGCCGAGCAGGAAAAGGTCATGAGCCGTCTGGAACGCGCCGGCGTGCAGGGCGATATCGGCCCGAAACTGGCGGAAGAGCACGATATCGAATACTGGAACAAGGATGCCGTTTCGAAGGGTAATCTGGCGCCGCAGCTGAAGATTGCCAACGAAAAGGAAAAGCCGGTCACCGTCAATTACGACGAACTGGTCAAAAGCTGGCAGAAGTAATGTCTGCGTAAAATCTGAAACCGGGGCGGCTTGCCGCCCCGGTCATTGCGTCTGAAAGGGAGTGGCATGATGGGCGGTTATATTCTGGCGATCGATCAGGGAACGACATCGACACGGTCGATGGTCTTTGATCGCGACATGCGGGTCATCGGTGTCGGACAGCGAGAATTTCCGCAACATTTCCCGGCCTCCGGCTGGGTCGAACACGATGCCGAGGATATCTGGAAAAGCGTGCTCGAAACCATCCGGCTGGCGCTTGCCGATGCCGGCATCGCCGCCTCCGATATCGAGGCGATCGGCATTACCAACCAGCGCGAAACGACGGTGCTGTGGGACCGGAACACGGGCGAGGCCGTGCATCGGGCCGTGGTCTGGCAGGATCGCCGCGCTGCGCCCGTCTGCGAGGATCTGAAAAGAAGGGGGCTGGAGCCGCTTTTTTCGAAAAAGACCGGTCTGCTGCTCGATCCCTATTTTTCCGGCACGAAGCTGAAATGGCTGCTCGATAGTGTCAGCGGCCTTCGCGAAAAAGCCGTGAAGGGCGAAATCTGCTTCGGTACCGTCGATAGTTTCCTGATCTATCGACTCACCGGCGGCCGCCGTCATGTAACCGACGCCACCAATGCCTCGCGAACGCTGATCTACAATATCGAGGAAAATACATGGGACGATGAACTCCTGTCGATCCTCGACATTCCCCGCGCCATGCTGCCGGAGGTGCTGGATTGCGCCGCCGATTTCGGCGTGACCGATAAATCGCTGCTGGGCGCGGAAATTCCGATCCTCGGTGTAGCCGGCGATCAGCAGGCAGCCGTGATCGGCAATGCCTGCTTCGAGCCGGGCATGATGAAATCCACCTACGGCACGGGCTGCTTTGCGCTGCTCAATACCGGCACGGATCGCGTCGCCTCCACCAACCGGCTGCTGACGACCATCGCTTACCGTCTCGACGGCGTCACCACCTATGCGTTGGAAGGCTCGATCTTCATTGCCGGTGCCGCCGTGCAATGGCTGCGCGATGAGCTTGGTTTCATCTCGGTCGCTTCCGAGGTCAGCGCGCTTGCGGAAAAGGCTGACGCCAATCAGCGTGTCTATCTGGTTCCGGCCTTCACCGGCCTTGGCGCACCCTATTGGGACGCGGAAGCGCGTGGCGCGATTTTCGGGCTGACGCGTGGTACCGGTCCGGCGGAATTCGCCCGCGCGGCGCTGGAAAGCGTCGCCTATCAGACCTTCGACCTGCTGGACGCCATGCGCAAGGACTGGGCGGGTGACAATGGCAAGACGGTGTTGAGGGTCGATGGCGGCATGGTCGCTTCCGATTGGACCATGCAACGGCTGGCGGATATTCTTGCGGCACCGGTCGACCGGCCGGTCTTCCTGGAAACGACCATTCTCGGGGCGGCCTGGCTTGCCGCCTCCCGCGCCGGCATCTGGCCGGACCGCAAGGCCTTTGCTGAACATTGGCGGCGTGACCGCCGTTTCAGCCCCGCAATGGAAGAGGCCGAACGGAAAGACGCCATTGCCGGCTGGCGTGACAGTGTCGGCCGCTGCCTGTCGCGACGGGAGAATTGAACAGGCTATACGAAACTGCCGGGTGCGATGCTCTTGCTGGAAACAAGATCGGAAAGGGCGCGCACCAGCTTCGCATCCGCACCCTTGCTCGGTTGAAGCACGAATTCCACGTCCTCCAGCGGCGGTAGCAGGCCTGCGGCAATCTCCTTCAGGCCTGCCGGCGCCATGCTGCGCGGCTGCACCAAAATTCCCATGCCGGCTCTTGCTGCGGCGGTCAGCCCACTGAGACTGCCGCAGGTGCAGACGATCCGCCAGGCGAGGCCGGCCCGGTCGAGCGCCTCCTGCGCCGCCTTCCGGGTGATGCTCGGCGGCGGAAAGGCAATCAGCGGCAGGGCATCCGGCTGGTTCAGCATCCGCTCCGGGTCGCGCGCCAGCCACACGAGCGGTTCGCGGTAGAGAAAGTGCCCGAGCTTGTCGCCGAGACGGCGTTTGGCGAGCACCACATCCAGTTCGCCATTGTCCTGCATCTGGTAAAGCACGCCGCTCAGCGAAACCGTCAGTTCCAGATCTACGAGGGGATAAAGGCGAATGAACTCTTCCAGAATGGCGGTCAGCCGGCTGGCGACGAAATCCTCCGAAACGCCAAGCCTCAACCGCCCGCGCAGACGGTTCTCGCTGAACAGCGACGACACCTTGCTGTCGATTTCCAGCATGTTGCGGGCATAACCCAGCAGCGCCTCACCTTCACCCGTCAGTTTTACCTGATGGGTGCTGCGCGCGATCAGCCGGCGCCCAAGTGCGGCCTCAAGCCTTTGAATATGCTGGCTGACAGTGGACTGGCCAATCCCCAGCCGTTCGGCCGCCAGCGTGAAGCTGCCGGTCTGCTGAAGCATCACGAAGCTCGCAAGATGTTGAAGGTTCAGCATTATCCCGAATCGCGATAACTGTTAATCTTTGCATCGGAATTCATGATGAGCGATAGTAGCGCGCGTTTCAAGCAAAACCGATGCCGGAAAGATCTCCCATGACCCGCTTCCTACCTGATCGCTTCACCATGATGCTGGTAGCCACCGTGATTTTGGCCTCCATTTTGCCGATCAGCGGTGAGCCGGCGGAGTATTTCGGGCTGGCGACAAAACTCGCGATCGCGTTGTTGTTTTTCCTCCACGGCGCGCGGCTTTCCCGGGATGTGGTGATTGCCGGTATCCTGCACTGGCGCCTGCATCTGGCGATCCTTCTCGTCACCTTCGGCCTGTTCCCGCTGCTCGGCGTGGCAATCGGCTTCATTCCCGAGAATATTCTGCCTGCGCCGCTTTATATGGGCGTGTTGTTCCTCTGCGTCCTGCCATCCACCGTGCAGTCGTCCATTGCCTTCACCTCCATGGCGGGCGGAAACGTGCCGGCTGCGATCTGTTCGGCCTCGGCTTCGAACATTTTCGGCATGTTCCTGACCCCGCTGCTGGTCGGCCTGCTGTTTACGGTGGGCGGCCATGGCGGTGGATTTTCGCTGGATGCGTTCCTGCAAATCTTCCTGCAGCTGCTTCTGCCATTCATCGTCGGTCAGGTGCTGCAGCCGTGGATCGGCGACTGGATCAGGGCGCGCAAGAAATTGCTGGCTCCGGTCGATCGCGGCTCCATCCTGATGGTCGTTTATCTGGCTTTTTCCGATGCGGTTATCGAAGGCATCTGGCACACATTTTCGCTCAGGGATATCGGCGTGGTCATCGTCATCAATATCCTGCTGCTGGCGCTTGTCCTGTGCGTGACGATGTTCGGCAGCCGTTTGCTGGGTTTCGACAAGGCCGATGAAATCACCATCACTTTTTGCGGCTCGAAAAAGAGCCTCGCCAGCGGCGTGCCCATGGCGGGCGCCATCTTCGCCGGCCAGAGTATCGGCGCAATCGTCCTGCCAATCATGCTTTTCCACCAGATTCAGCTGATGGTCTGCGCGGTTCTGGCCCAGCGTTACGCGCGCAAGGCCCATGAAAAAGCGGCGATGCCGGAACCGGTTGCCACGGAAGGCGCGGCTGCTTCCAGCCGCTGAAACGCGGGCAAGGATAGGTCTGTTACGCAAAAAGGGGGTAGGGCGCCGGAATTGCCCTCCCCCCTTTTCATGATCAGAAATCGAAGTTGTTGATGGTGTCCTTCGTGAAGACGGTAGGAGCACCGAGCAGGATTTCCGAGCCGTTGATCACCTTGAGGTCACCAAGCTTGCCAGCCTTGACCGAGGTGGCGCCAGGCTGAAGTGTGCCGTCGGCCACTGCCCGCAACACATGCATGGCGGCGTAGCCGAGATCGACCGGGTTCCACAGAACCACCGATTTGACGCAACCGGCAGCAACATAGGGCTTCATGGCGTTGGGCGTCGCGAGGCCCACGACCGCGATCTTGCCGCATTTGCCGGCCTGGGTGACGGCGTCGGCTGCGGCAGGGGTGGCGACGGAGGTCATGCCGACGATGCCTTTCAGGTCATCGCCATATTTGTTGATCAGCGTGTTGGCCTGGTTGAAGGAAAGGATGTTGTCTTCCTGTGCTTCGACCGTCTCCAGCCATTCCATCTTCGGATGGCATTTCGCCTGATAGGCCGCCATCTCGGCGATCCAGCGCGCCTGGTTCGGCGTGGTGAAGGTGGATGTGACGATTGCGAACTTGCCGTCCTCCCCGGCTTCGGCGGCAAGCGCGTCGATTGTCGCCTTCGCGATGCCGTTGAACTCCGCCTGGTTGACGAACCATTGGCGCGAATCCGGCTGGGAATTCGCGTCGTAGCCGACGACGTTGATACCGGCGGCAAGCGCCTTCTTCAGAACCGGGGCGATTGCGACCGGGTCGTTGGCGGCGTAAAGAATGCCGTCCACGCCGGAGGTGATATAGTTGTCGATCAGCGTGATCTGGTCATCGATATTGGCCTTGCTCGGCCCGTCGGTCTTGGCTTTGACATTGCCGAGTTCAGCGGCGGCATCCGCAATGCCTTTGGTGGTCGCGGCGAAATAGCCGATGCCGACCAGCTTCGGTACATCAACAACCGTTATCGGCTTGCCCTTGCGGTCCGGGGCATTGGTTGGCGAACCGCCGTCATATGCCTTCGCCTCGATTTTTGCAGGCGTGGCATCGCAGGCCAGCGGGTTGGTCGGCAGGTCGTCGCCGCCGGTCCAGGTCGGGGCTGCATAAGCCGCGCTCGTCGAAAACGAGAGCGTCAGCAGGGCGGGTAACAGATATTTGCGCATGTCTTTCCTCCTCCAAATCGTCCAAACAGCTTCGAGCGGCAATGCGGGACGAGACATCGAACTATCGAGAGCCGCTTTCTCGAAGAGATTGCTCGCAAGAATTGCCAGGATGAGCACGATGCCGATCAGCATGATCGTGCCGTCACCGGTAACGCCAGCGAGTGAAAGCCCGTTTTTCAGCGCCTGAATGACGCAAAGGCCGAGGATTGTTCCGACGATCGTGCCGCGGCCTCCGAATATGGATGTGCCGCCGAGAACCACCGCCGTAATGGCGTCGAGTTCGATGCCCGTCCCCATGTCGGAGCGCGTTGTGGAAACGCGGGAGACGAAGATCACGGCGGCAAGTGCGGCCGCAAGACCCGAGGCGGTATAAACGGCGAGTTTGGTCTTCTCGACGGGGAGGCCGGAGAACCGTGCTCCGGTCTCGTTTGCGCCGATCGCATAGGTGCTGCGTCCCCAGGTCGTATAGGCAAGAATGACGGCGGCGATGACAGCTGCGGCAAAAAAGAGCCAGAGCTGGGTAGGAATGCCGAGCACCGCGCCCTGGCCGAACATGAAGAACCATTCCGGATAACCGCGAACGGAGCGCGCCTGGCTGATGCCTTCGGCGAGGCCTCGATAGAGCGCCAGCGTTCCGAGCGTGGCGATCAGCGGCGGAACATTGAAACGGGTGATGATAAGCCCGTTGACGAAGCCCGCGAAGGTGCCTGCGGCCACAGCCGCCGCCATTGCCAGCGGCAAAGGCATACCGAGTTTCTGCCAGAACACGCCGAGCAGAATGGCTGTGAGACCGAGGATCGAGCCGACGGAAAGATCTATACCGCCGGTGGCGATCACGAAGGTCATCGCGAGCGCGATCAGGCCGATTTCCGTCATCAGGCGGCCCTGATTGAGAAGGTTGGAAACAGTGAGAAACTTGTCCGACTGGAACGACAACACGGCAAGGATGATGACTAGCAGGATGGCCAGGAAAGTTTCGTGCCGGATGAGCGACTTGGGAATCATGGTTTTCAAATGCTCCTGCGACGGCGGCGCAGCATATCGGCAAGCACCGTGATGAGGATCAGCAGACCGATGACCGCCCGCAGCCAGTAGGCGGAGACATTAACGAAGATCAGGGCCGAGCCGATGGTGGCGAAGAGGATTGTCGCGAGAGTCGAGCCGATGACCGTGCCGGTGCCGCCAAGAATTGACACCCCGCCGATGACCGCGGCCGTGATGATCGTAAGCTCCAGATTGGGCGGAACCGTCGATTGGATGACCTGCAGCTGGGTTGCGAACAGGATGGCGGCAAGGCCTGCAAAAAAGCCGTGGATCGCAAAAACTTGAACGATGCGCCGCTCGGCCGGAATGCCGCTGGCGACGGCGGCTTCCGGATTGCCGCCAAGCGCGTAAAGTGAACGTCCAAAGGCTGAGTTGCGCATCCAGAAGGCCGCGAGCAGGGTGAGGACGACCATGGCGATCAAAGGTATCGGAACGCCGAGCAGCTTCTGTTGCGCAAGCAGAAAGGCCGGCGGCAGATTGGATATCCAGGCCCCACCGGTGACGCTGATGAGGCCGCCGCGCAGGATCGAAAGCGCCCCCAGCGTCACCACGATCGACGGGATGCGCGCATAAGCGACGAGCAGGCCGATGACAGTGTTGATGGCGATGCCGACGAGAAGGGGGACGGTCCAGGCGACCCACACCGGATAGCCGGAGGTCGCCAGTGTTCCGGCAACCGTTGCGAGCACGCCGATCAAGGCCCCGACGGAGACGTCGATATTGCCGGTGATGATCACCATCGCCATGCCGATTGCCGCGACGGCGATATAGGCGTTTCCAGAAAGGATTGTGTTGAGATTATTTACGGCGATGAAACGCGGGTTCACGATGGTCACGCAAACAAACAGCGTGACGATTGCCGCGAGGACAAAGATTTCCTGTCCGTAATCCGAAACAAACCGCCGATAGGCGCTTTGGCCGACGCGTGCGCCAGTTATGCTTTTGGCCGGTGCATTGCCGAGGGGACTCATAACGTTTTTTCCTCTCTGCGATGTGCCGTCATCGCGGCGCCCACACGCTCGGGCGTGGCCTCGCTGCGATCAAGAATTTTGGTGACCCGGCCTTCGGCCATGACCATTACCCGGTCGCTCATGCCGAGGACCTCGGGCAGTTCGCTGGAAATCATGATGATGGCGACGCCCTCGCGGGCAAGCTCGCCCATGATCGCGTGGATTTCCGATTTGGCGCCGACATCGACGCCGCGTGTCGGCTCATCGAGGATCAGCACCCGGGGTTTGATTTCCAGCCATTTGGCTATGACCACCTTTTGCTGGTTGCCGCCGGAAAGCTGGCCAATGGGCTGGTCGGCGTCGCGGCAGCGCACACCGAAACGTTTGATCGCTTCGGTCGCCCGGCTCATTTCAGCGGCGGCGCGAATGAAAATGCCGTTCGATATCCTGTCGAGCGTGGCCATGGTAACGTTCTTGCGGATCGCCATCGATTTGATGAGACCCTGCGACCCGCGATCTTCCGGCACATAGGCGATGCCGAGATTGCGCGCCTGCGACGGAGAGGTCATCGTAACTGTCTTTCCATCAAGGCGGATTTCACCGGATATGGCTGGCGTCATGCCGAAAAGCGTGAGCGCAAGTTCGGTGCGTCCGCTGCCGACAAGTCCTGCGATGCCGAGAATCTCGCCCTGTCGCACGGCAAAGGAGATGTCCCTGACGCGCTTGCCGTGGTTGAGGCTTGTGACCTCGAGGACGGGCTGGCCTATCGGCACATCCACCTTTGGGAAAAGCTTTTCGATAGGGCGGCCCACCATCAGGGATACCAGAGTGGCCTCATCGACGTCGTTAATGGTTTTGGTTGCGACATAGGCGCCATCCCGCAAGACGGTGACGCGGTCGCAGACGGCGAAAATTTCCGGCATGCGATGGCTGACATAGAGGATGCCGACTCCACGGGCGCGCAATTGCCGGACGATATCGAGCAGGCGCTGCACATCCGATTCAACCAGCGAGGCGGTTGGCTCGTCCATGATCAGCACCTTGGCGTCCTTGGACAACGCCTTGGCAATCTCCACGCACTGGCGCTGGGCGACCGATAGATTGGCAACCTTTTCATCGACATCGAGATCATGCGCATCGAGCGTTTCGAGAAGGCTGCGGCTGCCTGAGCGGACTGCCGCCCAGTCGATGACACCGCCGGCCCTGCGCGGATAGTTGCCCAGAAAGATGTTTTCCGCGACGGTCAGTTCCGGAAACAGCAGAAGCTCCTGATACACCGTTGCGATACCGGCGGCATTGGCGTCGCGGGTGGAAGAAAAGTTCACCGCTTCGCCATTCACGGTGATCGTTCCTTCGTCCTGCGTATAGAGGCCGGAAAGAATCTTGATCAGCGTCGACTTGCCCGCGCCATTTTCACCCATCAGGGCATGCACTTCACCGGGATGGATATCCAGGTTCACATCTTTCAATGCCTTGACGCCGCCGAACGATTTGCGGAGGCCAGTGAGCTGAACAATCGGCTGCATCATGCCGGCCTCCTGTAGTCGCTGTTTCTCGCCATGGTTTCTTCCGCCATCGCATCCACCTGCCGCCGCCATGCATGTCTGTAGGCATCGAGGTCGGGAATGGCCGCCGGTTGCGCCACCGCGCAGTCGTTTATGAAAGGGTTGATGCCGAGCGCGTCGAAAACGAGCATCGCCGCGCCGAAGGCGCTTCCTTCTGGATTGGCGCTGATGTGGATCGTCTGGCCAGGGCGCAGCGCTGCGAGAATGGAGGCGTAAAGCCCCGTTTTCACCAGGCCGCCATCGATGATGATGGCGTTTTGCGAGCCAATGAGTTCGAGCGAGAGATCCGTCATCAATGCGACGTAAAGCAGGGCGGCCGCGGCACGTTCCTCTCCGGCGATGGCCGGGCCCGTGAAATGTCCGATGTGGCCCTGCAACGGGCCGCCTGCGGCAAAGGAGGGCAGGGCGAAACAACGTCTGGCGATGACCGAGGCAATGGCCTCGGCGATAACGGGCCTGGTCCAGCCACCGCTCGCCATGTCGTATTCCCGGCCGCCCATGAAGCGGATGGTCGCGACCGGCTGGTGGTCGATGGTGACGTTGGCGAGCATGTCACGCTCGGAATCGAGACGTTCGAGCGGACTTGCCGGATTGAGGACAATCACCCAGGTGCCGGTCGAAATCAGTGTGAAATCGGAAAAGCCGAGCGAGCGGTAGAAATAAAGTGCGGCATTGCTGTCATGGACGCCATTATGGACGTCGATATCGACGGTCCACCCGTCCTCGAGAGTTACGCTATGTTTGCCGATCACACTGCCTGCCGGTGCGAATGCCGGCATCTTTTCGCGCCAACCCATGCGGTCGACAAGGCTGCTGTAGTCGTCTTCGAGCGGCGCCCAGAGATGGGAATGGCAACCGAGATAGGAGACTTCGGAAACCTTGCGGCCGGAAAACTTCCAGCTCCAGAATTGCGGATAAGCAAGAATGGCGTCGGCCTGCTCGAGAAGCGCCGGGTCGCGTTCGTTCAGCCAGAGAAGATGACGGCCGTAATTGAAGCCGAGCGGTAGCGGCGGCGAGAAGGTTTCATGAAAATCCGGCACCAGGGCATCGATGCGGGCGGTGACATCGGCGGGCGGTTCCTGTTCATAGTCCAGAATGGGATGAACGAGCGCATCGCCGGCGGTCAGTGCAAAGGTACAGCCATGCCCCGAGAAGATGACCCGGTCGACGCCGTGGGCTGAAACCACGCGCGCCAGTTCATTCTTCATCCATGTAAAAAGGGCGTCGTCATCGAGAATGTTGATGTCACCATTTCGCCGCCAGACGGGCCTTGTGCGCGCCTCATCGACAAGCTTGCCTTCAGGCGAGAGGACGAAGAGTTTCGAATTGGTCTTGCCGAGATCGAAGACGGCGATGGGGGACGGGGTCAATTCTCCCCTCCCATGGTCGCGATGGTGATGGTGACGCCTGCCTCTTCCAGCATCTTCGCGTTCGCATCGGTCAGGCCATCATCCGTGATGATCGTGCCGACACGGGAGAGCGGCAGGGCGACGTTGCGGGGCTGGATGGAAAATTTCCGGCTATCGGCCAAAAGCACGATTTCATCGGCGCAGGCCGCGAGTTCGCCGATGACCTTCACGAGCAGCGGATGGGATTCGAGCAGCCCCTTGCTGCTGATACCCTGCGTGCCGACGAAGAACCGCGATGCGAAGAACCCCGGCGAACCGGCGGCCGTATCGTGGATAATGCCGGGTTCGCGATAAAGCGCGCCGCCGGAGAGCGAAAGCTGGCAGGTGCCGTGTTCGCCAAGATGCGCGGCAAGCGGCATCGAGTTGGTCCACAGGCGCACATTGCGCCGGGCAAGCAATGTGCCGAGCTGGTAGCAGGTGGAGCCGGCATGCACGATGATGGCGTCTCCATCGCGCACCATATACGCTGCCTTTGCGGCAATCGCCCGCTTGGCTTCGACGGCGATGTCACGGTTCTCGTCATAGGGGCGCGCGGAAAGACGCGCGCTGTCTCCGGCATCGCTGGCGGAAATACCGCCATAGACTTTTCTGGCGAGACCAAGCTCATGCAGTTTGTCGATGTCGCGGCGAATGGTGGCGGGCGAAGCTTTCAGGCGCTGCTGAAGGTCGCGGACGGATGCAAATGGCGTCTCGCGCAAAAGCTCGATGATGGCCTTGTGGCGCTCTGTATCATTCATGGCTGCTCCTCCGGCATCTCCCTTGCCGATGAAGAAGAATGATCATAATGGCTGATATTAGTCAACATATTTGATGAAAATTCTCATTGTTGACGTACTTGCGTCATTTATTTATGGTTATTGGAGAAAGTTCACTCAATCATTTGTCAGATGCGCAGGCTGGTTGAGGTAGTTGGAGGATGGCGGCATGGTTTCAGATATTCCGGCGGAAGATTTTGCCGCGTTTCTCGCTCTTTCGAAGGCGATCGGCAGCGACATCCTGAAAACGCAGGGAGCCGGCGGCAATATCTCCTTCAAGCGTGATGGCGTGATGTGGGTGAAGGCTTCCGGCACCTGGCTTGCCCATGCCGGAGAGCGCGACATCATGGTGCCGGTGAAGGTCGCACCGCTGGTGCAGGCGCTTCGCTCGGGTGATCCCGGTGCCGAAAAGGCGACGGATTTTGTGGTTGCGGAACGGAATAGCTCAGGCCTTCGCCCGTCCATCGAGACGAGTTTTCACGCGGTGCTGCCGCAGGCGATCGTCGCCCATTATCACTGCGTCGACACGATCGCACTTTCCGTGCTTGCGGATCGCGAACGGCTTATCGCGGCGCGAATGGCGGCAGTGCCGGATCTTGCCTGCGTCACCATCCCCTACCGTCGTCCGGGCACACCGCTGGCGCATGAGATCGACCGTGTCGCCGACAGCAGGCCGGATGTGCTGATCCTGTTTAACCATGGCATCATCATTACCGGAGAGACGGTGGAGGAGGTGTGGGAGCGCATCGAAAGGGTCAGCGCCGCGCTGCGCATGGAAGAGCGCCGGGTAACGCCAGCCGATCCGGTGGGGCTTGAAACATTGGCAGCGGGGTCGGATTTCCACGCGGCGCGGGATGCCGGGAGCCACAAGACGGCGCTCGGTACAGCGAGCCTGGCTGTTGCAACCCGCGGCTCGCTCTATCCAGACCACGTCATCTTCCTGGGCACGGAAATCGGCGTTCTCGCCGGTGGCGAGACTGCCGTTACCTATGCCGATGAACGTCGTTCACGGGGTCTCAATGTTCCCAAGATGCTGCTCGTGCCGGGTCGGGGAGTGCTGCTGGCCAACGAACTGACGGATGGCGGTCGCGTGATGGCGCGGTGTCTGGCCGAGGTGGTTTCCCGAATCCCGGCGGATGCGCCGGTTGTCTATCTCGATGAGGCGCAGGAGTATGAACTTACCCACTGGGAGGCCGAGCAGTACCGTCAGGCGCTCGACCGCAAGGCGAGCCGGCAGGCATGACAGGCGCGCCGTTACCAGCCGCGGCTCTGGGGATCGATCTTGGCACGTCGGGGGTGCGGGTGGCGGCGCTCGCCGCCGATGGAACGCCTTTGGACATGGCGGCCTTCCCTTTTCCTGATGCGGTGGCGGCCCGCTCGCCGGTCGTCTGGTGGCACGGTGTGAAGGTCTGTCTCACCGAACTCGCTTCGCGCCTTTCCCTCGCCGCCGTGGAGGGGATCGCGGTCGATGGTACCTCGGGTACGGTGCTCGCCATTGACGCCGAGGGTGCGGTCGTCGGCAATGTCCTGATGTATAACGACGCCTGCCCCGATGCCGCGATTATCGACAACATCGCGCGGCATGCGCCTGCCAACAGCCCGGCGCGCGGCGCGACGTCGGCGCTCGCTTGCGCCATTCACCTGTCACGCCAGCCTGGCGTGAGGGCAATTGTGCATCAGGCCGACTGGATTCTCATGCAGCTTGGCCTCGATGTGCCCTTGAGCGACGAGAACAACGCGCTCAAGACCGGTTACGATCTTGCTTCCGAGACCTGGCCTCAATGGCTGGAAAACTGCGGCATGGACATCGAGCTTCTGCCGAAGGTCTGGCGTGCGGGCGCTGTCCTGTCGGAGGTCGGTACTGCCGGACGGTCCCTCGGTTTGCCTTCCGGGTGCCGTTACCATGCGGGTACGACGGATGGCTGCGCCTCTTTTCTCGCCACCGGTGCCGCTGCCATCGGCGACGGCGTTACGGCACTCGGCTCCACTCTGGTGGTCAAGCTTGCCTCCGCCTGGCCCATCGATGCGGCGGACTACGGCATCTATTCGCATCGCATTCTCGATTTCTGGCTTGCCGGCGGGGCCTCCAATTCCGGTGGAGCCGTCATAAGCAGCTTTTTCGATAGCGGGCAGCTGAAGGCCATGACGCCGCATCTTCGGCCGGATGAGCCGACGGGTCTCGACTATTATCCGCTCATCAAGCCTGGCGAGCGCTTCCCCATCAATGATGCGGCCCATCCGCCCAAAATGGAGCCGCGCCCGGCCGACGATCTCGTTTTCTTTCAGGCAATTCTGGAAGGCATCACAGCCATCGAGAAATCGGGTTACGACCGGCTGGCCGCGCTCGGCGGCCCTCTTGTACGATCCGTGCGTTCGGTCGGAGGCGGCGTGGCAAACCCGGCCTGGACCTGCATGCGGGAAAAGGCGCTGGGCGTACCGTTTCTCCCTACCCGTTCGGCGGAGGCGGCCGTCGGCACCGCCTCGCTCGTTCTTGCCGGAAAGGCCCGCTGGTCATGAATATCGCGCCCCATACGAACCTTGCCGCTCTTGCGGCCCGTTACGATGTTTTCCTCATCGACCAGTTCGGCGTATTGCGGGATGACGAGCATGCCTATCCGGGTGCCAATGATGCGCTGCTTTATTTGAAGAAGCTGGGAAAGACCGTCGTCATTCTTTCGAACTCCGGCCGCAGCGGCGATTATAATGCGGAGCGGCTGGTCAAACTCGGCTTTGATCGCGCGGGTTTCGATCATTTCCTGACATCCGGGGATGTCGCCCATGATATCCTTGCCCGGAAAACGGCTGGCGGAACCGAACGCACACGCTGCCTGACCATCTCCAGCGGCGGCGACCGCAATCTTGCCGACCGTCTTGGCTTTGAAAGTGTCAATGATGCAAGGATTGCGGATATCGTGATCGTTTCGGGAAGCGAAGCGGAGAAGGTTCCGCTCTCCATCTACCGCTTGATGCTGGAACCGGCCGCACAGCGCGGTGTGCCATGCTATTGCACCAATCCCGACCGCCACAAGCTGACGACCGGCGGGCGCGTCGCGCCGGGTGCGGGTAGCATCGCGCTTGCCTATCAGGAGCTCGGCGGCCCCGTTCGCTGGTTCGGCAAGCCTTACTCTGCCATATATGAGCACGCGCAGTCGCTTTTGAGCAACCCGGCTTCAGACCGCATCATCTGTATCGGTGACAGTCTCGAACATGACATAGCGGGAGCCTTCCGCGCCAGCCTTGCTTCCTGTCTCGTCAGAACCGGCATTCTTGCGAAAAATTCCGATGCCGAACTGGCTGAAATTGCTGATGGATATGGCGTCCGCCCCGATTTCCTGATGGACCGGTTCAAGATCTGAGCAAAAAAGCAAAGCCCGCAGCAGGGAAAATCCATGCTGCGGGCCGTGATCCGGTATTTTTCCGGGTGGCCTTTAGTTGACCTGAGCCGGCGAAATCTGGGCTTCGATGGTCTTCGGCGCATCGGCGCTGTCGGACGAGATCGCAATGCGGCGCGGCTTCATGGCTTCCGGAATATTGCGGACGAGATCGATGTGGAGCAGGCCGTTCTTCAGGGAAGCGGTCTGGACCTCGACATGGTCGGCAAGCTGGAAGCGGCGTTCGAAAGCGCGCGTGGCGATACCGCGATAGAGAAACTCGCCTTCCGTGGATTTCTCATCCGCGGATTTCTCGGCTTTCACGGTCAGCGCATTGGCGCGGGATTCGATGCTGAGTTCGTTCTCATCGAAACCGGCAACGGCCATGGTGATGCGATAGGTGTTTTCGCCGGTCCGCTCGATATTGTAGGGCGGATAGGACTGGGCCTGCTCGGGCTGGCCGAGGCCGTCAAGCATCGAGAAAAGACGGTCGAAGCCGACGGTGGAACGATAGAGAGGGGAAAAATCAACGTGACGCATGGTGTCCTCCTTAAGAAGCGACTGTTTGCGGTTAAGCCCGGCGTCCCGTTCTGGCGACGGCCGGACATGTGGCACGATCCCGTTCTGGCGACCGCATGAATGAGATGGGAATGGCCTGCGGCTGCGTCAAGGGGGGCGTGAAAAGGCGAAAGCAACATGAACCATGGCTGAACGTCAGGTTCCGGCATCGTTCAGTTTGAGAGCCATAAAACATCGGTCATCGGAGACATTCTCCGTGGACAGAAGCAATAACGTCCCTTCTTCTTCTGTCTTATTCGCCGGAACCGCGACTGCTTTAACCGACGGTTCCGGCAATTTTTTCTTTGACCTTCCCGCGCCGCCGACCTATCCCGAAAAGGCAGAAAAGCCGGAAAAGACCGATGATCGAAGCCACATTGCGCGAGAGCGAAGACAACCCGGTTCCCGGCAACCATACCGTCGGATATTTTACCGGCGATCGCGGCAAACAGCTTCGCTATGCGATCTTTCGCGCCAGCCGCCAGGTGGCTCGCGGAACCGTGGTTCTGCTGCATGGCAGGAACGAATGTATCGAGAAATATTTCGAAACGGTTCGCGATCTTACCGCCATGGGTTTCTGGGTTGCGACCTTCGATACGCGCGGGCAGGGCGGTTCCGAAAGATTGCTGAAAAAACCGGGTGCCGGGCATGTGCGGCGGTTCTCAGACTACCAGCGTGATATCAGCCTTTTTCTCGAACAGGTGGTGTTGCCGGATACGCGGCTGCCATTCTTCATGATCGCGCACTCCACCGGCGCGCTTGCAGCGCTTGCCGCCGCACCCGGCCTGTCGAACCGGATCGACCGTCTGGCGCTTTGTTCGCCCTTCATCGAGCTGGACAGCCAGCAATCCGTCCCATCATCCGTCATTCGGGCGGTGGCGACGGCTCTAAGTCTCGTTGGCCTTGGACGGGTTCAGCTCGGCAAGGATCAGCGGGAGCGGGATTTCGACGGCAATCCGCTCACCTCGGACGCCAGACGTTTTACAAGAAATCTCTCGCTGCACAGGCAGTTTCCGGAACTTTTCATCGGTGCGCCGACGGCGCGCTGGGTCTATGAGGCGCTGAAGACCATGGGGCGGGTGGTCCGTCAGGACCATCTGACGAATATCACCATTCCGACCCTTATTCTGGCGCCGATGCTGGATACCATCACGCCCTATAAGGCGCAGGAAGAACTCTCACGCAATTTCCGGGCAGCGCAGCTTCTTCCGATCACCGGTGCGCGCCACGAATTGCTGCATGAGCGCGATGTTTTCCGCAAACAGGCGCTGGCGGCCATCGACGCCTTTTTCGCGCCGGAGTGATGGCCGCTTAAGCGGGCTGCCTCAGAGTTTTGAGAGAATGGCGAGCGCCTGTTCGTGCACCGCCTTTGAGCCGGCTGCGAGAATGCGGCCGCCATTTTCCGGACGCCCGCCATCCCAGGTCGTCATGATGCCGCCGGCCTGTTCGATGACCGGGATCAACGCGCCGACATCATAGGGCTTCAGGCCGGATTCGATCACCAGATCGACGTGGCCGGCCGCAAGCAGGCAATAGGCGTAACAATCCACGCCGTAGCGGAAAAGGCGGACCTGATCCTGCACTTTTTCGTACAGGGTCTTTTCCTCCGCGGTGAAGATGTGGGGGCTCGTGGTGAACAGCACGGCGTCTGACAGCGAAGCACAGTCGCGCGTGCGGATTTTCCGCTCGCCATCCGGCCCGAAATACCACGCCGCCTCGCCATCGGCGAAATAACGCTCTTTGGTGAAGGGCTGTTCCATGATGCCCATGGTGGCGCGGCCGGCCGACTGGAAGCCGATCAGCGTGCCCCAGACCGGCACGCCGGAAATGAAGGCGCGGGTGCCATCGATCGGGTCGATGACCCAGATATGCTCGCGGTCGAGACCGATATTGCCGTGTTCTTCGCCCAGAATGCCATGCTGCGGAAAACGGGCCTCGATCAGGGCGCGAATGGCTGTTTCCGCTGCCTGATCGCCTTCCGTCACCGGATCGTAGCCGCCATCCTGTTTGTTGGCGACGGCAATGCCCGTGCGGAAGCGGGGAAGCGTTTCGGCGCTGGCGGCATCGGCAAGTTTGAAGAAGAAATCCCGGTCGGGCAGCATGCGAACCTCATTGCCTGAATATTGGGTCTGAATTCTATGGGGCAATGCATAGACCGGAATCGCATCCGCCGTCCACTCATACGAATGACGGCGCCGGTGTTTCCATATTTTCAGCATAAGCCTAAAAAATATGCATAAAATAAAATGATTGACAATTGTGCAATTACTGCGTAGCGTGATCCTACAGTCTTTGACTGTAAATACCCTCCTTGGGTGTTTCCTCCCTAGACTTGACCGCGCCAAGGCGCGGTTTTTTTTGTCCGGCGGGCCGCCAGACGATCCGGGATAAAAGATCGAAATAGCGGATAATTCGAGCTGCTATTCGGCAGCGAGCGACGTTTCTATCGCGTATTCGGAAACGAAGGCGCCGAGCTGTCGCATGAAGATTTCAAGCGACGCCTGAATGGCGGGAAAATCGGCTTTTTTCAAAAGCGTCTTTTCGTCCACGTAAAGCGCCCGGTTGACCTCGATCTGCAGCGCATGGAGAGAGCGGATGGGTCGGCCATAATGTTCGGTGATGAAGCCGCCGGCATAGGGTTTGTTGCAGACCGCGACGAAACCCAGTTCCTCAAGGAAATGCAGCGCGGCGCGGGAGACTTCCTGGGATGCGCTGGTGCCGTAGCGATCGCCGATGATCACATCCGGTCTGAGATTCGAGCCGGCAACGCGGATATTGCCCGGCATGGAATGGCAGTCGATCAGCACCGCCATTCCGAAATTGGCGTGGGTGCGAGACAGCAGGCGGCGCAGGCAGGCATGATAGGGCTTGTAGATCGTCTCGATCCGCGAAAGCGCCTCGTCGACCGGCAGGCGGTGGGCATAGATATCCATATTCTCGGCGACGATGCGCGGCACCGTTCCCAGACCGCCGGCGACCCGCATGGAGCCGATATTGGCATAAGGCGGAAGCGTGCCTTCGAACATGCGGGGATCGAGCTCGTAGGGCTCGCGATTGACGTCCAGATAGGCGCGCGGGAAATTCGCTTTGAGAAGCGGCGCGCCGATCTCCGGTGCTGCCGCGAACAACTCGTCGACGAAGTGATCTTCGGAGCGGCGGATCTCGTGCGAATCGAGCCTTGCCGATTCCAGGAAGGAAATCGGGTAGCAGCGGCCGCTATGGGGCGAATTATAGACGAATGGCAGGGTTTGAACGGCAGGTTCCGTTACTTCGAACAGCTCATATTCACCCGTTATCCAGTCCATTCAGGGTCATTTACCATGTCGCAAAACTATCAGGATGTTCATGTTGCCAGTTACGGCGCGGCAAGTCCATACTATCGCCCAATCAGCGCTATACCGATTCACGCGTTCACAGGATATTTACCGTGAAAATCCTATAATCGGGCTAGGGTATTCCAAACATTGAGTAGTTACGGTCACTTATGATGAATCAGAAAATTCTTCTCGCTGAAGACGACAACGATATGCGCCGCTTCCTCGTCAAGGCGCTGGAAAAAGCCGGTTACAAGGTTTCTTCCTTCGACAATGGCGCCAGCGCCTATGACCGGCTTCGCGAAGAGCCCTTTTCGCTTCTGCTGACCGATATCGTCATGCCGGAAATGGACGGCATCGAGCTTGCGCGGCGCGCGACCGAACTCGACCCGGACCTGAAAGTCATGTTCATTACCGGCTTTGCAGCCGTTGCGCTGAATGCCGATTCGAAGGCTCCGAAGGACGCCAAGGTGCTTTCCAAGCCGTTCCATCTGCGCGATCTGGTGGATGAGGTCAACAAACTCCTTGTGGCGTAAGGCCTCTCAAAAAACCTTCACAAAACCGAAAAAAAGCAGTTGACGCATGAACCGGTTTTGTGGTCTATCCGCCGCCACGGAGGGCGTGTAGCTCAGCGGGAGAGCACTACGTTGACATCGTAGGGGTCACAGGTTCAATCCCTGTCACGCCCACCATCCGAATTCTTAAGTATCAAGGCCTTGCGAGAGATCGCAGGGCCTTTTTACATAGTGGCGCCCAGCGAGTGACGCTTGCGTCTGCATTACCGTCTTCGACGCCACGCGGTTCGGAGATAAGGTTCGTATCGCGCAGGTATTACCCCCGGGTTCCGATTTCTGCTCTGGGGTATTCAGGTCAGTCGTCGACAGTCCGGACATTGAAAGAGCATCGATGAGGTTACGGCGCTTTCCAATAAGGCGTTCGAACCGGCTGTAGGTCATCAACACATGGGGTGGCTTATCGCGATCTGTAGCGATCACAGGTCCCACTTGGGCGGTTTTCTTTGTCTGCCGAGGTCACGGCTTCCCATCAACTCACAATTTATTGTTGTTGCGCTTCGGAGCAATATCGCCTTGTTTGTAGACTCAAAATCTTCACGGGGAGAGAAACGATGTCCATAAAAACAACAACTCGCGCCACTCTGCTGGTAGGATCGCTTCTGATTGGGGCGAGTTCTGCACTTGCAGAAACAGTTCTACACCGCGGCAATGCCGGGGAACCGCAGACGCTCGATCAGGCACAGACCTCCATCAACATCGAAGCCTTTATCCTGAAAGACCTTTATGAAGGTCTCACCATTTACGATGCCGCCGGCAAGATCGTTCCCGGTACGGCGGAAAGCTGGACACTGTCTGAGGATGGTACCGTCTACACGTTCAAACTGCGTGCGGATGCGAAGTGGTCGGATGGCACGCCGGTAACGGCCGGAGATTTTGTGTTCTCCTACCAGCGCGTCGAAGATCCGAAGACCGCCGCAAAATATGCAAATATTCTTTACCCGATCAAGAACGCCGAAAAGATCAACAAGGGCGATGTTCCGGTTGACCAGCTTGGCGTCAAGGCGGTGGATGACAAGACCCTTGAGATCACACTCGAGCGCCCGACACCTTTCTTCCTTGAACTCCTTTCTCACCAGGCGGCTCTGCCAATCTCCAAGGCAAGCTACGAAAAGAATGGCACCGACTTCGTAAAGCCCGGCGTCATGGTCTCGAACGGTGCCTATAAACTCCAAGCGCATGTTCCCAATGACAGCCTGACGGTCGTCAAGAACACCAGTTTCTGGGATGCATCCAACACCAAGATCGACAAGGTCATCTTCTACCCGATCGACGATCAGGCCGCATCCGTTCGTCGTTTCGAAGCAAAGGAAATGGACCTCGCCTACAACTTTTCCGCAGATCAGATCGACCGTCTGCGCAAGGCCTATGGCGAACAGGTTCACGTTTCGCCGACGCTTGCGACCTATTACTACACCTTCGATACCCGCGAAGCGCCTTATAACGACGTCCGTGTCCGTCAGGCGCTCTCCATGGCGGTGGACCGCGATTTCCTCGCCAAGGAAATCTATAGCGGTTCTCAGATTCCGGCCTATTCCATGGTTCCTCCGGGCATGGATTCCTACAAAGAGCCGGCAAAGGCCGACTTTGCCACGCTGTCTCAGCTTGATCGTGAAGACGAAGCCCTCAAGCTCATGAAGGACGCTGGTTACGGTGAGGGCGGCAAGCCGCTTTCCATCGAAATCCGTTACAACACCAACCCGAACCATGAACGCGTCGCGACGGCTATCGCTGATATGTGGAAGAACACCTTCGGCGCGAAGGTGTCGCTGGTGAACCTCGACGTCGCCTCGCACTATGGCTACCTTCAGGAAGGCGGCAAATTCAACGTGGCGCGTGCCGGTTGGGTTGCCGACTATGCGGATGCCGAAAACTTCCTGGCGCTTTCGGTATCTTCCAACAAGACCTTCAACTATTCCAAGTTCAACAACGCCGAATACGACGCGCTGATGCAGAAGTCCTACGACGAGAAGGATCCTGCCGCTCGCTCCAAGCTGCTGCATGAGGCAGAAACCATCCTCATGAAGGAACAGCCGGTTGTTCCGCTTCTGACGCAGGCCGATCTCTGGCTGGTTTCCAACCGCGTCAAGGGTTGGGTCGACAATGCTGCCAACGCACACCTCAGCCGCTTCCTGAGCGTTTCCGAATAAGCAGCGTCGGCACGGTGGCTCACACCACCGTGCCATGCCGGAGCCCGAAAAAGCATGATCTCGTTTATCCTGCGCCGTTTGGCGAGTGCGGTGCCGACTTTGTTTATCGTCGTCACGATTTCGTTTTTCCTGATGCGTTTCGCACCGGGTGGTCCGTTCAATCTTGAACGTCCCCTGCCGCCGCAGACGATGGAAAACCTGATGAGAACCTATCATCTGGATGAACCATTGTGGCGCCAGTATCTCATCTATCTCGGCAATGCCGTCACCGGCGATTTTGGTCCGAGCTACGTCTACAAGGACAATACCGTCGCGCAATTGATCGGCAAAGGTCTGCCTTATTCGCTGGAACTTGGCAGCTATGCTCTTTTGCTGGCGCTGGTCGGCGGCGTTCTTGCCGGGACGCTGGCTGCGCTGAGGCAGAATAGTGCCTTCGATTTCTCGATCATGTCGATTTCGACGGTTGGCGTTACCGTACCGAACTTCGTTGTCGCACCGGTTCTCACGCTTGTCTTTGCCGTCATACTCGGGCTTCTGCCCGCCGGCAGCTGGGGCGACGGATCGCTGCGATATCTCATCCTTCCGATGATCGCGCTCGCTTTACCACAGCTTGCGGTCATCGCGCGCCTGACACGCGGTGCGATGATCGAGGCTTTGCGGATGGACCACATTCGCACCGCCAAGGCTTATGGCCTTCCGGCGCGCAACGTGGTGGTATTCCACGCCATGCGTGCGGCGATGCTTCCGGTCGTTTCCTATCTGGCTCCCTGCGCCGCAGCACTGTTGACGGGTTCGGCAGTCATCGAGACGATCTTCACTATTCCGGGTGTCGGCCGCTACTTCGTTCTTGGTGCGATCAATCGTGACTATACATTGGTGATGGGAACCGTCGTTCTCGTCGCCATTTTTGTCATCCTGTTCAATCTCGTGGTCGATATTCTCTACGGCCTGCTCGATCCGAGGGTCAGACATGACTGATATCCCCGGCAATATTGCCCCTCAAACATTGGTAAAAAGCCGAAGCCTGTTCCAGCTGGCAGCCCTGCGTTTCAGACGAAACAAGGCCGCCATGGCAGGTTCCGTCATGCTGCTGCTGATCACGCTTTTCTCGTTCATCGGTCCGCATTTCCTCACACATACCTACGATCAGGTGTTTTCGTCCTATGTCTCCGTCCCGCCGAGCCTTGAGCCGCGCCCGGATGTGAACAACCTTCAGGGCGTGATGGAGGGTGTTGCCAGCCGGGCGCGCGTGGAGCTGAAGGAATTCTCCGTCGAAGGGCAGACCTTCACGGCAACCGTCACCTCCAGCAGCCCGATTGACCCGCGCACGACACGCTATTTCGACCGCGCCAACGAATTCGAAAACACAAAGGTCGTCGCCACCGAAGATGAGGGTCGAACGCTGAAGCTGGAAGGCGACGTCAACCGCGAGTACTTCTTCTTCGGCACGGATTCGAACGGTCGCGACATGCTGGCGCGCGTGATGCTGGGTGGGCAAATCTCAATCGCCGTCGGCGTTCTCGCCAGCCTCGTTTCGCTCGGAATCGGCGTGCTTTACGGCGCAACTGCGGGGTATATCGGCGGGCGTGTCGATAATGTCATGATGCGTTTCGTCGAAATCCTCTATTCGCTGCCTTTTGTCTTTCTGGTGGTCGTTCTGGTGGTCTTTTTCGGCCGCAGCTTCATCCTGATCTTTCTGGTCATCGGTGCGGTGGAATGGCTGGATATGGCGCGTATCGTCCGCGGTCAGACGCTTGCCCTGAAACGGCGGGAATTTGTGGGCGCCGCACAGGCCTTGGGTTTGAGCGACTGGCAGATCATCCGCCGTCACATCATCCCGAATACGATCGGGCCCGTCGTCGTGTTCGTCACGGTCGTCGTACCCAAAGTCATTCTTCTGGAAAGCTTCCTCTCTTTCCTCGGTCTTGGCGTGCAGGCGCCGCTTACGAGCTGGGGTGCGCTGATTTCCGAAGGCGCCAACAATATCCAATCGGCCCCGTGGCTCCTGATATTTCCGGCGATCTTCTTCGTACTGACCCTGTTTTCGCTCAATTTTGTGGGTGACGGGTTGCGTGATGCACTCGATCCCAAGGATCGTTGACATGAATACGACATCTGAAACCATCCTCACCGTCCGTAATCTCAAGGTCGATTTCACGACGCCGGACGGCACGGTGAAAGCCGTCAAGGGCATCGATCTTGACGTCAAGCAGGGCGAAACGCTTGCCGTCGTCGGAGAATCCGGTTCCGGCAAAAGCCAGACCATGATGGGAATCATGGGGTTGCTGGCATCCAACGGCGTTATTGAAGGCTCGGCAAAATATCGCGGACGAGAGCTGATCGGTCTGCCGGTCGGCGAGCTGAACAATATCCGGGGCGCGAAAATCACCATGATTTTCCAGGAGCCGATGACCTCGCTCGATCCTCTCTACAGGATCGGCGCGCAAATCGCCGAACCGATCCTTCACCACAGGGGTGGCAGCAAAAAAGAGGCGCGCGCCCGCGTTCTCGAACTGCTGAAGCTCGTGGGAATTCCCGATCCGGAGCGGCGTATAGACAGCTATCCCCACGAACTTTCCGGTGGCCAGCGCCAGCGCGTCATGATCGCCATGGCTCTCGCGAATGAACCGGATATTCTGATTGCGGATGAGCCGACCACTGCGCTGGACGTGACGATCCAGGCGCAAATCCTCGACCTTCTGAAGTCGTTGCAACAACGTTTCGGCATGGCCATCGTCCTGATCACGCATGATCTTGGCGTGGTCCGCCATTTTGCCAATCGTGTGGCTGTCATGCGCCGTGGGGAGATTGTCGAGTCCGGTAAGACGGAAGATATCTTCGATCGCCCGCAGGCGGATTACACCAGGATGCTTCTCGATGCCGAACCCAGCGGGCACAAGCCGGCCATTAGTGCAGAGGCGCCGGTCGTCCTCTCCGGCCAGGGCGTGACGATCGATTATACAATTCCTGGTGGCTTCTTGTCGAAGTCTCGCAGGTTCCGAGCCGTCGATGGCGTCAATGTCAACCTTCACCAGGGACAGACCATAGGCATCGTCGGTGAATCCGGGTCAGGCAAGTCCACGCTCGGTCGTGCGCTTCTGCGTCTAATTGTGGCAGATGGCCGTATTTTCTTCGGCGGGAGGGAAATTACCGGACTTGATCGGAAGGCAATGCGGCCATTGCGGCGGCGTCTGCAGCTCGTGTTCCAGGACCCCTATGGCTCGCTTTCGCCAAGACAGACGGTCGGAGAGATCATCACGGAAGGCCTGTTTGTGCATGAGCAACGACTGAACCGAGCGGAACGGGACAAGCGGGCAATAGAAGCACTGAAAGAAGTCGGTCTCGATCCCGCCGCTCGCAACCGTTACCCTCACGAGTTCTCGGGCGGACAACGTCAGCGTATCGCAATCGCCCGCGCGATCATCCTCAAACCGGATGTCGTCATTCTCGACGAACCGACATCCGCGCTGGACCGATCCGTTCAGGGACAAGTTATCGATCTACTGCGTGATTTGCAGAAGACGCATGGCCTTTCTTACATCTTCATCAGCCACGACCTTTCTGTCATCAAGGCGATTTCGGATTACGTCATCGTCATGAGAAACGGGAAGATTGTGGAGGAAGGGGAAACGGAAGCCATATTCAACAATCCGACGGCTGAATATACCGAAACACTCATCAAATCTGCTTTTTCAGTGGAAGCGGCACCATAGATTATAGCACGGCCGTGGCAGGCCTTCTCTGGCCCTGAACCACTTAAAAAAGAGCGGCAACGTTATGCAGCCAGGTTAGTTGCACCTATTTTCGACGGAATCCGTAACTCGCCGCTCGGGAATACTGCTCTGACTGCCTTTTTGCGAGCATGTCAGCGCTGCAGCGATGGACGCCCGCCGCATCGCCGCCTTCAGCGGCAAGCCGCAGTCCAATCCTGCGGCAAGCACGCCGACGAAACAATCGCCGGCTGCCGTTGTGTCCTGTACGTCGACGGGCATGGCTGCGATACGAACATGTTCGCCAAACGCGCAGGCTTCCGCCCCATCCCCGCCGAGTGTGCGCAGAACGCCGGTGCCAAGACGCACAGACAAGGCCTCTGCCGATGCATCGCAACCGAGCCAACCCGCCAAAGCCTCGGCTTCGTCTTCATTGACGACAATCAGATCGCATAAAGACAGAACTTCTTCCGACAAAGGAAATGCCGGTGCGAGGTTGAGGATCGAGATGGCCTTTGAGGCATGCGTGCGGCGGATGAGCTTTTCCACTTCGGCCAAATCGTTTTCCATTTGCATGAGCACGACATTGGCCCGCTGCAACAGATCCTCCTCCACGCAATTCGAAGAAACCGCGAGGTTGGCGCCAGCCGCCACCACAATCATATTTCGACCCTTGGCGTCGATATGGATCGAGGCATTGCCGGTCGGTTCGCCGAGAGAGGCGACGCGGCTGATATCCGTTGCCGTCTTCAGGTTCTGCAAGCCGATCTCGGCCAGACCATCCTGCCCGACTGCACCCACCATCACCACCTCGGCTCCGTCGCGGGCCGCTGCAAGCGCCTGATTGGCGCCTTTGCCGCCGGCTTCCGTGCGGAAACGTTTGGCAAGCAGCGTCTGGCCCGGCTGCGGCATGTCCTCGACCTCATAGACGAAGTCGACATTGATTGAGCCGAAGGTGATGATCATGACGCGGTCTCCTTAAGCGATCTGAACGAAGTGACCTTCGCCGGCTTCCTCGTAGGTCCGCTTCGGCGGCACATAATCGGCAGCGCGGAACGGGCTTTTGATCTCGTCATTGGAGATACGGCGTGTCTGTCGGCGCGAGGGATCGGCAATCGGGACCGCCGCCATCAGCCGCTTGGTATATTCATGCTGCGGGTTTTCGAAGACGGCCTGACGCGGGCCAATTTCGACGATCTCTCCGAGATACATCACGGCGACGCGGTGGCTGATGCGCTCGACAACCGCCATGTCATGGCTGATGAAGAGATAGCCGAGGCCGTATTTTTCCTGCAGGTCCAGCATCAGATTGATGACCTGCGCCTTGACCGAGACATCGAGCGCGGACACCGACTCGTCGGCAATCAGGAGCTTCGGCTCCAGCGCCAGGGCGCGGGCGATACAGACGCGTTGACGCTGGCCACCGGAAAATTCGTGCGGGAAGCGATCCGCCATCGAAGCGGAAAGGCCGACACGTTCCAGAAGGTCACCAACGCGCTGACGCGCTTGCGAAGCTGGCGCCAGACCATGGGTGATGATCGGCTCGGCGATCGCCTGGCCGACGCGGATGCGCGGATTGAGGCTTTCGAACGGGTCCTGGAAGATCATCTGCGCTTCGCGGCGGATATCGGCAAGGTCGCTCTTGCCGGCCGTGAGTACATTCTTGCCGCCAATCTGCACTTCACCGGATACCGCATCGGTAAGCCGAATGATCGAGCGGCCGGTGGTAGATTTGCCGCAACCGGATTCGCCGACCAGCGACAGGGTTTCTCCCTGACGCAATTCCAGCGATACGCCTTCGACCGCGTGGATGCAGCCGATGGTCTTGCGCAGGAAACCTTTCCTGATCGGAAAGCGCGTAATCAGGTTGTCGACCTTGAGGATCGGTGGGTGATTGCGCTTGACCGTATCCTCGGTCGGCTTGACCGGTTGGATTTCCCCGGTTGCCATGTCCACCTGCGGAAACCGCAACGGACGATCCTTGTCGGTCATCGAGCCAAGCTGCGGTACTGCCGACAACAGCGCGCGGGTATAGGGATGTTTGGCGCCGGCAAAGAGATCATGCGTCGTGCCGGTCTCAACCTGTTCGCCACGATACATCACCACCGTACGGTCGGATATTTCCGCAACAACGCCCATGTCATGGGTGATGAAGAGAACGGACATGCCTTCCTCTTCCTGCAGTGTCTTGATGAGTTCGAGGATCTGCGCCTGGATGGTCACATCGAGCGCCGTCGTCGGTTCGTCGGCGATCAGCAGCTTGGGATCACAGGCAAGCGCAATCGCGATAACGACACGCTGGCGCATGCCGCCCGAAAAATTCATCGGGTATTCGTTAAGCCGCGACTTTGCCGAAGGAATGCGGACCTTTTCCAGAAGCCGCACGGCTTCCGCCTGCGCTTCGGTTTCCGTCATGCCGCGATGCTGGCGCAGGACCTCGGTGATCTGCGCACCGATCTTCAGCACCGGATTGAGCGAGGTCATCGGCTCCTGAAAGATCATGCCAATGCGATTGCCGCGGATTTTCTGCATGTCTTCAAGCGGGATCGACAGAAGATCCTTGCCCTCGAACTCGATCTTTCCGGCCACGCGCGAATTGCCCGGCGACAGAAGCCGCATGATCGACATCGCCGTGACGCTCTTGCCCGAACCGGATTCACCGACAACGGCAACGGTTTCCTTCGGCGCGATATCGAAGCTGACATCATGCACGACATTGCGCCACTCACCACCGACGCGGAAGGCCGTGTTGAGATTGGAAATCGAAAGAATTGGATTGGTCATGATCTTAGCCCTCACGACGCGGATTGAGGATGTCGCGCAGGGAATCGCCGATCAGGTTGATCGCGACAATGAGCAACAGAAGGGCGATGCCCGGGAATAGGCTGATCCAGTAGTCACCGGAAAGCAGGTATTCGAAGCCGTTCGAGATCAGCAGACCAAGGGACGGTTCCGTCACCGGCAGGCCGATGCCGAGGAAGGAAAGCGTTGCTTCCAGCATGATGGCATAAGCGACGCGCATGGTGGCGACGACGATCAGCGGCGGCAGGCAGTTCGGCAGGATGTGCCGGAACAGGATGTTGCGGTCCGGCAGCGCCATCGAGCGGGCGGCATCGACATAGGCGCGTTTGCGCTCGACCAGCGCCGAACCGCGGATCGTGCGGGCATAATAAGCCCATTGCGTCACCACCAGCGCCAGAATAATCTTGTCGACGCCCTGGCCGAGAATGGCGAGGAAAATCAGCGCAATCAGGATCGCGGGGAAGCTGAGCTGGATATCGACGATACGCATCAGCACCGAGTCCAGCCGACCGCCGACATAGGCGCTGGTGAGGCCGATCGATGCGCCGATGACGAGCGCGATTGCCGCACTGGAGAGGCCGACGAGGATACTGGTGCGCAGGCCATAGAGAATGGCGCTGAACAGGTCGCGGCCCTGCGTGTCGGTGCCGATCAGATAGGTCATGCCCGACATGCTTTCCGAACCCGGTGGCAGGCGACCGTCGAGAATGTCGAGCTGAGCCAGATCATACGGATTTTGCGGTGCGATGACCGGTGCGAAGATGGCCGCCACGATAAAGATCGTCACCAGTATGATGCCGACGAGCGCGAGCTTGTCGTGCAGCAGCGCATGGACAACCTCCCGTGCGGGGGAACGCGAGGTGGATTTCGCGCCGCTGTTTGCGGCGGCATGAACCGAAACGGTCGAGCTGTTGTTGTCGGTCATCACGAATTCCCCTCAAGGCGAACGCGGGGGTCGACGATGGAGTACAGAATGTCGACCAGAAGATTGATGATGCTGAACATCACCACGGTGATCATCAGGTAGGCGAGGATGACGGGACGGTCGAGAACGCCGATAGCGTCGATGATCAGCTTGCCCATGCCCGGCCAGGCAAAGATCGTTTCCGTGACGACAGCGAAAGCGATCAGCGAGCCGAGTTCCAGACCGATGACGGTGATCAACGGGATCAGCGTGTTCTTCAGCACATGCACGGTGACGATACGGCGTTCCGGCAGACCCTTGGCGCGGGCGAAACGAACGAAATCGAGCTGCATGGTTTCCATCACGCCGGCGCGTGTAAGACGGATGACCAGCGAAATCTTGAACAGCGCCAGATTGAAGGCCGGCAGCAGCAGATGCGTCAAGCCATCGAACGTGAAGAGGCTGAGCGGCACGCCAAGGACGTTGACAGTCTCGCCGCGACCCGATGCGGGCAACCAGCCTAAATAGACGCTGAACAGCATGATCATGACGAGCCCGATCCAGAATGTCGGCAGACTGAAACCGAGGATGGAGAAGGTCATGATCGACTTGGAAATAAAGCCCTTCGGCTTGAGGCCGGCATAAACGCCGAGGGGAATGCCGATAACAAGCGCCATGAACAGGGCGACGAATGCAAGTTCCAGCGTTGCCGGCATGCGGTTCAAAATCAGGGTCAGCGCCGGCTGGTTGAACACAAAGGAATTGCCGAGATCGCCGGAAAGCGCTCGCGTGAGGAACAGCCAGTATTGTTCCCAAACCGACTTGTCGAGGCCGAAGGACTGGATGACCTGCAGGCGTTCCGCCGGTGTCGCAGTCGGGCTCAGCAGAACGTCAACCGGATTGCCGACGAGATAGAGGCCGACAAAGACCAGAACCGACATGACAAAAAGCGTGAGCACGGTTTGTAGCGACCGGCTTAGAAGATATCCGCTCATGAGCTTGAGCCTCCCAGGGTTTTTCTGCCGAGCGCTGCACCGCCATGGCGGGCGATGCGCTCGATCAGCAATTCGATGAAACCGGCCTCGTCGACATCGGTGACGACGGTGGTGTTCGCCGCCCGGTCCATCTTCTTGTAGAAATCGGCATAGGTGTAACCCATCGTGAGGCCGGTGACCTCAACGCCGACAAAAGCCTCGCGGCTGGTGAACAATTCGGGTCGGATCAGCCACGCTATCGTCGTCGCATCGTGGATCGGTCCGCCCGGTCGACCGAAGCGTTTGACATCGCTGCGGTCGAAGGTCGAGAAAAGATTGAAAAGGGCATCGCCCGCTTCGCCGCCGGCACGGAACCGTTCAAAATGTTTGGCCGTAAACAGCGCCTGGAAGGTCATGTCGAGCGGCATCAGCACAATCGGAACGCCGGACTGGAAGACGATTTCGGCGGCATGCGGATCGGCATAGACGTTGAATTCGGCCCATGGCGTGCGATGGCCAAGTGCGGTGAAAGCGCCCCCCATCGAAACGATCCGGCGGATGCCGCGGGCAACGTCCGGATGCTGGATCAACGCCAGCGCCACATTCGTCATCGGCCCGATAGCGCAGATGGTGACCGGCTCGCCTGCCGCTGCCGCCGCCCGCGCCGTGCGGACGATGAACCGCACCGCGTTTTCTTCCGCCGCAACGATATCGCCGGCCTTGACCAGCGTATCGTCGAAAGCGCCGATGCGGGCATATTTCCCATAGACCTGTTCGCGCACCAGCGGACCGCTGGCACCGGCATAAACCGGCACATCACGCCGTCCGCTCAGGCCGACAAGTTTGCAGGCATTGGTGACCGTATCGCGAAGCGGCACATTGCCGGCGACAATGGACAGTCCCAGAACCTCGATTTCCGGCGAGGCAAGCGCCATCAGAATGGCGGCGGCATCGTCCACGCCCGGATCCGCATCGATGATGACCTTGTGGGGTTTCATGCGACGACCTTTTCGGCATAACACGACAGGCGCTCTAGGAAGAAAGCGATCACGCCTTCCGCATCGACCTTGGTGACGATGTCGGCATTTGGCTCCAAGCCGCTCTTGCCGTACCAGTCGGCAATCGTCTGGCCCATGCAAAGCTCGCTTTCATACTCGACGAAAACACGTGCCCTCTGGGTTTCGAACAGATGTGGCGCAAGAATATAGGCCATGACCAGGGGATCGTGCAGCGGGCCGCCTCGCGAACCATAACGGCGCACATCGTTGCGATCCCAAAACGCCATCAACTCGGCCAATGTTTCGGAAATACGGCCGCTGACACGCGAAAACTCGGCGACATGCTCCGGCTTCAACATGACCTGATGCGTGGCATCCAGCGACAGGGCAACAAGCGGAATGCCGCTCGAAAACACCACATGTGCGGCATGCGGGTCAGCCAGAACGTTGAATTCCGAGGTCATGGTGCGGTTGCCCGGTTCGCGATAAGCGCCGCCCATCATGACGATACGTTCGATGCCTTCGGCAATCTGTGGCTTCATGCGCAAGGCAACCGCGACATTGGTCAGCGGTCCCAGGCAGCAGAGCGTGATACGCTCGCCCTGTTCGGCGGCCTTGCCCAGCGCGTCGATCAGGAAATCGACGGCGGACGTCTCTTCCGCCTTCTTCACCGGTTCCGGCAATACGGTGTTGCCGAGACCGGTCTTGCCATGAAACTGGCCATGGATCGGCTCACGCAGCATCGGTCGGAAGCAGCCGGCATAGACCGGGATGTCGGCACGATTGCCGAGTTCGCAGACCTGCAGCGCATTGCGCACCGTGCGCTCCAGCGGCTGGTTGCCACAGACGGGTGTAATGCCCAGAATCTTAAGTTCCGGCGACACGAATGCGGTCAGCAGGGCAATCGTGTCATCGATACCGGGATCACAATCGACGATGATCGAAATCGGCTTCATTCTCAATGCCTTCAATGTGTGGGATCAGAAAACTCAGAGCGCGCCGACATCGCGCAGCACACTGGCGATTTCCGCTCGCGCGGCCTCGCCGAGCGGCATTTGCGGATGCATCGGCGCACCGACGGCAAAACCCTGCAGATCGAGCGCCGTCTTGATGCAGGCGGCGATCGAATATTTCGCGAAAATCTCGTTGACCTTCCACATCGGCCGCTGAAGGTCCATTGCACGCGTCCAGTCACCGGCCTTGGCCGCCTCATAGAGCGCAATGCTCTGCTTGGGCACGATGCAGGCCGGACCGGCCATCCAGCCCACGCCGCCAATCATCATCACGCAGACAGGGATGTGCGCGGAGGCTGCAAATACCTCCATCCGGCCGCGGGTCCGCTCAATGATGGAAAGCAGGCGCCCCGTATTGGTCGACGCGTCCTTGATGTAGCGGATATTATCGATCCGGCTCAGTCGCTCGATAATCGGCAACGAAAGATCGGAACGCTGGAATTGCGGATTGATATAGAGCACCACCGGACGACCTTTGGCCGCCCTGGCGATCGCAGTGAAATAGGCTTCCACACCCTCGTCGCTGACCGGGAAGTAAGCTTCGAGGATCGCCAGAATGCCATCCGCACCGGCCGCGACCATATATTCCGTCTGGGCAACGGCGTCGGCAGTGGAAGTCGACGCCACGCCGGCGACAACGGGAACCCGACCGCGATTGGCCGAGATCACGGTATCGACGACGCGGCGTCTTTGCTCCTGGGAGAGATAGGCAAATTCACCCGTGCTGCCGAGCGGCGTCAGACCATGCACGCCCGCGTCGATCAGGTGGTCCACCAGATCCGTCAGCACACCTGGCATCACCTCGCCGGCGCTATCGACCGGGGAAACGAGATAGGGAAATACACCGCTGAAAGACATGGTGGACCGCTCCTTTTCTTCGATCAGTTCGGCTTCACGTAATAGGGAAGCGTGTAACCGTCGGAACGACCCGCATAGTTGATATCGCTCTTCACCGCCCAGGTGTTGGCGAGATAGAAAACCGGAATGACACCGAGATCCGTCATCGCGATTTCCGTGGCCTTCTTCAGAAGTTCCTCACGCTTGGCGTCGTCGAGCGTCGAGCGGGCTTCGTTCAGGGCCTTGTCGAATTCCGGGTTGGAATAACGACCGCGATTGCCCTGACCCGCCTTTTCGCCGTAGGTCTCGAGGATCGGCCCAAGAACGCCCGAAGCCTCACCGGTTTCGACGGCGGCGCCGCCCATGATGAACGAAAACTCGAGGTTCGAGGCACGGGTGAAATAGACGCTGCCCGGCAGGGTGGCGACTTCGGTCTTCACGCCGACGCGGCTGAAGAACTGGCCGATGGCCTGCGCAACCTTGCTATCGTTCGGATAGCGGTCATTCGATGCATGGAAGGTCAGCTGGAAACCGTCGGGATAACCGGCCTTCGCCAACAGTTCCTTGGCCTTTGTCGGGTCATAGGCGTCGACCTTGATGGCGGGATCATAACCGAAATAACCTTCCGGCACGACCTGGCCGGCCGGCACGCCCTGCCCGTCCATGATGCGGTCGACCAGCGCTTCGCGGTTGATCGACAGGGACAGCGCGCGGCGCACTTCCGGTTTCAGGAGCGGGTTCTTGCCATCCGGACCCTTGGCGAAAGGCGATTCTTCGCGGGCTTGGTCCATGTGCAGATACATGATGCGGTTGCCGGCAATGTTGACGACCTTCAGCTTGTCGGATGCCTCAAGCCGTCGGGTATCGGCCGTCGGGATGCTTTCGATCATGTCGACATCGCCCGAAAGCATGGCGGCAACGCGCGCGCTCGGGTTCTTGAAGACCCGGAAGGTCACCTTGTCCCAGGCAGCTTTTTCGCCCCAATAGGCATCATTGCGCGCAACAACGACATTGTCGTCCGGCGACCAGGAAACGAACTTGAACGGGCCGGTGCCGATAACGCCCTTGCCGGTGTTCATTTCGCCCGTCGTAACCTTTTCCATTTCGGCCGGAAGCATCGCGATACGACTGAGATTGTTGAGCAGAAGCGGCGTTGGGCCGGCAGTCCTGATACGGACCGTCAGCGGATCGACGGCTTCGACCTCGGTTATAGCCTTCACGTAAGCGGCAAAAGAGCTTGGGCTGTTGGTCGAGGCAAGTGGAATGCGCTTGATGCTGGCGACCACGTCTTCAGCGGTGAAATCGCTGCCGTCGTGGAATTTCACGCCTTCGCGCAGCTTGAATTCCCAGGTCTTGTCATCGACGATTTTCCAGGAAACAGCGAGCGCCGGCTGTATCTGCTGCTTGTCGTCCTGATTGACGAGGCCATCGAAAATGTTGCGCGCCATCGCACTGTTCGGGCCGACGACATAAAATTGCGGGTCCATGGACGTCGTGGAGGCGGAAAGACCAACGGTCAGATCCCGGGCCTCGCTCGCGAACGGCATGGCGAAAACAGACGCTGCCAATGCGGCTGCGAAAACAGAAAACTTCATAACGGGGACTCCTCCAGGTTGTCCGGCCCGCGCTCCCTGCGGGTAAAAGACGAATTAACGTTTTACCTGGCAAAAGAAAAATTGCATTTTGTACTTAAGCCATGCCGCAATGTTATGGAAGGAAACCAGGTGAGACTGAAACCAAGGCAGGTCGAAGCGTTTCGAGCCGTGATGATGACCGGTGGCATTACCGCCGCGGCCGAAGCCATGAACGTCACCCAGCCGGCCGTCAGTCGCCTTATCCGCGATCTCGAAGAGATCGTTCAAATGCGGCTGTTTGAACGCGTGGGCGCCAGATTGGTGCCAACCGCCGAAGCCACACAGTTTTATCGGGAGGTCGAGCGGCTTTATCTCGGCCTCGACCAGATTGCCCAGGCCGCCGACGACATACGCGCGCACAAGAACACCGTTCTGCGCATTGGCAGCGTAACATCGCTGGTTCGCCCCTACCTGCATCGGGCGATTGTTGAAACCATTGGCGACCGGCTGGATATTCCGCTGGTGATCGACGTCGAAAACAGCCGGCATATATGGGATATGGTCGACCAGAACCGCTACGATCTCGGGCTGGTGTTCGGCTCTCCCAGAATGGCGGACAAGAACGCCACGCCTCTGCACAGTTCCTATGCCGTTGCCGCAATGACGGCAGATCATCGACTGGCATCCCGCCGGGTCGTCACGCCAAATGACCTTCTCGATGAACGAGTGCTCATTCCCGGCCGCAATTCTCCGCTCAGGCTGGCACTCGACCGCGCCTTCTCAATCGAAGATCACCAACCGATAAGCACGATGGAAACGTCAATGCTGAACTGCTGCCACTTTGCATCGGCGGGCATGGGCGTTGGCATCGTGGATCATACCAGCCTGCGCTCTGCCGGTGCCGAAGTGGTGGCGATACCATTCGAACCGAAGATCGAAGTGTCCTACTACGCGATACGGCCAATCGGTGCGCAGAGAATTGCCGTTCTTGATGAGTTGATTGAGCGCATCCGCCAAATGATGAGCGCCGCAGGAGACCTCGGTTCGTATCTAACATTACGAGAGTCTTGAGGAGATACGGATCGTTCCCGGTTATTGCCTTGCTCGCGTCCTTTGGCGACCAGCAGCGATCGCCATTTCCCTTTTGCAGGATTATGGCACCAACCGCACAATGATCGTGGCCTCCGAAGACGACAATTTCCGTTCGACGGCCAGAGCTTGCGCTGAATCAAGGCCACTGATGGTGACGTTGCCGCCCATAATCGGCTCTCTCACGACCGGTTCGAAGATGACGTCTCCATCAACCAGCAACTGGGTCTTCTGCCCGAGAGCCGCGCGTGTGAAATCCTCGAAGGCCTTGGCGCTTTCCGGTGTCAAGGTAATTTCCACCGCAGGTCCGGCAGCGGGATTGATCGAGGTTTTCACCTTTGCGACCTTGAGCGAAATCGGTGCAATGTCCCCGCCGCTGTCGGCAGAGGTTTTGCCACCCTCATTCTGGTTGGGAGAGGAAGCGGTATCGGCGTCGGCCTTCGGGCGGTACTGGTCCAGATCGATCGAAGCCTGCGTATTGTTTTTGGGTAGCGGCTCAACGCGTTGGCCAGACAGGGTCTCGGCGGTCCAGGCATGCGGCGCGGGCAGGACCGGTGGCTGATCCTCTCGCCAGATATGCACACTCACGGTGACCTTCATGCCGCCAACACTTGCGACCGTGTTTTCCAGCACTTCGATTGTCGAGCCGTCGCGTGTTGAATTCACATAGGTCACAGTCCGCGACTTGCCGGCGCTTCTGGCCTGCGCCAGTTGCGCATCGGTCAGTTGTTTCGCCCGGTCTGCGAAGCTTGCGATCATGCCATCGATCGAAGATTGCTGGGATTGCAGCAGGGCAGCCGGATCGTAGGTGACCGTCGCGCTGAATGTGGCTGTTTGCCGGGCCTTGTCGGCGGCTTCGAGTTTCCAGACGGTGCTTGTCGGAACGAGCACCCCCTTCAGTTCTTCGCTTCCCGCAACCGTCCATTCCTGCCCGATATCTGTCGTGAAAGCTTCGGAGGACTGCCCGAGCGCAAGGATCATGCTTTCCGGCGCAAGCACGTTGATAACGACAAGAGGATTACCTTTAACGGTCTGGAGCATGCGGGAGGCCGTGTTATCCGACGAGGATGTGGACAGGAGCATTTCCATATTGGCAATGATCTGATCGGCGCCGACAAGCGCCGTCGGAGCACCGCTCGGATCCGCGTCGAATTCCAGCTCCTCGACACCATAAGCGGCGAGCGAATTGCGGAACATGGCGTTCATCGCATAGGAATCCGCAGCACCCGTCGCATCCGGGGGAATGTCTGCGGAAAGTCTCCATTTCATCCGCATCCCCTCATCGTTCCGCGACAGGACCGTTGCCGATTGACGGAAATCACCCCGCATGACAACGGATGATGCTTCCGGCCTGTCGAACCAAAGCGACATATCGGTCTCGGTCGTCTTTTGAACCCGATAATGAAGCTCAGTCCCGACGGCAGGCTCGTAAGGTGGAACGGTCACGCTCTCCACCGCCTGCGCCGGGCTGGCTGCCATCGTTGCCTGGAATATCAGCCCGGCGGCGAGAAAGAGGGAAGGGACCAGACCGATATTACGGCGCGTTGCGTTCGTGCGAATTTGCGTCTCCCTCCGATTACGGCTTTCCAACACCTGACACGTCGATTTCATACTGTCTATCCCAGGTTCAACGCCAAACGCCTCCCGCAAGCAGTGATTTTTAATCATTGAATCCCGTCTTGCGCTGCGATTCCGCGATCATTGCATTCAGGCGATGTCATGGCGCGCGGTCCGCTAATTGAGCCGTTGACTGGTTCTGGCATCGAACAGGTGGATCGATGCCAGATCCGGCTGAACCTGGATGGTTGCGCCCGGCTGCGCTTGGACGCGCTTGCGGAAGACACCGATGACCTGGTGATCGCCGATCATCATCGTGACCTGCGTTTCCGACCCCATCGGCTCCACCAATAAAACGGTTGCTGTGAGGCCATGGTTGACCAGTTCGAAATGTTCCGGGCGGATGCCGTAGATCGCTTCGCCTGTGGCAGGGCCGGGCGGGAGGGGCAGGACGACGCCGTCAGCCTCGAAGCCAGCGGCGGTAAGCCGTCCCTTGATGAAATTCATCGCCGGCGAACCGATGAAGCCGGCGACGAAGGGATTGGCGGGTCGGTCATAAAGCTCGAGCGGCGCTCCGCATTGCTCGACCCGTCCGGCATTCATCACCACGATCTTGTCAGCCATGGTCATGGCCTCCACCTGGTCATGCGTGACATAAACGGTCGTGACCCCCAGACGCTGGTGCAACGCCTTGATTTCACCGCGCATCACCACACGCAGCTTGGCATCGAGATTGCTGAGCGGTTCGTCGAACAGAAAAACCTGAGGATTGCGAACGATTGCGCGGCCCATGGCGACACGCTGCCGTTGCCCGCCGGAAAGCTGGCGGGGGAACCGCTCGAGCAATGGCGTCAGCCCCAATATATCCGCTGCCCAGTTCACCCGCTCAGTGATCTCGGCCTTGCTGCCGCCGCGATGCTCGAGCGAAAATGCCATGTTTCGGGCCACACTCATGTGCGGATAAAGCGCGTAGTTCTGGAAGACCATGGCGATGTCGCGGTCTTTCGGTTCGATCTCGTTGACGACACGGCTGCTGATCGAGATATCGCCGCTGGTAACGGTTTCAAGGCCTGCGATCATCCGCAGCAGGGTGGATTTGCCGCAGCCCGAAGGGCCGACGAGGACAACGAATTCGCCATCGGCAATATCGATATCGACACCGTGGATGGTGGCGAGTGCGCCATAGCTTTTCTTGACGGATCTAAGGGTAACGGGTGCCATGGGTCAGCCTTTCGATTAGCCTTTGAGCCCGGTATGGGCGAGGCCTTCGACGAATTGTTTCTGCGCGACGATGAAGACGATGAGTACGGGAATGGCGGTCATCGTTGCGGCGGCAAGCTGGATGTTCCACATCGGTCCGCCATAGGCGTCGGTAAATTGTGTCAGTGCCTGGGGCAGAGTGAACCTGTCGGGGCTGGAAAGAAAGACGATGGGTTCGAGATAGAGGTTCCAGCTGCCGAGAAATGTGAAGATCGCAACGGCGGCCAGCGCCGGACGGGCAAGCGGCAGGGCGATGGTCCAGAATATCTTCAACCGGCCGAGGCCATCGACCCGCGCGGCTTCTTCCAGTTCCACGGGCAGGGAGATGAAGAACTGGCGCATGATGAAGGTGGCGAAGACCGCCGGCGCACCGAAGATCGGCACCAGGATCAGCGGCCAGTGCGTGTTGATCATGCCCCATTTGAGAAACACCGGAACAGCGGAACCAGCGTCACTTCGGACGGGATCAGCAACCCCACCAGCACCACCATGAAAATGGCGTTGGCGAAGGGGAACCTGATGCGCGCAAAGGCATATCCGGCCATTGAGGCCACTGCCATGGTGCCGATGGTGACGATTGCGGCGATATAGGCGGAGTTCCAGTATTGCAGCGCAAAGGGCTGTATTCTGAAAACGTCGGAGTAGGACGAAAAATCGAAGGCGCGCGGCCAGATATCCGGCGGAAAGGCAAATATCTGGCTGACGGGTTTGACCGACGACGTGACCATCCACCAGGTCGGAAAGACAAAGGGGACAAGCAGCACGCAGAGTATGAAATAGATCAGCGCCTGCGCGCGTGGGCTGAGTTCAGTTTTCATAGAATACGAACTTTCTGCGCAAGTGCCATTGGATGAAGGTGAGAGCGCCGACAATGACCAGCAGGATGATGGAGAGTGTCGAACCGTAACCGAAGAGGTAGAACTGGAAGGCCTGCTGATAGAGGTAATAAACGAGAACCGTCGTGGAAAAACCCGGCCCGCCCTGAGTGAGGATCATGATCTGCGCAAAGACCTGCAACGCGCCGACGATGGTGACGATGGAAGCGAGCAGGATCGTCGGGCTGATCATCGGCAGGGTAATGCGATAGAACTGCTTGAAGCGCGGCACACCGTCGACGCGCGCGGCTTCGAACAGTTCCCGCGGCACGCCCTGTAATGCGGCAAGAAACAGGATCATGTTGAGGCCGAGATTCTTGAGCGCCTGCACGACGATGACCGAGATCATCGCTGTCGTGGGATGGCGCAGCCAGTTGGGACCCTCGACACCGATCGTTTGCAGGAGGCCGTTGATGCCGCCATTGTTCTGCAGCAAGAAACTCCAGACGATTGTCCAGGCGACCAGCGACACCACCACCGGCGAAAAGAACAGCGTGCGGAACAGTGTCATGAAGGCGAGCTTCTGGTTCAACAGCAAGGCAAGCCCCAGTGCCAGGCTCATATTGAGCAGGGCAAGCCCGGCGGAGAACACGGCGGTCACGGCCATCACTTCGCCTATGGCCGGATCGCTGAGCAGCTTCTGGTAATTGGCAAGGCCGGTGAACCGGAAAGATCCCGCCAGCACGTTCCATTCATGCAGCGAATACCAGAAGACCAGTACCAGCGGAACGAGCACGAAAACGACGATACCGACGAGTTGCGGCGCGATGAACAGATAACCGGTGGCGGCGTCACGCCGCGCCATTGTCCAGAAACCGCGCCGGGCCTCTGTTTGCGCTGTTTGGAGGGCAAGCGTCATGGCTCTTCTTCCTTCTGCCTTTCGCATCCACCGGATGACTGCGAAGCGTCAATTGGCCGCCAGCAATGGGTCAAGACGGCTGCAAAGCGCTTGCAGGACAGCCGCGACATCGGCATCGGGTCGCCAGAGACCGTCGAGGCCAGCTCGAACAGTCTGTTGCAGCCGGGCAAAATTGAGAACCTGCTGCGTCGATTGACCGGTGGCGACGCCGCGAATGACTACGGCCTCTATCTGCTCGCGCGACAGCAATGGGTTGGCGGCCGCAAGCACATCGGCGGTGAGCAGACTTTGCCGTGCAGGCGGGAAAAAGCGCGCGAGCTTGGCTACATTGGGCTTGGAGGAGAAAAACGCCAGGAATTCCGCCGCGAGCTTGGGGTTTTTGCCGCTGGCCATGACGCCAATGCCTGCGCGACCTGTAACGGCATAGTCGCCGGCAGGCCCTGTGGGCAACGGCACGAGATCCCAGTCGAAGGCCTTGTCGCCTTTCGGCAGCAGCGATGCGCGGCTGATCTGGGTGGTCGTCATCGCCGCATCCCCGGCAAAGAAATCGGCCGAAACGCCAGGTCCCGGCATGGCTTTCTTCACGAAGATCGCATCGTGGATGAAGCGCATGGCGTCAACCATCTCCGGGCTGGCAAAAGCGCAGGACTTGGTATCCTTCGACCAGGGATAGGCATTCCAGCCGGTATAGACTTCGGCAAGATTCTCCCATGCTTTGTATTCAAAATCACGAATGATCAATCCCTGTTTGCCGGTCGTCGCGACTTTTGCCGCCGTCGCAATGGCATTGTCCCAGTTCCATTCGCCGGCGGCGATCATCTCGGCGGGCGTCTTTGCGCCTGCCGCCCGGATCATGTCGTTGTTGACGAAGACGCCGAAGGGCGATGTCGAGAACGGATAGAGATATTGTACCCCTTCATACGACCAGGCGGTGAGCGTTGCCGGGGGGAAGTCGCCCATGTCGTAACCTTCGGTATTGGCAAAGGTTTCGGTGAGGGGATAAAGCGCCCCGGCCGCCATGAAGTCGGGCGCGGTCGTGTCGAACAGCCAGGCCAGATCGGGCGGGTTGCCGCCGGCGATCTGGGTGGTCAGAGTGGTGGCATAGCCTTCGTAGGCAAGCGAATCGTAGGTGATCTTGACGCCGGGATGGCTCGCCTCGAACTCATCGGCGATCTCGTTGAACAGGGCCAGATGAGCTTCGTTGGCGCTCCAGATGGCCATCCGCAATTCCTGCGACAAAGCTGGCGAAACCAGCCCGGATGTGACCAGAAAACCGGCCACTGCAATTTTCACTATACTCCTGCGCATAATAATCCTCCCAGATTATACGTATTAGCTAGTAGCCGCGAATATCAGGCCAATGGCGCTCCACCCCTTGGCGTTCGATATGGATGTGGAATTTCGCCAGCCGTTTTTCGTCGGCATGCACGCCATGCGGGGTCTCGCCCTTGTCGAGGCAATAGGCGGCCAGCATGCCGGCCACTTCGCCGATGTTCCACTCGACCGGATGCAGCCTGTAACAACCATTGGTGATATGCGTGGTGCCGATATTCTTGGAAGCGGCCAGCAGGTTCGTTTTATGGCGGGGAATAAGAGCACCCAACGGAATTTCGAATGGGCAGGCGCCGACATCGATATAATTATCGCCGCCCGTCGAGGGGTGCAGGTCGATGCGGTACATGCCGATACCGATGCTGTCCGGGTAATGCACCGCGCCGCGATCGCCGCGCACCGCAAGCGACAGATCCTGCTCGACCACCGTGGTCAGGGCGCGAATGCGACGGCTTTCGCGTATATAGGGCGCCATAGCCAGGCCATGCTCCGTGCCGGTAATGTCGCCGCGCAGGCGCAGGCCCGGAAAGCCCTGGCCACCATCCGGGCGGGGCGCCTCGGTCTGCATCCAGTAGAACATGGAATAGGACAGGCTTGCCGCATCGGCCAGCCGCTCGGCATACTGTTCGGGGGTAACGTCGATGATCGGTGCCTCGAAATAATCGATCATCGGCCAGTTCACGAGGCAGATATCGCTGGCATAGGCGCCGGGCCGAAATGTATGGCGGGCAGCAATACGGCGGAATATCCACAGGCTCATATCGCCGGCGCTGTGACGCTGGTCGGCAACGTCGCGTGTTGCGTTGTCGACCGGGTTGGGATCGAAGAACCGGCGGCTGCGCTCCAGTGTCCGCGGATTGGGCGAGTCCCAGCTCAACAACGGGCCACCCCAGAATTCGGGGGCAACCTGACGCCAGTGGTCGTACCGGGCGGGTTTGTCGATCACATGATTGCCGTCAACCTGATCGACGGCGAAGCAGATCGAGACAGCCTGCTGATTGTGGGGTTGCGCCTCCGCCGGTGCGCTCGGCTCGCCGGTTTCGGATTGAGCCTCGAAACCCGTGACATAGTCGGTTGCGGTCAGCGGTAACAGATCGCCCAATTCGGTAGCGTCGATAATGTAGCGGGCCGAGCAGGAAATGAGATCGCCTGTAGTGCAATGGCGCAGCGTCACGGCCCGTACGGTGTCGCCGTCGGTCTCCGCGGCGATTGGTTCATAGGGCTTGAGGATGATCAGCTTGCCGCCGGCCGCGTAAGGGGCAAGCATTGCCTCCATCACCGCCAGCGAAACGCGTGGTTCGTGGCAGAGGCGAGATACATTGCCGTCACCGGGGTTGAGCGTCAGATCCGCCCGGGCGGCGTCCGTCAGCGGATAGTGGTCGCGGTAATATTGCCGCACACCCGTGCGCAGGGCGCGATAGCTGGCCGTGATCCCGAACTGCTCGACCCAGCTGTGCTCGTCGGGCGGCACGGCCTGGCTTGTCAGCTGGCCGCCAATCCAGTCGAACGCTTCTGTCAGGATAACGCTGCGGCCGTTGCGCAGGGCCCCAAGCGCCGCGGCCACGCCGCCAAGCCCGCCGCCAACCACAAGAATATCTGCATTGTATTCTCTCACGTCAGGTTCTCTTTCATTAAGTTGGGCCTTGATTTGGGGAGCCAAGCGTTTCGCCCGCCACGATGTCGCAGCCCAGCAGTATCTGCTTTACGGGGCCGGGGGGGTTGGTGAGGGTTTCGACTAGCATGGAGGTCGCCTGCCTGCCCATCTCTTCGCGGGGGATGGCATAGGAGGTGAAGACGCGTTGCGACCGGAGCGTATACGTGCGTGTGCCGCTGCCCAGCACCACGATGGAAAGATCGCCGGGGACGCTCACCCCCTGGGCGCGTGCCTGATTGTCGAAGACCACCGCTTCGGCCACTTCGGCAAAAAAAACGACGCTCGCTCCGCTGGCGCGAACGGCGGCCAGTTGCTCGGCCGGGTCGCCATTTTCGCTTTCGTGGGAATAGACCAGTTCCGCCGTGCCCTCGATTGCGGCGAGAAAACCACGCCAGCGGTCGCTGATGGATTCCGCCGGGCCCGTCGCGCCGATAAAGGCGAAGCGGCGATGGCCGGCGACAAGCGCCTCTCGGACAAGAGCATGCGTGGCTGTCACGTAATCCGCGCCAACATAACGCACCGGCCCGCCGGCGTCGTCACGACGACCGACTGCGACATAGGGATAGTCACCGGCAACCAGCTGGGCCAGTTCATCGCGGTCGAACTGACTGCCCAGAATCAGGCATCCGTCTGCAAGTCGAAGCCGCCCCGTTTCCCCGAAGATACGCTTGCGCCCGTTGTCGTCGCGCGCCGCAGCCGTCATCAGCAGAAGGTCGTAGCCCAACCTCTCCGCTTCCTCCTCTATCCCCATCAGAAAAGGCGTGTAGAAATCCGCCTGCGCAATCGGGAAAGCCGGCTGATAGGTGAAAACACCCAGAATCCGATTGGCGCCCTTGACCATGCTGCGCGCAATGGGGTCCGCCACATAACCCGTGTCCCGAATGGCCTTCAGCACACGCTCGCGCGTCTCAGGCGGAATGCGACCTTCAGCGGATTTCGCCTCGTTGAGCACGAGCGAAACCGTCGCCTGGCTGACCCCCGCGAAGATCGCAATGTCCCGTTGCGTCAAGCGCCTAACCATCGAAACCTCGTTTCCTGCCGACTGCTAATTCGTATTAGCTGCTTATGCGTATAAACAAGGTTTGCGAGAGGATGTCAAGAGTGAGGTACGCCGCGAGGATGTGTTGGTTCCGGCACGGGGCATGGTGCCGCTATAGGCGGCACGCGAAATTGCAAGATGCTTGCTGAATGACTCTCGTGAGAGATGTGAAGAAAATTTTCGCTGCTTTTGGCAAACGCCGTCGGGCCTCGATCTATTGCCAAACTCTATCCCGGATACGCTCAGAAACGAGTGATACGATCTGGGGATCACAGCTGATTTTGATTGATAATAAAACCAGGTTGCACTTACCCGTCGCGTTGATGCTAATATTCGCACATGGGATTCGGGGTTTTCATTCATCGGTTAGATTCAATCTACGACGACAGTCCGGCGGAGCAATATCAGTTTCCGAGCCAATATCTCGGACGTGTGCAAGCCTGCGTCGGCGATTGGATCATTTATTACGAGCCGCGCAAGGTTGTCGCGACGCGTGGTTATTTTGCTGTCGCCAAAGTAGCCGAAGTCATTGCCGACCCCAAGGCTTCCGGGATGTATCTGGCTTTGATCGAGCCAGGAAGCTACCTCGACTTTGTCAATCCTGTTGCGTTCGGTGGGCAGGATGGAATTGTCGAGCGCGGGTTGCTGAATGATGAGGGCCGGATTTCCGGCCGTGCGCAGGCGGCCGTGCGCTCGATATCATCGGCAGATTTTAATCGCATCGTCTCTATTGGATTGGCGGAGCTTGAAGTGGAATTACCGCGGCTTGGTGAGCCGGAGGAAACGGGAGGCCCACTGGCGTTCGAAGACGAGCCTCAGACGCCCTTCGTCTTGGAGGAAGAGCGGGAGCGTGTCACGATGCTCTCTTCGCGCCTTGTTCGAAACCGCCTGTTTCGCCGGCTGGTTTTGCAGGCTTATGACAAGAGATGCGCAATTACAGGCCTGAAGCTTATCAATGGCGGCGGGCGGGCAGAAGTTGACGCTGCGGACATACGTCCTGTCGAGGCAAATGGTCCCGACATCATAAGCAACGGTATCGCCCTTTCAGGCACGGCTCACTGGATGTTCGACCGCGGGCTGATCGGCCTGTCCGATAGCCTCGAAATTATCGTTTCCCGCCAGGCCAATGATCCGGAAAGCATTTTTCATCTGATCAACAAGTCTGGCCGGGCAATCGTGCCAGCTAGGCCGTTCGAGAGGCCTCATCCACATTTCTTGCAATGGCATCGGGAGAACTGTTTTAAGGCCTGAGGCTCGGTGCGTGCAATCTGGAGGTTACTGTTCATCGCCCGTTCGGCAGGGCTAGGTCAGATATCGTAGACCTATTTGGTGCAGACCAAAGCGGTCTGCGCTACGTAGTGCCGGACCGGCAATCCATTTCATTGTCTATGTCACCGGAGTGCGCCTGCGAGCCGGATACAATTCATGAAAGCCGGAAAAGTTCCGAGACAGAGGGCGGTCTAAAAGCCGGTTACGGGCAACAATAAATTACAAAATCTTCATTGCAGGTCACTCATTCTGAAGCTTAGATTTTATCGGGGGGAGAAATGAGAGAGCAATGTCGAACCTGGGTAGCCTCATATCCCTTTTTGTCTTCGCGATAGGCATTTTCGCCTTCTATCGATGGATGTCGGATGGCATCGGCACGGAAAACAGGAAGTCGGAATCGAGATGGTGAGTTTTTCGGTCCCGACAGATACCGCAGTATCCGAGATAAGAAACCGGGTGACAAAAATCATCGGCGAGCAGCTCGGAATAGCTGATGATAAAATAGTCGATACAGCTGATTTTTCCGAAGATCTGAATGCCGATTCGCTTGAGGTCGTTCAGATCGTCATGGAGATCGAAGAGGAATTTGGCATCGAAATTCCCGATGCTGCCGCAGACAGTCTTTCCACTGTCGGTGATGCCATTCGCTTCATTCAGTTGGCAACGACCTAGTCGATCTGGAAAGGGCGCGTTCGATATGGCGATAATCCATCCCTTCATATACTTTCTTCCCGCCGTTGTCGGCGCCTATGTCCTCTATAAATTCATCCTCTATTTGCTCGGCGCCGATTAGGCGCCGGCCATCGCTTCCGTGCCTTACGGCCCCGGTTTGCCTTGAAGCTCCCCGACGAGAAGCCGTATTCTCCATCCTACCGCATGAACTGAAATAAAATTCACATCATAAAATAAAATTCAAACAGCATTGACGGCCGCTCGGTTTCCGGCTATCCCAATTCGCATGCAATAAATTACATCGAATAAAATTTATTGCGGACTAAGTCATTGTCCTTGGGAGGGGAATATGTTGGCTTTTCTGAAATCGACCGCTGCCGCGGGTGTTTTAGCCGTGGCGATTGCCGCTGGTGCCGGTTCGCAGGCCACCGCTGCTGCGGGCAAATTTGCCTGCGAGCCGGGTGAGACCTATGTGATGAACGTCATGGTTTCCAGCCACCCCTATTGGGTGCCGGTCTTCGAGGGGTTCAAGCAGGCCGCAAAGGCGCTCGGCTGCGAGGCCGTTTTCACCGGCACCCCGGAATATGACATCACCAAGCAGATCGCATCTTTCGAGCAGGAACTGGTGAAGAAGCCGAAAGGCATCCTGCTGCACCCGATGCAGGCCGATCCCTTTATCGAACCGATCAACAAGGCGATCGGTTCCGGTGTGTCGGTGACGACTTTTGCGGCGGATTCGCCGAAGTCGAAGCGCACCGCCTATATCACCTCGGACAATGTCGCCGAGGCGAAATTCGCGGCCGATGAAATCGTCAAGAAACTCGGCGAAAAAGGTGAATATGCCGTTCTGGAAAATCCGGGACAGAGCAATCACGATCTGCGCGTCACCGCTCTCATCGACTATATGGGGCGCACCTATCCGCAGATGAAGCTGGTCGGTCGCCAGGCGACCAATCAGGATTCGAACCTTGCCTACCAGGCCGTTGGCGCCCTGTTGCAGGCCAATCCCAATCTGGGCGCCCTGTGGATTCCCGAAGCCGGTTCGGCCGAAGGCGCGACTGCTGCCGTTCTTGAGGCGAAGAAGAAGGTCCTGATCCTGCATGCGGATATCACCCCGGCCACGCTGGAACATATCAAGCAGGGCAATATCTACATGTCCATCAATCCCAATCAGGGCGTGCAGGGCTTCATGGGTTTCATGAACACGTTTCTGGGCGCCCATTCGGACCTGATCGACCCGTTCAACGACTACAAGGTTTCCGGCTTCAACCCGATGCAGGTTCCTTCGATGGACAATGGTTTCGCTGTCATCACCAAGGCGAACGCCGCTTCCTTCGATCTCAACGACTATATGAAGGGGCGCTGACGCGTCGCTCTGGACCCGGCGGGGTTTGCGCTTCGCCGGCCAAAAGGGGAAGCAGGTTCGGGAGGGCGTTATGGGTGAGGTTATCCTCAGCATGACGAATATTCACAAGGCGTTCGGCCCCGTGCGGGCGCTGCGCAATGCGGCACTCGAGTTGCGGCGCGGCGAAATCCATGCGCTGGCGGGTGAAAACGGCGCCGGCAAGTCGACGCTGATGCATATCATCGACGGCATTCTGCAGCCGGATGGCGGGGAAATCGTGCTGGATGGCAAACCGGTCAAGATATCCTCGCCCAATGCGGCGAACCGGCTTGGCATCGGTTTCGTGCATCAGGAGATCGCGCTCTGCCCGGAGATTTCGGTCGCCGAGAACATGTTTATGTCGCAGACGGGCCAAAGTCGCTCCTGGTTCATGAATTATCGCGATCTCGAAAAGCGGGCGGCAATTGTGCTGCGGGAAATCGGTGATATCGATCCCGCCCTCCGGGCCGGTGACCTGTCGATCTCGCAACAGCAGATCGTCGAAATCGCCAAGGCGCTGACACTCGATTGCCGCATCCTGATCCTTGACGAGCCAACGGCGGCCCTGACCGAAACCGAGGCCCAGACGCTTTTCAGGATCATGCACCGGCTGGCGGAACGGGGCATTGCCATCGTTTATATCTCGCATCGTATGGCGGAGATTTTCGAACATTGCGACCGCATAACGGTCATGCGCGACGGCTGTCATATCAGGACGGAGAATATTGCCGATATTTCCCCCGAGGAAGTCGTCAACAGCATGGTGGGACGGGTGCTCGACAAGCTCTACCCGCCAAAGCTTTCGGACGATGAAAAATCGGATGACGTCATTCTCTCTGTTCGGGGCCTGAACGAAGGAAAGCGGGTTTTCGATGTCGATTTCGATCTGCGCCGCGGCGAAATCCTGGGGCTTGCCGGGCTGATCGGTGCGGGCCGAAGTGAGATTGCCCGGGCGGTCTGCCGGCTGGAGGGGAAGCCGAGAGGCGAGGTTACGCTGCGCGGCCGGCCGCTGAGGCTCAAGGATTATCGCGACAGCATCCGCGAGGGGCTGGTCTATCTGTCCGAGGATCGCAAGGGGGATGGGCTTTTCCTCAATATGTCCATCGCCTCGAATGTCTCCGCGCTCGATATCGGCAGGGTATCGAACGGCATGGGCTTCATCGAACGGCGCAAGGAAATGAAGCGCGCCGATGAGTTGGGACGCCGGCTGAAACTTCGGGCGAACAGCATCGGCGATGCGGTATCAACCCTGAGCGGCGGCAACCAGCAGAAGGTGGCGCTGGCGAAGATGCTCTCGGTGGAGCCGGAGGTCATCTTTCTGGACGAGCCGACACGCGGGGTGGATGTGGGGGCGAAGGCGGAAATCCATCGCCAGATCAGGGAACTGGCGCGCGAGGGGGTCGGTGTGGTCGTCATATCCTCGGAACTGCCGGAACTTATCGGCGTCAGCGACCGCGTGCTGGTCGTGCGCGAGGGGCGGATCACGGGTGAGGTCGAGGGCGACGATATGACGGAGGAAAAGATCATGCAGCTCGCATCGATCAATATTGTGCATAGCCCGGAAAGGGCCTGAGGGAGCGGGAAAATGGCAACATCGGAAACACCTTCGGGCATAGCTGAGACGGCGGTTCGCCGCACCGCCTGGTGGGAGCCGGCGCTCAAGGCGCGGGAAACCGGGCTGATCGTCATCATCCTCGCGCTTTTTGCGGTGATGTCTTTCATATCCCCGTATTTCCTGACCGTGGACAATCTGCGGGCCATGGCCATGGTCTTCGCCATCGAAAGCATCGTCGTGGTGGGCATGACGATCCTGCTGATCTCTGGCGGTATCGACCTTTCGGTCGGCTCCGTCACCGCACTTGCGATGGTGGCGGCTGGCTGGCTGTTTCTCAATGGCGTCGACCCATGGGTGGCGGCGGGGCTGGCGATCTGCCTTACGACCTTGATCGGCATGGCCATGGGATTCCTGACGACGGTGATCGGTCTGCATCATTTCATCGTGTCGCTGGGCGTCATGGTGATTGCGCGCGGTGTGTGCCTGTTGGCGACGGGCGGGCGGCCGCTTGGGCTCTATTCCCTGCCGCCGGAATTCAAGTTCATCGGTCAGGGCGCGCTTGGCGGCATTCCACTGGTGCTGATCATCTTCGCGGTGGTGGTTGTTGCTTTCGATCTGCTGCTGCGACGCACGACCGCCTTCCGCAAGGTGTTCTATACCGGCAGCAATCCGAAGGCCGCGGCCTATTCCGGTATCCGCGTCGGCCGGGTGGTGTTTGCCACCACCACGCTTTGTTCGATGTTGTGCGGTGTTGCAGGCGTTATCTATATGGCCCGTTTCGGCTCTGCCCAGCCAAGCTTCGGCGTCGGCATGGAACTCAACGTGATTGCGGCGGCGGTCATCGGCGGCGCGAGCCTTTCGGGCGGCTCGGGCACCATTCTCGGCGCGATCCTTGGGGCGATCCTTCTTTCGGTGGTTTCCAGTTCGCTTGCCTTGCTCAATGTGTCTGTCTACTGGCAGGACATCATCAGGGGCAGCATATTGCTGACTGCGGTCCTGTTCGACCACTATCTGGTCAGGCGCCGCCGTTGAACGCCCTTCGCTCGCCCGAGGGTAACTGGAGAAAGACGACCATGCTGGATATCAAGGATGATTTCGATCAACAGAGACAGATGTATTCCGTCCTGGTGCTGCATTTCATCGAGGGTGTGAAGCAGTCGGAGATCGCCGAGCGGCTCAATCTTTCCCATACCAAGGTGAACCGCATGATTGCGGCCGGCCGCAAGGCGGGCATGGTGAAGATCACCATCGCCAGCCCCTATCAGAGGCTGGTGGACCTCGAAAACGAGATCACCCGCCGTTTCGGCCTCAGGCAGTCGGTGGTGACGCCGACGGTCTCCGATAATCCGGAAACCGCCTTGCAGATGGTGGGTCGGGTGGCCGCCAACCACTTGCTGGAAACCATTCGTGACGGCGATGTGATCGCGATTACCGGCGGCAAGGCGGTGAGTGCCGTTGTCGACAATCTGGAGGCGGAGCGCCGTTTCGATGTGCGGGTGGTGCCGCTGACCGGCGGCGTGCAGGGCAAGCACTATACGGATGTCAATCATCTCGCCACGCAACTGGCCGAGAAGCTCGGCGGCAGCGCATCGCTCATTCATGCGCCGCTGTTTGCCGAGGATGAGGAACAGCGCGACCTTCTGATGAATGTCGCATCGATCCGCGAGGTCTTCGATCTGGCCCGGCAGGCGCAGGTGGCGCTGGTCGGCATCGGCTCCGTGGAGGCTCCCGGCTCCGGCTATTACGATCTTCTGCCGGATGCGGCCCGTGGCGGGCAGGCGCTGGTGGACGCGGGCATTGCCGGCGAGTTTCTCGCCCATCTCACCATGGCGGACGGACAGCTGGCGCGCATCGATCTCAACTCGCGCGTGGTGGCGCTGGACCCCGGGCAGCTTGCCCGGTGCCCGAATATCATCGGTGTGGCGGCAGGCGCCATCAAGGCCGGACCGGTGGCGGCCACGCTTGCCGGCCGCTATCTGACCTCGCTCGTCGTGGACGAAGCGATAGCCGGCTATTTACTGGATCATGAAGGAAGGGAAACCGCGTGACGGACAATGCAATATTGACCCGGACGATCGGCAGAAGCGGCATCGGCGCATCCGCCGTGGGGCTTGGCACCTGGGCCATCGGCGGCTGGATGTGGGGCGGCACCGACGAGCGGCAATCCATCGCCGCCATCCAGGCCTCCATCGATGCGGGTATTTCCCTCATCGATACGGCACCGGCCTATGGCATGGGGCTTGCGGAAACCATCGTTGGCAAGGCAATTGCCGGCAGGCGCGAGAAGGTGGTGCTGGTCAGCAAATGCGGGCTGGTCTGGCATGTGAATGAGGGTGCCTATTTCTTCCATCAGGATGGCAAGCCCGTTCACCGTTATCTCGGTGCCGCTTCCATCCGGCACGAGGTCGAAGAGAGCCTGAAACGGCTCGGAACCGACTATATCGATCACTACGTGACCCATTGGCAGGACGCCACGACGCCGATTGCCGAAACGGTCGGGGCTTTGGTGCGGCTGAAAGAGGAGGGAAAGATCCGCTCCATCGGGGCAAGCAACGTCTCGCCCGGCGATCTCGAGGCTTATATCGCCACCGGCGCGCTGGATGCCATTCAGGAAGAATATTCCATGGTGAAGCGCGATATCGAGACGACGCTGCTGCCGCTTTGCCGAAAGAATGATGTCTCGGTCCTCAGCTATTCGTCGCTGGCGCTCGGTCTTCTCTCGGGCAAGGTCGGGCCTGAACGGGTCTTTGCGGAAGACGACCAGCGCCACGGCAACCCGCGCTTCAGCCAGGCGAACCGTCAGAAGATTGCGCAGTTGATGGGCGTGCTGGAACCGGTGGCGGCTGCCCACAGGGCTTCGGTCGCGCAGGTGGTGATTGCCTGGACGATTGCGCAACCGGGCATAACATTCTCGCTCTGCGGCGCGCGCGATCCGGCTCAGGCGGTTGAAAACGCTGCCGCGGCACGTCTTCGCCTCACTGCGAGTGAGCTGGCGCTCATCAGCGCCGGTGTCGCGGAGCATCTTGTGGGGCTCGATACCTGATTATGTAGGCTGAGACGGGACTTCAGGCAAACAGCGCATCATTTTCGTCCCGTCTCTCACGTCGCTTTAAACGGTCAACAACATTGGGACGCTGGTCATCAGCCGGCGAACGGTATTTCTATGCCCAGTTTTCGCGAGGACGCTCTGCGCCGTATCCGGCTCGATGGTGATTTCGATGCCGTCGTTATCGGCGGCGGCATCAACGGAATTGCCGCCTATCGCGATCTCGCCTTGCAGGGGCTGCGGGTGCTGCTGGTGGAGCGCAACGATTTCTCCTCCGGTTGCAGCGCCGCACCCTCGCGCATGATCCATGGTGGCCTGCGTTATCTCGAAAACGGTGAATTCGGCCTCGTGGCAGAATCGTTGCGCGAGCGGGATGCGCTTCTCAGGCTCGCACCGCATATGGTTCATCCGCTGCCGACCACGATCCCGATTTTTTCGACTTTCAGCGGCCTGTTCAACGCGGCGGCAACCTTTGCCGGTTCCGGCGGAAAACCTGCAAGCCGGGGCGCTCTCGCCATCAAGGCGGGTCTGATGCTCTATGATTTCGTCACCCGCAAAAACCGTATCCTGCCCCGTCATGCGTTTCGCGGTGCGTCCGGGACTTTGCAGCATTGGCCGGATTTGACGCCGGAGATCAGATATTCGGCCACCTATTACGATGCGTGGATCAGCCAGCCCGAACGGCTTGCGCTGGAGCTTCTGATCGACACCCGTGCCGATGCGCCGCAAAGCATTGCGCTCAACTATGCGGAGCTTGTCCGTATTGGCGACGCGTATCGTATTCGGCTGGAGGGCATGGATGAAGCCCTGCCCGTCCGCCCAAGGATCGTCGTCAATGCAACCGGCGCATGGATCGACGAGACGATTGGCACGCTGACCGCCGGGCCAATGGCGGAGAAAGCAAAACCGACCGTCTCCGGAACCAAGGGATCGCATCTGATCATTGCCAACGAGGCGCTTTTGAAGGCCCTGAACGGCCATATGATCTTCTTCGAGAATGACGATAATCGTGTCTGTATCCTCTTTCCCTATCTCGGCCGGGTTCTCGCAGGCTCGACCGATATCAAGGTGGATCGTCCCGAGCGGGTGCGCTGCGAGCCCGAGGAACGGGATTATATTCTCGACGCCATCCGTCAGGTCTTTCCGCAGATTGCCATCGCTCATTCCGACATCGTCTTCAGTTTCAGCGGCATACGCCCGCTGCCGCGCAGCGACGCCGCCTTTACCGGAAGAATTTCCCGCAGCCATTTCATCCATCGCGTTGCGGGCGATCCGCCGCAGCTCTGCATGATCGGCGGCAAGTGGACCACTTTCAGGGCTTTTGGCGAGCAGGTGACCGACGAGGTTCTGGCCTTTCTTGGACGCCGGCGGCTGACCGGCACCATGGACCGCCCGATCGGCGGCGGCAGGAATTTTCCCACCGGTGCCAGCAGCCTGCCCGCCTTGCTGGTGGAGGAATTTTCGATTGTCGGAGACCGGGCGGAGCATCTGGCTCTGGCTTATGGCTCCCGTGCCTTCGATCTGATGGGCTTTTGCCGGGATCGTGCGGATGATGTCCGGCTTTCAGAAAAATCGCCGATCACGGCCGCGGAGGTGGTCTGGCTGATGCGCTTCGAACACGTGCGCCACCTGACCGATCTCGCCCTGCGGCGCACGACGCTCGCCATCACCGGCGTCATCGATGCCGATCTGATCGACGCGATCCTCGTCGTTGCTGCCCGCGAGCTGGGCTGGCCGGCCACCCAGGCAGCAGCGGAACGGCAGCGGCTTATCCATGAGCTGGAGACTTTTTATGGGGTCACGCCGGCAATGCTTCAACACAGATGCAAGGAGAATGCATGATGATGCGGATTTCGAAAAAGGCGCGCATGAACCGGCTGTTCCGCAATGGCGGTTGCCTGGATGTGGCCATCGATCACGGGGTTTGCAACGAGCCGAGCTTCCTTGTCGGGCTGGAGGATATGGCGCAGACCGTGGACAGGCTGGTCGAGGCCGGTCCCGATGCCATACAGATGGCCTATGGGCAGGCGGATCTGCTGCAGCAGAGGCCGGAGCGCGACAAGCCGGCCCTCGTCATGCGTATCGACATGGGCAACCCTTACAATTCCACGCGCCACAGAACCATGTGGTCGCAGCTCCAGAACCATCAGGACCCGATCATCGGTGCGCTGGAAATGGACGCCGCCTGCGTCGTCGTGAACCTGTTCATGCTGCCGGATGAGCCGGAGCTGTTTCGTCAATGTGTGGAAAACATCAGCCGTGTGCGGGCAGATTGCCATCGTTTCGGCATGCCGCTGATGATCGAGCCGTTGGTGATGCTGCCGAATGATGTGCGCGGCGGTTATCAGGTGGATGGCGATGCCGAAAAGATCGTCACGCTGGTGCGTCTTGCCTCGGAAATGGGAGCCGATATCATCAAGGCCGATCCGACCAGCGATCCGCGCGATTTTCACAAGGTGATCGAAGCCGCGCGGTGCCCGGTGCTGGTGCGGGGCGGGGGGCGTGAGGACTTGCGTAACGTGCTTACAAAATCGGCGGCTCTAGTGGCCGAAGGTGCGAACGGGATGGTTTACGGGCGCAATATTTACCAGCACGACAATCCCAAGGCCGTCGTTGCGGCGTTGATGGCCATCATCCATCAGGGTGCGGGTGGCGAGGAAGCATGGGATATCTATAATCGTGGCTGATAAAAATCACATATTGGGTCTCGATGTTGGCAACACGGTCATCAAGGCCGTGCTGTTCGACACGGAAGGCCGGCAGGTTGCGCAACACGCCATCGACGGACAGTCGACATTCCCCCAGCCCGGCTATGTCGAGCGCGATCTCGAGGAATTGTGGCGGAACGGCTGCGAGGCGATCCGCCAGCTTCTGGTGAAATCGTCCGTCGATCCCCGCAGCATCCTGGCCGTGGGCTGCGCCGGCCACGGCAATGGCCTCTACCTTCTGGACAAGGACCGGCAGCCCCTGATCGGCATTCAGTCGCTCGACAGCCGCGCTGCCGACGTGGCGGCCGAGCTTGACCGGAAAAGCGGTGCGTTATTGCAGGCCCGTTGCCTGCAACGGCCATGGCCCGCGCAGACACCCAGCCTACTGGCCTGGGTGAAGCGACATGCCCCCGATCTCTATGCCCGGACCGGTACGGTCCTGTTCTGCAAGGATTTCGTCAATTTCCGCCTGACGGGGTGCCTTGCCAATGATATTTCCGATCTCAGCGGCGCGGGGCTGCTTGCCTTGCCGGAAGCGCGGCTCGACCGCGAGCTTCTGTCACTTTACGATCTTGAGGACGCGTTCGCGTTTTTCCCCCGTCACGTGGAATCGGCTGACATCGTCGGCCATGTGACGGGCGAGGCTGCGGCTATGACGGGGCTGTCCGAAGGTACGCCCGTCATCGGCGGTTTCTTCGATGTGGTCTCCAGCGCCATGGGGTCGGGGGTTATCAATGCCGGGGAAGCTTCCATCATCGCCGGTACCTGGAGCATCAACCAGGTTTTCGCGGACAGGCCGGTCATCAGTCCCGATGTCTTCATGGTCACCACCTTCGGCCGTGACCGCTATGTCAATATTGAATCCAGCGCCACCTCCGCCGCCAACCTCGAATGGTACGTGCACCGTGTTCGCGGCGACCATGGCGACCACGCCTTCGAGCGCTGCAACGAATTGGTCGGCTCCGTCACACCGCGCGCCGACGATCCGTTCTTCCATCCGTTCATTTTCGGCTCGCGGCTGGGTGCGGAATTTCGCGGCGGCTTTTACGGCCTCGCGGGATGGCACGGCGAAGGCCATATGTTGCGCGCTCTGTTCGAAGGGGTGTGTTTCGAACATCGCCGCCATATCGGCGTCCTGCGCGAAGCGGGACTGCCGGTGGAAAGCGCCGTGATGTCCGGCGGCGGTTCCCGCAGCCAGCATTGGCCGCAGATCATGGCGGATGTTCTGGAAATTCCTCTGCGTGTCGCGGAGGCCCGCGAGACGGGCGCGCTCGGTGCGGCCATTGGCGCGGCCGTAGCGATTGGGCTTTATCCTGATTATGAGGAGGCGGTTGCGGCGATGACACGGGTTGCGAATGCTTACCGGCCCGATGCTGCGCAAGTCTCGCATTATGGGCGGCGTTACGGTCTCTATGCAGAATTGACCGCACAGTTGCGTGGCTTCTGGAGCGCTTTGCGGCTACCGCAATAGTCTCCGGTTTCTGCAGGGCGCAATCGCGCGCCCGCATCAATCAGAGCCCCTGCGCAGAGAGAAAGTATCTGTGCAAGGGGTGAGGATATCGCGCAATAGTTTGTATATACTTCAATATTGCAACTTTATAAAGTATTGATGTTTTGATGTGGCGCTTGAAAAAAGAATTGAAAGTAAATTTTAAACATAACTTCTTAAGCTCACCCTCCAGCCCGGTCGCCAACAGTTGCGCACGCACCCGTAACTCTCGCCACCGTCGCAGCATAGTTTTGGGGGATGGGACATGCTTTTTAAATCGACAACGGGTCGGAATATTTTTGCGGTCGCCGCATGCGGCGTCTTTGCGACAATCGCGGCCTCGGCCATGCTGCTTTATCGGTCCATTGAGGATACCAGGGCCAACAATCTCGAGCGTATGCGGCAGATCGCCCATAGCGAAGCCCTGGCGACCGAAAAGAATATCGGCGGCACGATCCATATCGTCAACAGCCTCGCCTCGGTTCTGGAATCGATGAAACAGTCAGGCGATGCCGACCGTGGTAAGGCCGATCAGATCATTCACCAGATGCTGGCCAATAACCCCGACATCCTTGGTCTCTGGACAGGATGGGAGCCAAACGCGTTTGACGGCAAGGACGCGGATTTCGCCAACAGGGAAGGGCATGACGCGACCGGCCGGTACATACCCTATTGGGTACGCAGCGGCGGCAAAATAGGCAATACCGCTTTGACGGACTATGCCACCGCAGGTCCGGGCGATTATTATCAATTGCCCTTCACCCTGAAGAAAACGGTCGTCGTCGAGCCCTATTCCTATGCAATCGACGGCAAGGAAGTCCTGATTACCTCGATTGCCAAGCCGGTTATGGTCGATGGCAAGCCTCAGGGGGTTGCCGGCCTCGACCTGTCGCTTGATGAAACAAGCAAGGCGCTTTCGACGGTGAGGCCCATGGGAACGGGTTTCGTCAGTCTCGTCAGCGGCAGCGGCAAGATCATCAGTCATCCGGATGCGGCGATCATGGGAAAAAGCCTCGCGGACGGTGGCGCGCAGACCGCTGGCTGGGATCAGCTGATTGCAAATCCCGGTGCGGAGCGCGAGATCACCGCGCAGGATGGAACGGCGTCCTTCGCCATCGCCTTGCCCGTCATGCTTACCCAGGACATGAAATGGTACGCAATCATCTCGGTGCCGGAAGAAACGGTGTTTGCGCAGCTGCATGCCATGATGCGTGACGCCGCTTTGACCATCGTTACGGCCACCGTGCTGCTGGCACTGGCGGGATGGTTCATCGCGCGGCGGTTCATCGGGCGCATCGCCAATATCATCGATGAGACCGCCCAGATTGCACAGGGAAATCTTCATCTCACACTGAAGGATATCGGGACAAGGGACGAAATCGGCGATCTTGCCCGCTCTCTCGATGTTCTGCGCGAAAACAATCGGCAGAAGGCCTCACTGGAACAGGAGGCCGAGACCAACCGCACGCTTGGCGAAGAAGAGCGTGCGGCGCGGGAACGCAGGGCTGCCGATGAGGCGGGCAGCATCCGCTTTGCCGTCGACAGCCTGGCTTATGCGCTGGCGAAGCTCGCTGACGGCGACCTAGCCTGCCGTATCGACAATCCCTTTGTCGAGCAGCTCGACGCGGTGCGTGGCGATTTCAACGGCTCGGCCGGGAAATTGCAGGACGCGCTTCTGCGGGTATCGGAAAACGCCTCCGGCATCGACGCCGGCGCCAATGAAATCAAGGCGGCGTCCGATGATCTGGCGCGGCGAACGGAGCAGCAGGCGGCTGCCGTCGAAGAAACCGCTGCGGCCCTTGAAGAGATTACGACAACGGTAAAAGATGCCGCGAACCGTGCGCATGAGGCGGGCCGGCTGGTTTCCCGCACGCGCATCGGCGCGGAACGGTCGGGTGAAGTCGTGCGTCAGGCCGTGATGGCGATGGAGCGGATCGAGAAATCGTCGAACGAAATTTCCAGCATCATCGGCGTGATCGATGAGATCGCCTTCCAGACGAATTTGCTGGCGCTGAATGCCGGGGTGGAAGCGGCACGTGCCGGTGAGGCGGGTAAGGGTTTTGCCGTGGTGGCGCAGGAAGTGCGCGAGCTTGCCCAACGCTCCGCCGCTGCGGCGAAAGAAATCAAGTCGCTGATCACCAAGTCGAACCAGCAGGTCGAAGAGGGCGTGCATCTGGTCGGCGATACCGGCAAGGCGCTCGATGTCATCGTTGCCGAAGTGCAGGAGATCAACCAGCACGTCGCCGCGATCGTGGAATCCGCGCAGGGACAGTCATCCGGCCTCCAGCAGATCAACGTCGCCGTTAACCAGATGGATCAGGACACGCAGAAAAATGCCGCGATGGTCGAGGAGATGACCGCCGCAAGCCACACGCTGGCAACGGAGGTCGATGCGTTGAACCGGCTGCTCGGCCAGTTCGAACTCGGTCAGGGAACAGGTGTTCATCGGAGTTCTCTAAAGGCGGCCTGACTGGGCTACCTGAGCGGCCGTGTCCATCAGCGCCGATGGGCACGGCGGGGAAATGGAAGATGGACTTTGTCTGCAAATTGAGCATCTTATTTCCTGCAAGCAAGTAATGGGATGATCAACAGCAGATGGATATCAGGCGCCTGAAATCGTTTATCACGATTGTCGACATGGGTAGCATAACAAGAGCGGCCGATGTGCTGCATATTGCCCAGCCGGCGCTCAGCCAGCAACTGGCAAGCATCGAGGAGCATTTCCGCCAGAAACTGCTGACCCGAAGCCAGCAGGGCGTTGTCATGACCGATGCCGGCAAGGTCGTCTACAGGCATGCGCAGGTCATTTTGCGGCAGATGGAGCAGGCGCAGGCGGAGGCGCTCGAAGCGGGCGCTGTGCTTTCCGGCAAGGTATCCGTGGGCCTTGCGCCCTTCAGCAGCGCCGCCACGCTTTCGCTGCGTCTGATGGAGGAAACCAAGCGGCTTCATCCCGGCATTTTGCTGCACATCACGGAAAGCGTCAGCCAGCCCTATAGCCAGATGATCATGAACGGCCGTCTGGAAATGGGTTTGATCCACGGCGTCGGGCCAATCCGGGGTGTCAAGTTCACGCCACTGTTGCGTGAGGAATTCGTGCTGGTCGTACATCGCAGCTTCGGCGTGGAAGCGGGCGATGCGCCGATCACGGTCGCCGATCTGGCGTTTTTGCCGTTCCTTCTGCCGCCGACCTATAATTTCGTGCGCCGCGCCATCAATCTCGCCTTCACCCGCAGCCGCAAGGATCTGATCGTGATGGCGGAGCTGGAATCGGTAAGGACCATAGCGCGCGGCGTGGATGCCGGGCTTGGCGCGACCATAACGCCCAAGGCCATCGCCGACCGTATCGTGGCGGAATCCAATGAGGAAATCGTTGTCAGGCAGATCGCCAGCCCGATGATTGAGGAAACCTTGTCCTTCTGCGTATCGGACAATACGCCGCTCTCCGAGCCGGCACTTGCAGTGAAGGAAATATTGCTGCAACTGGCGGAGACCCTGAAATAAAAGGGTCAGGCCGGTTTTAAAGCCACGCGCAGCACCCTCTCCCGGTGCCGCGCGTGGAAAAGATCAAAGCATTGCTTCCTTGCGGCAGTTCACCAGCAATTCGGCCACCGAAAGGTTGTTCGGCAGGCGAAGCAGGGTTTCGACCATTTCGGCGAGATCGTCCGGCTGGGTCATATCCTCGCGGCTGACTTCCGTTTCGCCAACGGTCATATCGGTTGCGATATAGCCGGGGCAAAGCGCGGTGGCACGGACGCCGCTGTCCCACAATTCCTGCCGGATGCCGTGGGTGAGGGCGACGACGGCGAATTTCGTCATGGCATAACCCACATTCGACCCCACGCGGCGTCCCGCCAGCGAGGCGACATTGATAACCCTGCCCTGTCCGGTTTTTACGAGATGGGGAATGGCGGCGCGGGTTACCCTCAGCGGACCCTTGACGTTGATGCGCCACATCTGGTCGAGGCTTTCTTCACCCGCATCCATGACCCGGACTTTGGGGTTGATGCCGGCGCAATTCACCAGCCCGTCGATCCGGCCATATCTGGCGGCAACGGCCTCAACCCAGGCCTCCGCCGAGCCAGCCTCTTCCGCATCGTAGCGATCGGCCGAAAGCCGATCCTTCACCGCAACGGCGGCTGGATTTCGCACTCCCGCCGCGACGGTGAAACCGGCTTCGTGAAGCCTTTTGGCGATCGCAAGGCCAAGGCCCCGCGATGCACCGGAAACCATGATGACACGGCCACTTCCTCCCAACATGCTGTTCTCCCTATTTCATTCCATTGCAGAATTCGGCGATGCGGGCGCAGCCTTCGGCAAGGTTTTCCATGCTGGTGGCATAGGAAAGCCGGAAGAAGGGGCTGAGGCCATAGGCCGCGCCCTGCACTGTCGCAACGTGATGTTCGGCGAGAAGCGCCATGACGAAATCGGTATCGTTTTCGATCTTCGTGCCACCCTTCGTCGTCTTGCCGATCAGCGCGGCAATGTTCGGGAAGATATAGAAGGCACCTTCCGGCTTGTGGCAACGGAGCCCCTCGATTTCCGAAAGCTTGCCGAGCACGAAGTCGCGGCGCGTCTTGTAGATATCGGCGCGCTCCTTCAGCAGATCCTGCGGGCCGTCGAGAACCGCGACGGCGGCAGCCTGCACGATGGTCGCGACACCGCCGCTGTTCTGGGTATTGACGTTGCTGATGGCCTTGATGAGATCTTTCGGGCCGCCGCAGAAGCCGAGACGCCAGCCGGTCATGGCATAGGCCTTCGATGCGCCGTTGACGGTCAGGACCCGATCGTAGAGGCGCGGCTCGACTTCGGCGATGGTGCAGAATTCGAAGTCGTCATAGATCAAGTGCTCATACATGTCGTCGGTCATGATCCAGACATGCGGATGCCGCAGCATGACCTCGGCGATTTCCTTCATTTCCGCGCGGGAGCAGGCGGCGCCCGTGGGGTTGTTGGGGAAGTTGAAAAGCAGCCACTTGGTCTTCGGGGTGATGGCGGCTTCGAGATCTTCGGCGCGCAGGCGGAAACCGTTATTCTCCGGGCAAACCACCGGCACGGGCACGGCGCCCGCGAACTTCACGATATCGGCATAGCTGATCCAGGACGGTGCGGGAATGACGACCTCATCGCCCGGGTCGCAGGTGGCCATGATGGCGTTGAAGATGATCTGCTTGCCGCCGCCCGCCACCAGAATCTGGCTCGGATCGTAATCGAGATTATTGTCGCGTTTGAACTTCCGCTGGATTGCGGCCCGTAGCGCAGGCGTTCCGTCGGCTGGCGGATATTTCGTGTCGCCGGCAAGGGCCGCCGCATGCGCCGCCTCGACCGCGTGGGCAGGCGTCGGGAAATCCGGCTCGCCGGATGACAGGCTGATGACCTTGATGCCCTGAGCGGCGAGGTCGCGCGCTTTCTGGGTCATGGCGAGCGAAGCTGACACGGTGACGTTGTTAAGGCGTTGGGCGATGGTGGGCATGGATTATTTCCGATTGTAACGGTGAAGGCAGGCATCGTCGCGACGCCAGTGCATGACAAAGAGGTTACGGGAATTTTCCGCCGTTTCCCCAATACGACTTCGATGTGAGGTCATACGGGATTTTGATGCATCGCCGCCAAAATGCGGTGGGCAGTCCATATGCGTATGCGATGACCTCAGAGGAATAAAATATTATGCAGCCCGTCGGCTTAGCCCCTAAGCTTGGCGCAACAACAAGGGAACGACGCGTCGGGCAATGTTACCCAAAGAGGTAACCGGCGCGAAAATGCAGAAATATGCGACAGGCGCCGGCAAAAGACCGGATGCCTCGACAGGGAGCACACCCAGCAAATTCTAGTCATAGGGCCTGGACGATCTCGTTCGGCTCAAAGCGATGCCTCGTGCCGTATTCAACGCGACGGGAGTATAGATGTCGGATATTGCGATCATGGAACCACATGCCCCGCCACGCCGTGGAGTTTCCGGCTGGAAGGCCCTCGAGCGTCGGCTGTTTTCGCCCGGCATCCTCATCCTGCCGCTGCTGATCTTTCTGCTGATCTTTTTCTTCTGGCCGGCGGTTCGGCTGATGAGCTTCAGCGTCATGACCCAGAATTCGCAGGGGCTGATCGGTTCCCCCTTCACGCTTGCCCATTATGTCAGGTTTTTCGAGGTGGATCTTTACCAGAAGGTCCTCTGGGCGACGATCCGCATCAGCCTGATCACCTCGGTTCTTGCGGCGATACTGGCCTATCCGGTTGCGACCGTTCTCGTGCGCGGCAATATCGTCACGACCCGTATCATCACGTTGATCGTGATCGCGCCGCTTGCCGTCAGCGTCGTGGTGCGCGCCTATGGGTGGCAGCTCATTCTCGGCAACGGTCCGACCGGCCTTTTGAACTACGTTCTGATGAATCTGGGCATCATAGACAGTCCCATGACGCTGCTGTTTTCGGATGCCGCCGTGGTTATCGGCTCCCTGCACATTTTCTTCCCGATGATGGTGCTGCCGCTGTCCTCGGCTCTCGGAAAGATCGATCCGAATCTGCAGCAGGCCGCCAGGACTTTGGGCGCGCCGGCATGGAAAGTGTTCCTGAGGATCACCTTCCCGCTCAGCCTTCCCGGTCTGTTAGCGGGTTTCACGCTGGTGTTCTCGCTCGCTTCCGCATCCTACGTCATTCCTGCCCTGATCGGCGGTCCCGGCTCGCAGATGCTCGGCAACATGGTCGAACAGCAGGTTCTCGCGGTCTATGACTGGCCGTTCGGCGCCACGATTGCCACCATCCTCGTCTTCATCGTCATTCTGATCAACGCCGTTTCGATGAGGTTGCTCGGCGGGCGTCGTATCAAGGCAAGCGCGTCATGAACAACAAGCTGACCGGCACTCCCGCGATCGTCCTTTATGCGATCACCGCCGCCATGATGGTCTTCATCCTGGCTCCTATCATCCTCGTCGTCGCCATCTCGTTTTCCGACAGTTATTTCGTCACCTTCCCGCCGCAGGGTTTCACGTTCCGCTGGTATGCGGCGGTAATGCAGAACGAGGAATTTACCGCCGGCCTCACCTTCAGTGCAGCACTGGCGGTGGCGACCACCATTCTTTCACTGGCGCTCGGCGTTCCGGCAGCCTTCGCACTCTCCCGTGGAAAATTCATCGGCCGCTCGTTGATGAAGGGGCTGCTGCTTTCGCCGCTGATCTTTCCCGTGCTGGTGACCGGCCTGGCATTGCTGCAGCTTTTCTCCGGCTATGGCTGGATGGATACCAAGCTGAAGCTTCTGATCGCCCACACCGTCGTGACGTCGCCCTATGTGATCCGCACGGTGCTGACCAGCCTTCAGCTCGTCAATGTCAGCCTCGAGGAGGCGGCGCGCACGCTTGGTGCTACACGCTGGAAGACTTTCACGCGGGTGATCTTTCCGCAGATCGCGCCCGGCGTCGCCTCCGGCTCGATCTTCTGCTTCATGGTTTCTTTCGACAATTATCCCGTTTCGATGTGGCTGGCGGATTCCGCGAACCTGCCGGTGCCCATCGTTCTCTATCGCCAGATCGGCACGGTCTTCGATCCTTCGGTCGCGACCATGTCCACCATCATCATCCTTCTGGCGGTGACCGTCGTGCTCGTCCTCGACAGGCTGGTGGGTCTGCGCCGGGCAATGGCTATGTAAATCAACAACAAGAGGGGTACCGGAAATGACAGACAAGACCATCATCATGAAACGGCGCAGTTTCCTGACAGTCACCGCAGGCGCGCTCGCCACACCCTATTTCTACACCGCGGCTTCCGCACAGGACCGCACCATGTATGTCGGCGTCTATAATTCGGCGCAGGGCGGGCTGATCAAGAAGGAAGTGATCCCGGCTTTCGAAAAGGAATATAAGTGCCGGGTGCTGACGACCGAAGGCGCGACGCTCGCCAATATCGCCACGCTGCGCGCCACCCGCGAAAATCCGCAATATAGCGTGATGTCGATGGACGATGTCGGCGTGCCGCAGGCCAAGGAGGAAGGCCTGATCGAGCAATTGCCGGCAGACGAAATCCCCAACCTCAAGAACGTCTATTCGCGTTATCTTTTCGAAGACAATTTCGGCGTCGGTTTTGCGATTTCGATTGCCGGCCTGTTCTATAATCCGACGACGGGCAAGCCGTTCGAAAGCTACGAACAGATGTTCGACAAGAAATATGCCCGCCGCATGCTGCTCAACACACCGAAGAACACCCAGAGCGTTCTGATGCTGATGGTGGCGGCCGCCCTTGCAACCGGCAAGCCGCTGAAAGAAGCACAATATGATACGGATGCCGGCTGGGCCAAACTGGCCGATCTGAAGCCGAACGTGCTCTCGATCTATGACGCGGAAGCGCAGACGATGATGGTGGCGCAGGGCCAGGCGGATTTCGGCGGCATCGAATATTCGAAGGCGGTTTATCCGCACACCAAGAAGGGCGTGCCGCTGGACATGACCTTCCCGAAGGAAGGCGCATTCACCGGCATCAATTCCATCGCGCTGGTAAAGGGCGGGCCGCACCGCGATCTCGCGCTTGCCTATATCAACCGCATTCTCGATCCGGGCGTGCAGAAGATGCTTTCGGAAGCGACGCTGAGCGCCCCTTCCGTCAAGGGCATCGAGTTCGGCGCAGATACGGCGAAGTTCCTCGCTTATCCGGAAGCGAAGATGGAATCGCTCAACCTCTTCACGCCGGACTGGAAATACATCATTCCGCGCCGCGCCCAATGGCTCGAAAAATACAACCAGACCTTTAACGGCTGAGGAACGCTGATGAAATCCGTAGAAGTCCGCCTGGAAAGACTGACCAAGCATTACAGCGGTCAGGTCGTCGCCGTCGATGATGTTTCGCTTACCGTCAAGGCAGGGGAAATCCTGGCGCTTCTCGGCCCGAGCGGCTGCGGGAAAACGACCTGCCTGCGCATGATTGCGGGGCTTGTCGATCCTACCTCGGGTGAAATCGTGGTCGGCGGCAAGCCGACCACGCGCACCCCGGTTCACCGCCGCAATGTTGGCATGCTTTTCCAGAACTACGCCCTGTTTCCCCACATGACCGTTGCCGAAAATGTCGCCTTCGGTCTGGAGATGCGGGGCATCTCGAAGGCTGACCGGGAAGGGCGCGTTAAACAGGCGCTCGATCTCGTTCAGCTGCACGCCTTCGGCGACAGGCTGCCGGTGCAGCTTTCCGGCGGCCAGCAGCAGCGTGTGGCGCTGGCGCGCGCGCTGGTGATCGAGCCTTCGATGCTGCTCCTCGACGAGCCGCTCGGGGCACTCGACAAGGGGCTGAGGGAAAGCATGCAGGTCGAGATCCGCAGCCTGCAGCAGCGGCTTGGCCTCACCACGATCATGGTGACCCACGATCAGGACGAGGCACTGACCATGGCTGACCAGATTGCCGTGATGCGGGATGGCAATCTCGAGCAGATCGCCCCGGCCGGCGAAATCTACCAGAAGCCGCTGACCCGCTTCGTCGCCGGTTTCATCGGCGCCTCGAACTTCTTCGAGGCGAGCGTGGCGGAGCGCAGTGGTCGCTCCGCAAGGCTGGTCACCGGTTCGGGCGTGCGGCTCGATGTCGAGGATATGGGGGCGGTTCAGGGCGACAAGGTCGTCGTAACCGTTCGCCCCGAAGCGATCTCGGTCTCACCGCTTGCGGTGGACGCAGGTGAAAACGCCAGCAATTCCACCACGGCGCGGGTGGAGCAGGTCGTCTATCGCGGCTTCATGCTGCATTATTACCTGCGTCTGGACAATGGCGAGCCGATGATCGCCTACCGGCAGACCCAGACGGAAGGTTTCACCAATGCCGTCAGCGCCGCTGGCGACCGGGTGAGACTGAGCTGGACGAGCGACAGCAATCACGTGATCCAGCTGAATTGATGATTTCGCGGCCGGGTCGCTCGGGCGGCCCGGCTGGCGACGGATCGAAATCCGTGTCGTATTCCATAGCCGACAAAATTATGGCACCGCGCTCCTGACCTGGAATGCGGTGCCGTAATTTTTTGTGCTTCAGAATATGAGACGTATGCCGCTTCAGCCGACGACTTCGCGAGCCGGCACGACGGTGCCGCCACAGGCTTCCACTTCGCTGCGTACCGTGCGCGCAAGCTCCAGCGAGCCGGGCGTATCGCTGTGGACGAGGATCGATCTGGCGCGAACGGGGATGGTCTCGCCCTCAATGGTCGTGACCGTGCCTTTTTCCAGAAACTGGCGCACCCGCGCGCGGACTTTTCCCTCTTCCTTGATGACGGAATTTGGCAGCGTGCGTGGCACGAGCTGGCCCTTCACATCATAAGCCCGGTCGGCGAGAAAGAGGTTGAGCACTTTCAGCCCGCAATCCAGAGCCGCCTTTTCGATCAGCATGTCCGGCATCGAAAAGACGATGAGATTGGGGTCGACCGCTTTGATCTTTTTCATGATCCGCTCCGCAAGCGCCGCATCGCGGTTGATCATGTTGCCCATGGCGGCATGGAAGCTGATATGGGAGAGCGCGACATCCTGCGCTTTCGCAATCGCCGAGAGCGCGCCGAGCTGGTAGAGAACCTGTTGTTCCATTTCTTCCGCATCGACGGGAATTTCGCGGCGGCCGAAGCCGAGACGGTCGGCAAGGCCGGGATGGGCGCCGACGCCGACGCCGTTCTGTTTGGCGAGACGCACCATGCGCGCCATCATTTCCGGATCGCCGGCATGGAAGCCACAGGCGATATTCGCCGAAGAGACGACTTCCATAAGCTTCTCGTCGTCGCAGACCTTATAGACGCCGAAACCTTCGCCCATATCGGAATTAACATCGATCTTCATGGTTCCCTCTCCGTGTTCTTCAGGATTATCGTCTTGCGAGCGTGCCGAGTGCGGCGGTGACCAGCGGCAGGGTTTTGCGGATATCGGCGAAATAGGCGTCGATCGCCTGTTCGACTTCCAGCGCCTCGCGCACTGTTGCCTGCACGAAGCGGATGCGACTGCCGATGCGCGCCTGTCCGAGCCGCCAAAGATCGCTGTCGATAATACCCGCCATCTTGGGATAACCGCCGGCCGTGTTGGCGTCACTCATCTGGATGATTGGCTCACCGCCCGGCGGCACCTGAACCACACCCGGAATGACGCCATAGGAGCGCAACTCGACGGGAGCCGAAAGCATAAGTGGCGTGCCGGCAAGCCGGTAGCCGGTGCGGTCGCTCTGCGAGGTGATTTTCCAGGCTTCGGACCAGAAACGTTCCGCACCTTCGCCAAAAAGATCGTGTTCGGCGGCGGGAATGGCTCTCAGCAGCAATTCGCCACTGTCGGATACCGGAAACATGTCCGGCATCGCCTCGGCAAGCGGCATGACACCGAGGCCGCTTGCCGGCAGCGCCAGTGGTGCGGATGGCAGAACGGACAGCCTGTCGCCCGTGGTGAGGTGGCGTCCCTCATGGCCGCCGAAGGAGCCGCGAAGCGAGGTGCTTCGTGATCCCATGACCACGGGGACGTCTATGCCGCCCTGAAGGCAGAGATAGGCGCGCGCATTTTTCATGGGCGTCGAAAGCTCAAGGGTTTGCCCCTTCTCGGCTCTAACGCACCAGTAGGGCGGCAGATCGGCACCATTGAGCCGGGCGGCGCAATCCGCACCGGTTACGGCGAAGGTCAGCGCCTCTTCGAATTCGATGCGGAACGGAAAGGTCTGGATTTCAATCGCGGCGGCCTCTTCGCCATTGCCGACGAGAACATTGCCGACCCTGAGCGCGATGGGGTCCATCGCGCCCGTGGCGGTGATGCCGATATTGCGGTAACCCGCGCGGCCGAGATCCTGGACGGTGTTCAGCGGTCCGCAGGCAAGAATATGGATCATAGTTCGATCCTTTCGGGAAGGAAACGAACACGGTCGCCGGGCGCCAGCACCGCCGGCTGTTCGGCGGTGGCGTCGAACATGGTGATTTCGGTGAAACCCAGCGAGTTCCAGCCATTCGGTCCGGTCAGAACCGAGATGCCGGATTGCATGCCGCCAATCGTCACCATGCCCTTCAGCATGCGCAGTGAAGGGACTTTCTTGCGGGGCATGAAAATGCGCGGATCGAGACCGCCGAGATAACCGAAGCCCGGCGCGCTGCCGACGGCGAAAACCGTATAGGTCCGCTCGAAATGCAGGCGCACGACTTCCTTGTCCGGCAGGCCGGAATAATCGCAGATTGCCGCAAGGTCGATGGCGTGTTCACCGCCATAGGTGGTCGGCACTTCGATGGTCTTGCCCAGAAGATCGAGTTCCGCCGTCCTTTGCCAGATGTCGAGAAGCTCATCTTGCAAACGCCCGGCATCTTCAGGCGTGCTGCGCAGCACGATCAGGAGGTTGGTCATGCCGGGTATGAGTTCCAGCACCTCGGGGCGGTCCTTCAATGCGCGCGTCAGCGCCCAGATGCGCCGCTGGGCGGGCAGGTCCAGCTCGCCGGGTGCTTCGATCAGAAACGTCTTGTTGCCGATCATCGAGATTTTCGGCAGGCCCAGATGGGCGGGGGTGAGGTGGGGCGTTTTCAGCGGGAGGTTGCTCATCGACGTCACCATCATGTTTCGGTCTTGAAAAGGGTGGAGCCATAGCCGACAAGCGCGCTGGCTTCCGTCACGATTTCGCTGACGGTGCCGGCTTTTTTGGCAATGACCGGAACAAGCACGGGTCCGGCCGCGACGAATGCGACGATCTCGCCTTTCGCTACGGATTGTCCTGTCTGAACCGCCCGGTCGGGGCGCTGCGGATGCGCGGGTGTGAAGATGCCGGCCATCGGTGCACGCGCAAGAATATCCCCCGCCTTTACCGGCGCTTTGGCCGCTTCAATGGGCCGCTGTGCGGCAGGTGCCTGACCGCCTGCCATGGCGACGATCTTCAATGATCCATCCGGCGTCTCTATTTCAATGGCGGAGACATTGTTGCGCTCGAGGTGAGCGGCAAGATCGGCAATCGTGCCGGGCTCGCTGTAGCGGGATATGGAAACAGGCTGTCGCTTCACTTTGCACTCCGCGCTGCAAGCCAATGCTCGAGGTAATGAATATCCGTGCCGCCTTCGGAAAAGGCCGGGTCCTGCAATATTTCCCGATGCAGCGGCAGGTTGGTGGAAACGCCTTCGATGCGCATTTCGCCAAGTGCGCGCCGCATGCGCAGGATCGCCTGTTCGCGGGTCGGCGCATGGACGATGAGCTTGGCGATCAGCGAATCGTAATGGGCCGAAACCCGATAACCCGCCGTCACATGGGTATCGACGCGAACGCCGGGGCCGCCCGGTAGGTGAAGCGCCGTGATCAGGCCGGGGCAGGGGATGAAGTTGTAAGGGTCTTCGGCATTGATGCGGCATTCGATCGAATGACCTTCGCAGACGATATCCTCCTGCGAAATCTCGAGCGGATGGCCGAGAGCGACGAGAAGCTGCTGGCGCACCAGATCCACGCCCGAGGTCATTTCCGTGACCGGATGTTCGACCTGCAGGCGGGTATTCATCTCGATGAAATAAAATTCACCATTCTCGTAAAGAAACTCGAAGGTGCCGACCCCGCGATAACCGATCTGGCGGCAGGCTTCGACGCAGCGATTGCCGACGAAAGCCGCGACATCGGACGGGATGCCGATGGCCGGACCTTCTTCGATGACCTTCTGGTGGCGGCGCTGCATGGAACAATCGCGCAGCCCCACCCAGACCCCGCCGCCCTGACCATCGCAGAGAACCTGAATTTCCACATGGCGCGGATGTTCGAGGAATTTCTCGATATAGAGTTCCGGCGTTCCGAAGGCTCGGCTCGCTTCTTCACGCGTGACGAGAACGGCATCCTGAAGAGCAGAGGCCTCGTGCACGACACGCATGCCGCGCCCGCCGCCGCCGCCGGCCGCCTTGACGATGACGGGATAGCCGATTTCGGCGGCGATTTTCGAGACTTCGACCATGTCATCCGGCAGGGCGGAATCGGGTCCGGGAACGCAGGGCACGCCGGCCTCCATCATCGCCCGCTTCGCCGCGATCTTGTCGCCCATGGTGCGGATGGCGTCGGCGCGTGGGCCGATGAAGACCGCCCCCGCCGCCTCCACGGCTTCTGAAAAAGACGCTCTTTCGGACAGAAAACCATAACCGGGGTGAACCGCGCCAGCGCCGGTCAGCTCCATCGCAAGCAGTATGGCCGGCGCGTTGAGATAGCTCTGGCCGGGAGAGGCCGGGCCGATGCAGATGGCGGTATCGGCCGCTTTCAGATAGTCGGCATCCTTATCGGCTTCCGAATAGATCATGACGGTCTTCAGGCCGAGTTCATGGCAGGCGCGCTGAACCCGCAATGCGATCTCGCCGCGATTGGCGATCAGCACGCTGTCGAATGTTCTTGACTCAGCCACCTTTGGGAGTGTCGCATCCATCATTCGAACTCCAGCACCGGCTGTCCAAGTTCGACGTCTTCGCCGTCATTGGCGACAAATCTGGCGATCCTGCCGCTTCGTTCGGCCCTCACGGTGTTGAACACTTTCATCGCCTCGATGATGAAGAGTTCCTGCCCTTCCTTCACCTCGTCGCCGGCTTCGGCGAAAGGCGCCGCGCCCGGGCTCGGGGCGCGATGGAAAAGGCCGAATGAGGGTGCCGCGACGATGCCGGATGACGCCGGTGCGGCTGCGGCGGATGCCGGCGCCTTTTCTTCGGCGCGGGGTGTCTCGGATGCCGTTTCCGCTACCGCAACGGGCCGGGGCTGCGACGATGACGCCTGCGGTGAAACGGCATTGTTTTCGCGGATGATCCGGACCGTGGTTCCCTCCTGGCTCACGGTCAATTCGGACACTCGCGAAGAGCCGACGAACTCGATCAGTTTCTTGATCTTTTCCAGATCCATATTGGTTTCCAACGTCTTTTTTGTCCCCACGGCGGCAGGCGGGCGGAGCGGAATCCGCACCCTGTCCATCAGCAATAGCTACCATGGGGGCGGGATTGATGGGGTCAGACGAAGTTCCTATGGACACTGCTTTGCGGTTTGATATCCCGCCGCCGCGTGATGAAACGGTTCAAAGACGTCCGAAGGAACGAACCATGGATTCCCGCAAAGGCATTCTCCTCAAAATCTCCGCAGCGCTCGCTCTGGTACTGATGGGTGCCTGCATCAGCAGCCTCAGGGGCGAAATACCCATCGGGCAGGTGGTCTTTTTCAGATCGGCGGTGGCCATGCTGCCGCTTTGTCTGTGGATGGCGGCGCAGGGCGGTTTCCGAAGACAGGTGGCAACCAGCCATATTGGCGGCCATCTGGTGCGGAGTTTTTCTGGCACCGGCGGCATGGTCTTCAGCTATCTGGCGCTCGCCTATATTCCGCTGGCCGACGCGACGGCCATCAGTTACGCGACACCGCTCTTCACTGTCATCTGGCGGTGTTGCTTTTGAAGGAAGTCGTCAGGATTTACCGCTGGACGGCGGTGGTCGTCGGGCTCTGCGGCATCGTGCTGATCCTGTCGCCGCATTTTTCCTTCGATGTTTCGGATGTCGCTTCCGGCTCCGGCGTCGCCATGCTCGGCGGCCTGTTCGGTCTGGCGGCTGCTTTTTTCTCCGCCATATCGATGATCCAGATCCGGCATTTGACGCAGACGGAAAATACCGGCGCAATCATCTTCTATTTCACCCTGCTTACAACACTCATCGGCTTTGCCAGCATCGGCATGGGTTGGAAAATGCCGACCGCGTGGCAATGGACCCTGCTGATCGGCACCGGTCTTATTGGCGGTATCGCGCAGATATTGGTGACGCTCAGCCTGCGTTATGCCGAGGCCTCGCTGCTGGCGCCGTTCGATTACACCACGATGATCTGGGCGCTGTTGATCGGTTATGCCTTCATGGATCAGGTTCCGGCCCTGACGACCATTTTGGGGGCTTCTATCGTGGTTGCCGCCGGTTTGTTCACGCTGTGGCGGGAAAGGCGGCTGCACAAAAAGCGTGTCACCGAACAGCTGACGCTGTCGGCTCCCTGACAGCCTGTTTCGCTAGCCGGTTTTCGCGCCACATGGCGAAAAGCCCGGCGGCGATGACCGTCAAGGCGCCAATAATGGTCGCACCCGTCGGCACTTCGGCCATGAAGAGATAACCGAGGGCGATTGCCCAGATCATCGTGGTGTAATCGAACGGCGCGAGCAGCGAGGCCTGGGCGTGGCGCAGGCTGAGCGTCATGGCGATCTGGCCGATGCCGCCGGCAAGGCCCCCGCCGGCGAGCAGCAGGAACTGGTGAAAATCCGGCATCTTCCATCCAAATCCGAGCGTGGCGAGACCGGCCACCACACCCGTCAGCGTATAGATGAGCACGATGCGCGACGGCTTTTCGATGCTGTTCAGATGGCGGACGGCGATGGAGGAAAAGGCCGCGCACAGCGCACCGGTCAGCGCCAGTGCGGTTCCGATCATCGCGACGCTGTCGATTTGGGCGGGGCCTGAGGCGGCATCGAAGACCAGTTTCGGCGAGAGCGTGATGAAAACGCCGATGAAACCGGTCAGCACGGCGGACCAGCGATATATCCGCACTTTTTCGCCAAGCAGCAGCGCTGCCAGCATGATGGTGAAAAGCGGTGTCGTGTAGCTCAGCACCGTCACATTCACCAGCGGCAGATAGGCGAGCGCCAGAAAGCCGAAGAACATGCCGCCAAGCCCCGCCGAGCTGCCCGCGAGCAGGCTGCCGATGTTCTTTGTGGCCGGCACGGTTATCCGCTCCGAGGAGGCGATGAACCAGAGACAGAGGGGAATGAGGGCAAAAAATCCCCGGCAGAAGACGACTTCGCCGACGGGGATCGCCCCGTTCAGGCCCTTCACGCAGGCGGACATGACTGTGAATGCCAGCATGGCCGTCAGCTTGAGCAAAATTCCGGTCTTAGGATTCATCCCGCTCCCCATCGCAGCCAGGACCGTGTCATGGGGAAGACATTGAGAAAAGCCTTAGCCGGCTGTCATAAGAATCTTGTCTTACCCCATCACTCCCCTGAAGACCGGCAGGACCACCGGACGGCGCTTTTCCCCTAGGCCCCCGCGGTGATTTGGTGTCATGATCGCATCTCGAACCGGCGGGAGGTTTAAGCGGGCATGTTGGATTTGCGCAGGCTGCGATATCTGGTCGCGATTGCCGATTGCGGCTCCATGTCGGCGGCGGCGCGGCAATTGGGGATCGCCCAGCCGGCGCTCAGCCATCACATTACGGAACTGGAGCGGCTGGTGGGTTTTCCCGTGCTGCACCGGCTGGCGCGCGGCGTGAAGGCGACGGAAAAGGGTGAAGTCCTGCTCTCCCACGCGCGGGAGATTACCGAGAAGGTGCGGCAGGCGGAGGCGGAAATCCGGGCCATGGCCTATCTGGATGAGCGGGTGATCCGGCTGAGCCTCATTCCCTCCTGGGCGACCGCCTTTGCGCCGAGCATCATCAGCGAGGTTGCCGCTTCGATGTCCAAGGTTTCGTTGCGGCTGATAGAGGCGCGCAATGACGAATCCCTGCGGCTCATTCGTCTTGGCAAGGTGGATATGGCCGTTGCGCTGGTCGGTGCGGAGGACAAGGCCGACGATCTTATCGTCAAGGAGAGCCTGTTTGCCGTTTCTTCAAGGCCTATCGGCCGGTCGATGCCGCTTGAGGCTGCGGCAGGGCTCAACCTGATCCTGCCACCGAAGGACAATCCGCTACGCATATCGATCGACGAGGCCGCTGTCCGTGCCGGAATAACACTGAACGTGACCATGGAGATCGACGGGCAGGATACGATCAAGCGCGCCGTCAGCGCCGGCATCGGTGCGACGATCCTGTCATGGAATTCGGTGCAGCAGGAGCAGGAAGCCGGTCAGCTTCAGGCCGCCCATATTACCGAGCCCGTCATTTATCGCTCCATCCATCTGCTGAAGGGCAGGGAGGTGGATGAGCGAACGTTCAGGCTGTTCCGCGACCTTTTGCGGGCTGTCGCAAGACGCGAGCCGGCATTTAACCCATAAACGATCTGTATGGGTAAATTGAAAACTCGGTATTTGTATTGTTGATGGCTTCTTCCTAGCCTCCCCGGTGAAAGCGTATCGGGGAGGAAAAGATATGCGTTTGAAGACATCTCTGTTTGGCATGCTGGCGGTGGCGGGAATGCTGGCTGCGGGAGGGGCGGCGGCGGAATATCCGGAGCGGCCGGTAACGCTCGTCATCGGTTATCCGGCCGGCGGCGGCACCGATATCCAGTCGCGGGCGCTGGTGCCCTATCTTGAAAAATATCTCGGCACATCCGTTGTGGTGGAAAACCGCGAAGGCGCCGGTGGGTTGATCGGCGCGACCTATATCGCCAATGCGAAGCCTGACGGTTACACCATCGGAGCGCTGAATTTCCCGTCCATGTATTCGCCGATCGTGCAGGGCAATGCTAGCTACAAGGAGGACGCCTTCACGCCGCTCGCAAACCAGATCGGCGGCGATCTGGCGCTGACGGTCAACAAGGTGTCGCCGATCAAGACCGCCAAGGAATTCGTGGAGGCGGCCAAGGGTAACCCGGTCGTCGTTGGCGTGACGGGCATCGGTCATCCGAGCCAGATCACCGCGCTGCTGTTTGAAGAAGCGGCGGGCGTGAAGCTCAATTTCGTGCCCTTCAATGGTGGCGGGCCGGCACGGCTTGCCATGCTCGGCAACCATGTGACGCTCGGTTTCATGAATCTCAACGAGGTCTTTGCCGACAATCGTTCCGGCGCGCTGCGTGTGCTGGCGACCTCCGGTGCCGAGCGTTCGCCGCTTTCGCCTGATGTGCCGACTTTCAAGGAAGCCGGCTACAATGTTCAGTTCAGCCTGCTGGCGGGCTTCGGCGCGCCGAAGGGTTTGCCGGCGGATGTGGAGGCCAGGCTGGTCGATGCCTTCCAGAAGGCGCTGAAGGACCCGGATTATCTTGCCGATGCCAAAAAGCGTGAGTTGACGATGCTGCCGCTGACACAGGCCGAATTTGCCGAGGCGCTCAAGAAGGGCAACGCCAATCTGGCCGAGCTCTGGAAAAGCAAGCCCTGGACAAAATAAGTGGCCGGTACCGACCGCTTCTCTCATCCCCAATGAAAATTGACGCTTGGGCCGCGCTTGGCCCAGGCATGACCCACTGTTGAAAGGAATCCGGCCCATGGCCCATGTCATCCGCAATTTCCAGCGCCCTTCCAGAGCCGATATCGAGGCGATCGGCAAATTCAGCCCCGCCACCATTCACGAGGCACAGGGCAAGCTCGGCGCTCTCGATTATCGCATCAAGCCGATCAAGCCCGGCCTGAAAATCTGCGGCCCGGCAATCACCGCGAAATGCCATATCGGCGATAATCTGATGATCTTCGAGGCCATCAATCTGGCAAAGCCCGGCGATGTGCTGGTCATCGATGGCGGCGACAACCCCAATCAGGGCGGCTTCGGCGATGTGCTGGCTGCCGCCTGCATCGGCAAGGGCATTGTCGGTTTCGTGGTCAGCGCCGCCGTGCGTGATGGCAAGGGGCTGCGTGAGATCGGTTTCCCGGTGTTCTCGCTCGGCCTTTGCATGAAGGGCACCTCCAAGGACACGCTAGGCACCATCAACCATCCGGTCGTGGTCGGAGGGGAACTGATCAGCCCCGGCGATATCGTCTGCGGCGATGATGACGGCGTCGTCGTCGTTCGCGAGAAGGATATCCCTAAACTCGTCAAGGCCTGCCAGGAGCGTGACGACCACGAGAACCACATGATGGAGCTGCACCGGCAGGGCAAGATGGATATCGAGGATCGTTACGACATGATGCGCTCAAAGGGATGTGTCTGGGCCGATTGAGCCGGTGTTTCGACATGTGAATACGCCGTGTCGGGAGGCACGGCGTATTCCTCGATGAGGAGGGGAGATAATCATGGCCGAAAACGGCTCGAAACTAACGGCGAATATTCTGTCGGGGGCCTTCTTTCTGGCGGCCGCCGCCGGGCTTTATTATGGCGCGCGGCCGCTGAGCATGGGCACCAATTTCCAGCCCGGACCCGGCTATATGCCAACGGTCATAGCGGCTTTGATGTTCGCGCTGGGTATCGCGCTGCTTTTGCAGGATTTGCTGGGAAAGGCACCGTCCGAAGCCTGGGTGGCGCCGAAAATGCGTCCGTTTCTGGCGGTGGCTGGTATTGCCGGCTTTGCGCTGCTGATCGAGCCATTGGGCTTTATCGCGGCGGCCTTCGTCCTCATCGTGCTCGCCTGCATCGCTTATGGCAGGATCCGGCTGGTTGAGGTTCTGCTGCTTTCCGCCGTGCTCATCCTCGCCTGCATTCTCATTTTCGTTGTGGGCCTCGGACAGAGGATATCGTTGCTGCCATGACCGATCTTCTTTCCAATATCGTTCTCGGTTTTGGCGTGGCCGTCACACCCGTCAATCTTTTCTATTGCCTGCTGGGTGTCACGCTCGGCACGATGATCGGTATCCTGCCGGGCATCGGCCCTTCCGCTACCGTCGCACTGCTTCTGCCCATTACCTACACCATGCCGGATACGGCGGCGCTGATCATGCTCGCGGGCATTTTTTATGGCGCGCAATATGGCGGCTCGACCACGGCGATCCTCGTCAATCTGCCGGGCGAATCCTCATCCGTCGTCACCTGCATCGATGGATATGCCATGGCCCGGCAGGGCAGGGCGGGTGTGGCGCTGGCAACGGCGGCGCTCGGGTCGTTTTTCGCCGGCACGGTGGCGACCGTTCTGATCGTCGTTGTCGCAAAGCCGCTTTCGGCCATTGCGCTTGCCTTCGGCCCGGCCGATTATTTCAGTCTGGTGATCTTCGGGCTGCTGTTTGCCGTGTTCCTGTCGAGCGGATCGCCGGTCAAGGCGGTCGGCATGGTCGCCTTCGGCATTGCACTCAGCCTCGTCGGCATCGATCCGACATCGGGCGAGCAGCGTTTCACCTTCGGCATGGCGGAATTGTTTGACGGCATCGATTTTGTCGTTCTCGCCATCGGGCTTCTCGGCGTCAGCGAAATTCTCTTCAACCTGCAGCAGGGCGTGGAGCGCGATGCGGGTGCGGCAAAGACCGGATCGCTGATGCCGACCCGGCAGGATTTCAAGCAGGCCTTTCCGGCCGTGCTGCGCGGCACGGCGCTCGGTTCTTTCCTCGGCGTTCTGCCCGGCGGCGGTGCGATCATGAGTTCGTTCGCGAGTTATGCGCTGGAACGCAAGATCGCCAAGGATCCATCCCGTTTCGGCAAGGGCGCAATCGAAGGGCTGGCGGGGCCGGAAAGCGCCAACAATGCCGGCGCGCAGACCTCCTTCATTCCGCTTCTGACGCTTGGCATTCCCGCCAACGGCCTGATGGCGTTGATGGTCGGCGCGATGATGATCCAGGGCATCACACCGGGACCGGAAGTCATGCAATCGCGACCCGATCTCTTCTGGGGGCTTATCGCCAGCATGTGGGTGGGCAATCTTTTGCTGCTGGTGCTGAACCTGCCGCTCATCAGCATCTGGGTCCGCCTTCTCGGCATTCCCTATCGCTTTTTGTGCCCCGCCATTCTGATGTTCTGCGCCATCGGGGCCTATGGCCTGTCCTACAGTGTCGTGGATGTTCTGTTCTGCGCGGTCTTCGGCATTGTCGGCTTCTTCCTGCGCAAGATCGGCTGCGAGCCGGCGCCGCTGGTGTTGGGCTTCGTTCTCGGTCCGCTTCTGGAGCAGAACATGCGCCTTGGGCTGTTGATCTCGCAGGGAAGTTTCTCGACATTCGTCACCCATCCGATCAGCGCCACCCTGCTCGCCTTGTCCGGCATGGTCGTCATCATGATGGCGATGCCGGCGATCATGCGCCGTCGCGAGGTGGTGTTTCAGGGTGATGACGAATGACGATCAATCGAGCCGGCGTTGCCGGCCAAACAAAGGTGAAACATGCATATTCTGATAATCGGCGCGGCCGGAATGATCGGTCGCAAATTGACGCAGCGCCTCGCTTCTGACGGAACGCTTGGCGGCGTGAAGATTACCGAAATGACCCTGACGGATGTTTTCGAACCGGCCGCGCCGAAAGGCTTCGGCGGTAAGCTGACCATCGAGCGCAGCGATCTTTCGAATGTCGGCGTCGCCGAAAAGCTGATCGCCAAGCGACCGGATGTGATCTTCAACCTCGCCGCTGTGGTTTCGGGCGAGGCGGAGGCCGATTTCGAGAAAGGCTATCGCATCAATCTCGATGGCGGACGTTCACCGTTCGAGGCTATTCGTCTGGAGCATCAGAAGGACGGATATCGGCCGCGTGTGGTCTTCTGCTCGTCGCTCGCCGTGTTCGGATCGCCATTCCCCAAGGTGATCGGCGACGAGTTCCTGCCCGCACCGCTAACCAGCTACGGCACGCAGAAGGCGATCGTGGAACTGTTGCTTGCGGATTATAGCCGTCGCGGTTTCTTCGATGGCGTCAGCATCCGCCTGCCCACCATCTGCATCCGCCCCGGCAAGCCGAATGCGGCCGCCTCCGGCTTCTTCTCCAATATTCTGCGCGAACCGCTGGTGGGCCAGGAGGCGGTGCTGCCCGTTGCCGATACCGTGCGCCACTGGTTCGCCAGCCCGCGTTCGGCCGTCGCCTTCCTGCTGCGCGCCGCGAGTGTCGATCTCTCCGGGCTTGGCGTTCGCCGCAATCTCATCATGCCGGGGCTTTCGGCCACGGTGGCCGATGAAATCGAGGCCCTGCGCGCCTTTGCCGGGGAAAAGGCTGTGGCGCTTATCAAACGCGTTCCCGACGAGCGGATCATCCGTATCGTCGACGGCTGGGCCGAGGATTACGATCCGCAGCTCGCCCTGTCGCTCGGCTTCAGGGCGGAAACGTCGTTTGCCGAAATCATTCAGGCGCATGTGGAAGATGAGCTGGAAGGGAAAGCAGCATGAGTGATGGAAAGATCGCGCTCGTCACGGGCGGAGGAACAGGAGTCGGCAAGGCGATTGCCGAGGCGCTTCTTGAAGATGGTTACAGCGTTGCGATCACCGGGCGGCGGCGTGACGTTCTGGACGCCGCCGTCGGCGAATGGCGCGAACATGGAGACCGTGTTCTGGCCGTCGCGGCCGATATTTCCGTTCCGGCCGATGTCGAACGGCTGTTTGCGGAGGTCACCGGACGTTTCGGCCGTCTCGACCTTCTGGTCAACAATGCCGGCATGTCGGCACCGGCTGTCCATATCGAGGATGTGCCATTCGAAACCTGGAACGCGGTGGTCGGGGCCAATCTCACGGGCGCCTTTCTCTGCACCCAGGCGGCGTTTCGCCAGATGAAGGCGCAATCGCCGCAGGGCGGGCGCATCATCAATAACGGCTCGATTTCGGCCACCACGCCGCGGCCGCGTTCGGCGCCCTATACCGCGACCAAACACGCGATTACCGGCCTTACCAAGTCGGCCGCGCTGGATGGCAGGGCATTCAACATCGCCTGCGGGCAGATCGATATCGGCAATGCCAGCACCGAAATGACGCGCGCCATGGCGACCGGCGTGTTGCAGGCGGATGGCAGCACCGCCGTCGAACCGACCATCGATGCCAGCATCGTCGCCCGGGCCGTGGTGCATATGGCCTCGCTGCCGCTCGAGGCGAATGTGCTGACCATGACAGTTATAGCGAGCGGCATGCCTTTCGTCGGTCGCGGCTAAGGAGCGCGCATGAAGCCCGATCTTCTGCAAACCTACCCGCTTCAGCCACAGATAGAAGCCGAGCTGCAAAAGCGCTTCCGGGTCCACCGCTGGCACGAAATATCCGACAAACAGGCGTTTCTGCAGGCGGAGGCGGCTTCGATAAAGGCTGTCGTCACCGGCGGTCATATCGGCCTCGCCCCTGATCTCGCCGCCTGCCTGCCCGCTCTCGAAATCGTCGCCATCAACGGTGTCGGTTTCGACAAGGTCGATCTCGATCAGGCTCGCGCGCGCGGCTTCAGGGTGACGAACACACCGGACGTGCTGACCGAGGACGTCGCCGATCTCGCCATCGGCCTTTCCATCATGCTGCTGCGCCAGCTCGTCAGCGCGGATCACCATGTCCGCTCGGGGGAATGGAAAAAAGCCGAGATGCCGCTTGGCAACAAGGCCTCGCGGCGGCGTTACGGAATTTACGGACTTGGCCGCATAGGCCGCGCCATCGCGGCGCGGCTGGAAGCCTTCGACGCGGAGATTTCCTATTTCAGCCGGCGGAAACAGGACGTGGCCTATGGCTATCATTCAACGGCAGTGTCGCTCGCAAGCGCCTGCGATGTCCTGATCGTCGCGGCGGCGGCGACGCCGGAGACCAGACACGCGATCAACCGCGAGGTGCTGGCGGCGCTGGGGCCGGACGGCGTGCTCGTCAACGTCGCCAGAGGATCGCTGGTGGATGAAAAGGCGCTGGTCGATATTCTGATGGCAGGCGGGCTGAAGGGTGCGGCGCTCGATGTCTTCGAGAACGAGCCGCATGTTCCCGAAGCGCTGATCGCCATGCGCAATGTCGTTCTCGCCCCGCATATCGGCGCTGCGACCCATGAGACGCGGCTTCAGATGGGCGCTCTGGTTCTCGCCAATCTGGAGGCGCATTTCGCGGGACAGGACCTGCCGACGGCGGTGGTCTAGAATGTGCCGGTGGCCGGCACGGGGAACATATGCCCTGCCGGCCGGATTGCCGCATCGCTGAAAGTGGTGCAATCGCCATCCATACAAGTTGCTTATTACTCCAAAAAAAATCGGTCTTAGGCAAGCGATGAAAGCTTCACTAATGTTTGCTCAACGATAGGGGACAAACATGCCATTCTCAGACTACAAGACTGCACTCGTAACCGGCGCATCTTCCGGAATTGGCGCCGCCGTCGTTGAGCGCCTTTGCCGCGAAGGGCTGGAAGTGCATGCGGTTGCCAGAAGCGCGGACGCTCTCAACAAGCTGGCGAAGCGCACAGGCTGTTTCGCCCATGCCATCGATGTGACGGACCGGCCGGCGCTTGCAAAGCTCACCAGTGAGATTGCGTTCGATGTCCTCGTGAACAATGCCGGCGTCGACCGCCCGAAGAAGTTTCTGGAAGCGGATGAGAGTGACATTGATCTCCTGATCGACGTGAACCTGCGCGCCGTGCTGCATCTGTGCCGCATGGTGGTGCCGGGCATGGTGGCGCGCGATCGCGGCCATGTCATCAACATCTCCTCCATTGCCGGCAATTATAATTTCGGCGGCAATTCCACCTATCACGCCAGCAAGGCCGGCGTGGCGATGCTGTCCAACCAGCTGCGTATCGATGCTTTCGGTAAACGCGTGCGGGTGACGGAAATCTGCCCCGGCCGTGTCGCGACCGACATTTTCAACCATGTACACGGCGATGATCCGAGCATTCGCGAACGTTTCATCGATGGTTTCGAATTGCCGCAGGCTTCCGATATCGCCGATGCGATTGCGTTTGCCATCGCCGCACCCGTGGCCATGAATATCGGCCACATGGAAATTACCCCGACGCTTCAGGTCATGGGCGGGTTGCAGACGGCCAAGCCCCAAACGGTTGAAAATCGGCCGGCTGAAAAGGTCGCGGCGGGCGGAGCCGGAGGAAAAGTCGCGTGAGCGGTTTTGACCTCGGCGCAATCTTGAACAATGCGGACTATGTCTCGATGCTTTTGCATGGCATCCAGATGACGTTCATCATCTATGCCGGCTCATGGCTGCTCGCGATGTCGCTCGCCATCGTGCTTCTCGCCATCCGCCTCTCGCCCTTCCGCTTCGGCGATCCGCTGGTGGCGGCCTATGTGTCCTATCACCGCAACGTGCCGACGCTGGTGCAGCTGATGCTCTGGTATTTCGGCGTCTTCACGCTGCTGCCGAGCGGGTTGGCCAGCTGGCTTTCCAGCCACAATGCGGAAGCGATCTTCGCCATTATCGGCCTCGGTCTCTGTCAGGCCGCCTATTTCAGCGAGGATCTGCGTTCGGGCGTTCGCTCGATCAATCCCGGCCAGATGGAGGCGGCGCGTGCACTCGGGCATAGCTATGTCTCGGCCATGCGGTTCGTCATCATGCCGCAGGGCGTTCGCAACGCGCTGCCGCCGCTCATCAACCACAGCACCTCGCTTTTCAAGAACAGCAGTCTCGGCGTTCTGATCGGCGCACCGGAACTGACCCATGCGGTCAAGGAAGTCGAAAATCTGAGTTTCCGGACGTTTGAGGTCTATCTGGTCGCCACCGTGCTTTATCTGTTCTTCTCGCTGCTGATCATGGGTCTCGGAGCCTATATCTCCATGCGTGCCGATCCTTTGAGGAGGGCACGCGCATGATCCACGACATGATCGCAATCATCCAGGATTACTGGTTGCTGCTCCTGATCGGCCAATATCCTAACGGCCCGCTCGGCGGCCTTGCCAACACGCTCATCCTGTCGGCGCTCAGCATTGCGCTCGCCTTTCCCGTCAGCATCCTGATGGCGCTGGCGCGGCTGTCGAAATGGCGGGCCCTGCGCTGGCCGGTGACCGCGGTGGTCTATTTTACCCGTGGCGTGCCGCTGCTGATGCTCATTCTCTGGAGCTATTTTCTCGTTCCGCTCTGGACCGGCGCCGATGTGCCGAGCTTCGTGACGATGCTGACCACGCTCGTCATCTATCAGGGTGCTTTCATGAGCGAAGTCGTCCGCGCCGGCATCGTATCGCTGGGCACGGGGCAGATGGATGCGGCACGCGCGCTCGGCCACGGTTATTTCGGTGCAATGCGTTATGTCATCCTGCCGCAGGCGCTCTACAACATGATCCCGAGCCTGATCTCGACTTTCGTATCCACCATCAAGGATACGACGCTCGGTTACGTCATCAATGTGCCGGACCTGACCTTTGCGGCAAACCAGGTGAACAACCAGCTTCTGACCCAGCCCTTCCAGGTCTTCCTCATTCTGGCGCTGGTTTATTACATCATCTGCTGGTCGCTCACCCATGTCGCCAATCTTCTCGAGCGGCGTATCGCCCGCCGCCGGGCCGGCCCGCGCGGCAAGCTTGCCGCAGACACGGCACCGGCCCCCGCCAATATCGCTACGGAGCAGCTATGACCGCGCCAGTTTCCGCCACTCAGGACTACACCATCACGCTTTCGCAGGTCTGCAAAAGCTATGGCGACTATCAGGTGCTCAAGGATGTCAACGAAAACGTCACCCGTGGCGAGGTCGTGGTCATCTGCGGGCCGTCGGGCTCCGGCAAGTCCACCCTCATCCGCACGATCAACCGTCTGGAAGAGATCAGCAGCGGTTCGATCATGCTGGATGGCAGGAACATCCATGCCCAGATGCGCGCAAAGGAGCTGAACGCGCTGCGCAGCCGTGTGGGCTTCGTCTTCCAGAGCTTCAACCTCTTCCCGCATCTTTCGGTGGTGGAGAATGTCTCCATGTCGCCGATCCGGGTGAAGGGCGTTTCTCCGGCCGTCGCCCATGATAAGGCGCTGAAGCTTCTCGATCGCGTCGGCCTTGCCGATAAGGCCGGTTCCTATCCCGCCCAGCTTTCCGGCGGTCAGCAGCAGCGCGTCGCCATCGCGCGGGCGCTCGCCATGGAACCGCCGGTCATGCTGTTCGACGAGCCGACCTCAGCGCTCGATCCGGAAATGGTCGGCGAAGTGCTCGCGGTCATGAAGAGCCTCGCCGCCGAAGGCATGACCATGCTCTGCGTCACCCATGAAATGGGCTTTGCCCGGGAAGTGGCCGACCGCATCTGGTTCATCGATGCCGGGCGCATTCTCGAAACCGCAAAACCGGACGAGTTTTTCAAAAATCCGCAACATCCGCGTGCCCAGCGGTTTCTTGCCGATCTGAGACACTAGACCCAACCTCTATAATAACGGGAGAACTGAAATGAACTGGAAGTGCATTACTCTTACCGCCATATTGGCAACCTCGGCTGCGGTCATTCCGGCCAAGGCCGACCAGCTCGACACGATCATTGCCAACAAGACGCTGCGTTGCGCGACATTCGCCGATGTGCCGCCTTTCGCCTCGCCGGACCCGAAGACCCGCGAAATGGCCGGCTTCGACGTCGATCTGTGCGGCGCCATCGCCAAGGAACTCGGCGTCAAGGCGGAGGTCAAGCCGGTGTCGGTCGAAGCGCGCGTTCCCGAAGTCAAGCTCGGCCGCGTCGACCTCTCGGTCGCCAACCTCGCTTACACCCAGAGCCGCGCCGAACAGATCCAGTTCAGCGATCCATATTACCTGGCTAAGGAAATGCTGATCGTTCCGGTTGACGACCCCGGCACCAAAAAGTCCGACTTCGTCGGCCAGCGCATCGCGTCCAGCAAGGGCTCGACATCGGAACTTTCCGTCAAGCTCAACAAGTCCGAGCCGCTGACGTTCCAGGATACGGCATCCGCCTATCTCGCCGTCCAGCAGGGCAAGGCGCGCGGCATTGTCGGCAACACCATGACGATGACCAAGTTCGTCAATGAATCCAAGACCAAGGGCAAGCAGATGCGCATGATCGAAGAGCCGATGCTCTTCCAGCCCATCGGCATCGGCATGGCCAAGGACAACCCGGCGCTGACCGCGAAGATCAACGAAATCCTGCGCAAGCTCGATGCGGATGGCGAAATCAACCGCATCTGGGACAAGTGGCTTGGCCCGAACACCGAATACAAGATGACACGCACCGACAAGGTCGTGCCTCTGTCCGAACTGAAGTTCGACCCGATCCCCTGAGCTTCGGCTCAGCCTCGGCAATTTCCAACTCTTCAACACTATCGGTCGGCGAGACGCTCTCGCCGACAGCTTCAACGTGGGAGGTTTTCATGATCCACATTAAAGATATCGCGCAGCGTCCGGCCAAGGCGGATGTCGACGCCCTTGCCAAATTCTCTCCCGCCACGATCCATGAGGCACAGGGACGCCGCGGCGCATTGTCTTCGCGGCTGAAGCCGGTCGATTATCGCATGAAGCTTTGCGGCCCGGCCTTCACGGTCAAATGCGCGCCGCGTGACAACATCATGCTGCAGCTGGCCATCAACTATGCCAAGCCGGGTGACATCATCGTCGTTTCCGCCGGCGAATATGAAGAAGCAGGCTCCTTCGGCGACGTGCTCGCCAATGCCTGCCTTGCAAAAGGCATCGGCGGCCTGGTAACGGATACCGGCGTGCGCGACACGCTGCAGCTGCGGGACCTCGGCTTTCCGGTCTTCTCGCTCAGCGTTTGCATCAAGGGCACGGTCAAGGAGACCATTGCTGCGGTCAACGATCAGGTGATCGTCGGCGGCGAGATCATCAATCCGGGCGATATCATCGTCGGCGACGCCGACGGTCTCGTCGTCGTCAGGCGCGAGGAAGCGCAGGAAGCGGCCAAGCTTTCGCAGGCCCGCGAAGACGCCGAGGCCGGATACATCGAAGCCTACAAGCAGGGCAAGTCGGTGATCGAGGTCAGCAAGCTCGAGCCGGTTCTGAAAGCCAAGGGCCTCGTGGTCGATATCTGAGAAAATCTAGGGAAAGGGCGTGGCGGCAATTGCCGCCACGCCGAACCCTCATGGGAGGAGAGACTATGAAAGCGGTTGTCATCCACGCGGCGAAGGATCTGCGGATCGAGGAACGGGAGACCGAGCAGCCCGGCCCGGGGCAGGTTGATGTCGCCATCGAAGCGGGTGGCATCTGCGGCTCCGATCTGCATTATTACAATCATGGCGGCTTCGGCACCGTGCGCGTGCGGGAGCCGATGATCCTCGGCCATGAGGTGGCCGGCACCATCAAGGCTTTGGGAGAGGGTGTCTCCGGCCTCGCCGTTGGCGACCGCGTTGCCGTATCGCCGAGCCGGCCCTGCAACCATTGCGAATTCTGCCTGAAGGGCCAGCAGAACCAGTGCCTGAACATGCGTTTTTATGGCTCCGCCATGCCCATGCCGCATATTCAGGGCGCGTTTCGTCAGCGTCTCGTCGCCGAGGCCTATCAGTGCCACAAGGTGCGGGATGGCATCTCCATTCATGAAGCTGCCATGGCCGAACCCTTCGCGGTAACGCTGCATGGCGTCAACCGCGCCGGTGCCTTGACCGACAAACGCGTTCTGGTCACCGGCTGTGGGCCGATCGGCGCGCTTGCCATCATCGCCGCCCGCGCCCATGGCGCCCGGGAAATCGTCGCAACCGATGTCATGGATGCGGTTCTGCAAAAGGCGCTCGCCATCGGAGCCGACCGTGTCATCAACGTCGCCAGCGAGGCCGATGCGCTCTCTGCCTATTCGGCAAACAAGGGTTATTTCGATGTGCAATTCGAGGCGTCCGGAAATGAAAGAGCCGTCCGTTCGGGTCTCGAAGCACTGAAACCGCGTTCCACCGTGGTTCAGCTCGGTCTTGGCGGCGATGTGTCCATTCCGCAGAATATGGTGGTTGCCAAGGAAATCGAGATGAAGGGCACCTTCCGGTTCCATGAGGAATTCGGACTTGCCGTCGATTTCATCAACCAGCGCCGTGTCGACCTGAAGCCCCTGCTGACTGGAACCTTTCCGCTAGAAGAGGCAGTTGCGGCATTCGAAGCCGCCGGCGACCGAAGCAGGTCGATGAAGGTTCAACTCGCCTTTTAACGGGTGCCGATATCTGATTTCGAAACGGCCGCAGGAAGATTCCGATTGCGGCCGTTTATATGTGGTTGAAAGATCATTCGGGCCTTGGCCGGACAAAGCGCTGTTCCAGAACCTCGCTTCCCCACTGGCTGCCCGGATGTTCCTCGACGCATGCGAAACCATGGGCTTCATAAAGGTGCCGTGCGGCCAAGAGGCCGTTGAATGTCCAGAGATGGGTTTCGGCAAAGCCTTTTTGATCGACGAATGCCAGTGCGGTTTCCAGCAGCCTGCGTCCGACACCGCCACCGCGCACCCCGTCATCAACGATGAACCAGCGCAGATGCGCAATATCCGCTCCGAGATCTTCGCCATCGATAGCGACGGAGCCGATGATCTCCTGTCCGCGCATTGCGACCCAGATCGCATTCTTCGGGCTTTCGAGCCGATTGCAAAAAGCGGCGAGGCCTTCGGCGACAACGGATTCGAAGCGTTGGCCGAAGCCGGATGTCCGGGCGTAGTAGAGCGCATGCATCTGTGTGATCCGGGCAATGATGCCCGGCCTGTATCCCTCCAGGATCTCTATGGAGGGAGTAACGGCATCGGTCCTGTCTCCCAGCGCATCGGCGTAAAGACGAAGCCCCTGGAGGATCGTGTCGGCATCCGCCGACGTAAGCTGCGTCAGGGCGCCGGAAACTTGCCGGTTCGCGAAGCCATGAATGGCGCCCACTTGTTCTTGTCCCTGACCCGTAAGACGCAGCCGCTTGATACGGCTGTCCCCTTCATCCGTTTCTTCGCAAACATCGCCCGAGAGGACGAGCTTGCGCAACATGCGGCTGACACTCGATTTTTCAAGCCGCAGAAGTTTTCCCAGATCCCGCGCCGTGATGTCGGGGCGCGCCTCGATCTCGATCAGGGCATGCACGGCCGAGGGCGGCAGATCGGTGCCGGCAAAGTCTCCCCCCATGAAGCCGAGTTCGCGGACGAGCCGGCGGGAGGTGGAACGGATATCGTTTATGGGGAAGGGCTGTTGGGGCACGTTCAATCCATTATGGTTGCATCATGCAACCATAACCATATTCCGCTTGACTTGCCAAGATTGCTCCCGATGTAAAAGGTTGGTTTTCTCGGCAAAAGCGGGCAATCTGCTCTTCCGGTCGCCGACAATGGCGGCTAAACCGATATTATCGGCAAGATGGATATTCGCTGAGATCGCGCGGCGCGACTTTACCTGCGCCGTTTGCGGCAGTTGATTATCCGGCTATGGAGCAGGCATGCCCGACACGCCCCGATTTTTCCGTTACGCGGTTTTAGCGGCCATGTTTCCCGTGGCCGTTCTCGGCCTGGTGGCAACCCCCAACGAGTATCGCGCCATCGGCGTCGAGGCCGTCGATTGCGATGGCCCCATATCCGTTCTGATTGCCGCGGTGCCGGCGCTTGCGGCCTATGCAATTATCGGCTGGATGTTTCTCTCCGGAGCCAAGCGCCATCGCTCGCTGATTTCAGCCTGTTTTTGCGGACTTGTTTGCCTGGCGCTCGTCTGGAACATCGGCATGGCGCTTCAGGAACAGCGGCGAAACGCGACTGAAACGGCATGCGGTTTCAGTAGTCGGTTGTGACCGCGCTCCGCCCCAGTTTTTCTCTAACATCCCGCCTGTTCAACGGAACCGAAGGTTCCGGCGTGTGAGCTGATCGACGGAGGTGCAGCCCATCAGCTTCATGCCGCGCTCGATTTCGATGCGCATCAGCTCGAGCGCCCGTTCGACGCCCGGTTGCCCGGCAGCAGCCAGGGGGAAAAGGTAATAGCGGCCGAGCCCCACGGCTTTTGCACCGAGGGACAGTGCTTTCAGAACATGGGTGCCGCGCTGCACGCCGCCATCCATCATCACATCGATCCGGTCGCCGACCGCATCGACGATCTCGGCCAGCTGATCGAAGGCGCTGCGGGAGCCATCGAGCTGGCGCCCGCCGTGATTGGAAAGCACGATGCCGCTGCAGCCGATCTCCACGGCGCGTCTGGCGTCGTCCACCGACATGATGCCTTTTAGGCAGAACGGCCCGCCCCATTCGCGCACCATCTGCGCCACGTCGTCCCAGTTCATCGAAGGGTCGAGCATGTCGGTGAAATAGCGGCTGATGGAAAGAGCGCCGCCGTCCATTTTAATGTGGTCGTCGAGCTGCGGCAGGCTGAAGCGCTCATGCGTCAGGTAATTGATGCCCCAGGCCGGCTTGATGGCGAATTGCGCGATGCCGGAAAGATTGAGCTTGAACGGAATGGCAAAGCCGGTGCGCTTGTCGCGTTCGCGGTTGCCACCGGTAATACTGTCCACCGTCAGCATCATCGTCTCGACACCGGCGCTCTTGGCGCGCGCCATCATATCGCGGTTGAGGCCGCGGTCCTTGTGGAAATAGAACTGATAGACCTGCGGGCCGCCGCTGATCCGGCGCGCTTCTTCAAGGCTCGTGGTGCCGAGCGAGGATACGCCGAACATCGTGCCGTATTTCCCCGCCGCTGCCGCAACCGCCCGTTCCCCCTGATGGTGGAAGAGGCGTTGCAGCGCCGTCGGCGAACAATAGACCGGCATGGACAGCTTCTGCCCCATGACGGTGACCGACATATCCACATCGGCCACGCCCCGCAACACATCGGGAACGAGATCGCATTTTTCGAAGGCGGCCGTGTTTCGCCGATACGTCACCTCGTCATCGGCGGCGCCGTCTATATAATTGAAGATCGGTCCGGGCAGACGCTGTTTGGCCATGCGGCGAAAATCGTGGAAATTATAGCAGTCTTTGAGTTGCATCTTTTACTCGACCGGTCCGGTTTGAAAGCTTTCAAAAGAGTGTCGGAAACCTATACCGGAGATTTAGAGCGGGCAATCAGGCCACGGACGATTTCCGCAGGCTCGAAGCGATGGATGCCGCGAGGTTGGAACGGCAGGAGATGTTCCGCACCGAGAAGCTTCGCTGAAAGCCAGAGAACCGACATCCACATTTCCGTGCCCTGCAACCCGGCCGGATGCCCCTCGGCGAAGGCAAAGCCCCTGTTTCTTTGCCAGCGCCCCTCATTTCGGCGCAGAATTTCGCGGGCGATTTCCTTCGCCTCGTCCTGCCGGTGATCCGTCTGTTTCAGGCACAGAAGAAGCGGATGGATCGTATCGAGCAGGTTGCAGGCATTAAAATCTTCGCCATGGAAACCGCCATAGGCACGATAGTTGGCGATAACGGAGTCTATTGCTGCTTCCGGATAGGGAACGGGCAGGCCGAATTGTGCGTAAGAGCCGCGGGTAAGCCGGTAAAAGCCGTTGACCGGTTGCAGCAGGCCCTGCGCGGCAGTCGGCTCACCCCAAAGCCCGGTGGTTTTATCCACATTCATCGCCAGCCAGCCGAAGAGAACGGTGAGGTTGTCGCCGGATGTGAAATAGCGCCTGTTGAAATAAAGCGCTGTGGCGATGGCGTCTATGGTGGCGCCGCAGTGCCATGCACGGCTTTGCCACGGCAACTCTTCCAGCAGGAGGATGAGTTCGTCGGCGCGCAGACGCTCCACGAAAGCGATCGGCTGTTTCGGCGCGGCGCTGAAACATTCAAGCGCATATCCGACAGCCAGAATAGTATAGAGGACGGCAGGGTCCTTCTCGGGAGGCGTCGAGGGGCGGTGGTGACGGTTAAGAAACAGCCCCGTTTCCTGATCCTGCAGGGCCTGAAGATTGGCCACAGTTTTTCCGGCATCGAAAGCGATCTTTTCCTGTCCGAAGGCTGCTGCGATCTCGATGGCATCGCACAGATGCCTGACGCTTTCGACCTCACGTCCGGATGCATCGGCGGAACGATAGATGCCATCCTCGCCATAGGAGCGGATGGCGGCAAGCCAGTCGTCGGCAATCTCCTTACCGAGTTCTTGCAGCAGGCCATCGGGCTCCATCAGCTTCGGCGCGGCCGCTTTTTCTCCGCGATATCGCAGAACCCGGGCGGGAACGCCACCTGCAATGGCCATGGCGGGAATGTCCTTCGCCACCACCGCGCCTGCGGCAATAATTGCGCCGCGCCCTATCTTCACGCCATCCAGCACAACCGCATTGGCGCCGATCCAGACGTCGTCACCGATCTCTATCCCGAGCGAGGTCAGCGGTTGGCGATAGATCGGAGTTTCAATGTCGTCGAAGCCATGGTTGAAGCCGACGATGCTGACATGTGAGGCGATGCGTACGCCATTGCCGATTTTCACCTTACCGGAAAGGCAGGCATAGGGGTTGATCGAGACATTTTCGCCGAGTTCGATATCGCCGCGCACGATTGCGTAACCGGCGATCCAGGACTGCGCACCCATAAGGAGTCTATCCGTATGCACCTCGGCCCTGGCGGCGATGTAGGCGCCCTGCCCGAAAACGGTGTTGGCAGAGCGCTCAAGGCCGCGTAACCGCGCCTGATGGTCGGGGCTGTCGATATCCTCCTGCTTCCGCTCCCAGGTCAGGATGTTCAGTCGATCCGGTCTCTGGGAAACACCCGGTGTGTCGTCGGTCATCTCCGTCAGCCTGCGCGGTTTTCATCGAGAGCATAGGCGGGAACGCGCCGCCCCTCCCGTTTGAACATCTCTTCCAGCCTCGGGAGATCGGGACTTTCGGGGAGGGCAGCCAATGCTGCCTCTGCTTCTTTGCCGGTTGGCAGTGCCATGGCCGCCGTCACGAGCAGCGTTTCCCCGGAGGCGATGGTGCCGCGCAATTGCGGAACAAGGGTTCTGGCGTGAATGAGGTTGGTATTGGCGATTGCCTGATGGCACACGCCTTCGCGCTGAATGCCAGCCGAAAGATCGACGATGAGGCTGGTGTCAGTCTGTCCGTAACAGACAGCGCGACCTTCACTCGCCTCGGTGCGGTCGCGGTTGAAATCGGCGCGTTCTATGGCGAATCCGCCTTCCGATGTTTGCAAGGGGCGCGGGGTGCGGATGCGGTGCAGCCTTATGTGCCAGGGGTTTTGCGGTACGAGCCAGGTCTCGATCTCGACATCCGCCCATGGCCGCCAGCGGGAGTAGAGGCAATCCCCGGCGATCAACGCCTCTTCCATCGTCTCGCGGGTGCGGAAGTGCACGCCGTCGTCGGAAAGGCCGAGCATGCCATCGAAACTCGCGGCGGCGAAATGCCGGTCATCCGCCTCGACATTGAAGGCATAACGGGTGGAATAGACGAACTTCGAATATTTTTCCTGTGCGCCACGCATCCTGTCGTGCTGCTGCCCGGAGGACAGGACCACGATATTGCCCGGCGTATGAAAGGCCACCATGCCCGGCTCCGCGAGGGGAACCGGTTCGGCAAATTCCTGCGGTTCGGCCTCTTCCGCAGTCCAGAACGGGTGATCGGCGGGCAGCGCCAGCGGCAGGAAAAATTTAAGCGCCCAATAGGGCGAGCAGGGAGAATTATAGCTCTCGCTCATCAGAAGGTTTGGATAGGCATATCCGACCGACAGGACGCCGTCGCGGTCCGCGATAGGCCGCTTCGACCACCAGCGGATATGGCGCATGTAATAACCCTTGATCTCCGGCCACGGCAGCGCTTCCAGACCGGAAAAGGCAAGAGCGCCCCAGAAACCGCCCGCCGCAAAACGGTAGGTCTGGCTGCGCCCGAAGGCGAGCGATGCCCCGTCGGACCCGAACCAGTGGCGTATGTCACGGGTGAAAATGCGCGAGCGTTCGAGCAAGCGTGTTTTTCGCTTGTCATCACCTTTCGCCAGCACCGTATAGATCAGGCCGTAAAAATGCATGGCGAAGGGAATATAATGGTCGACCCGGCGCACCGGCCCGTCGCGATACCAGCCGTTGCCGATATCGAAAGCCTCGAGTTCATCGAGATAGGTTTGGGTCTTGGTCCGGTCGAATTCCACGCCGACCCGCTCCAGCCCGAGATCGATCAGAACACGGAAGAATTTCCAGTTATTGTCGACGAATTCCCGCTCGCGGGCGGCCAGAAGATAGGCGGCGACAGCCTGCCTGTCCGTTTCGGCAAGCGGCTCCCAGATATGTTCGGGAACCATGGCGAGCGCAAATCCTATCGCCGCCAGTTCGACCAGCCGCTGGTGCCGATCAGCCGTGTCGCCCCAATATTCGGGGTGGGCGGGGTTGGCGCCATTGGCCAGTCCACGTCTGTAGAGATCCCAGTGGGGAAAGTCATAACCGCCGGCGGCAAGCGGAACGATGCCCCATAATGGCCGGGCAAAACCTTCCAGTTCCGCCGCAGGAAAATCGAAAATCGCCCCCGTTGCTCCGAGCCGCACCCGCGCGCCGCCCGGTGAAAAACAAGCAAGCAGCGGGTTGAAGAGATCGATCACCGCCTTTGCGAGATCGTCCCTGCCGAGAAGCGGATTGTGAAAGAGCGGATTGGCTGTGGCGGTCTCGTGAGGCACGGTTACGAATGTCCGGAATTCATGATCTAGGAAAGGGCCGCAGGCTCATCGCCCGCGGCCCTGTGGCAATTATTTGATGGCATTGACGCCGTCATTCATGTCCTTGATGCCGTCATCGATGGAAATATTGTCGGTCATCAGCGCGTCATGCACGCGGTTCAGAACGACTTCGATCTTAGCTGCATTCGGGTTGACCGCCATTTCCAGATAGGCCTTGCCCGCCTGCAGCGCGTCCTTGCTGTTTTTGTCCTGCGGGAAGCCCGGCAGCGCTGCGATCTTCTCGGCCACATCATCGGTTCTGAGCGCAGGGAAAGTGCCGGTGGAGGCGATGATCGCCGCACCCTCAGGTCCGGTAACGAAGTGTATGAAGTCCAGCGCGGCTTCCTTGTGGCCGGAATTGGCATTGACCGATAATCCGGCAATCTGCGCGGCTGTCGCGCCGGCCGCCACCCCATCCGGATGGGGGAATTTCACGATGCCCCAATTGACGCTTTTCGACTCGCCGGATTTCACCTTGGCGATCTGGGTGCCGACAAACCATGTTCCCATGGGCAGCATGCCGATCGTTCCGTTGAAGAACAGAGCGGAGTAATGGGTGTTCGAGGTTTTCAGCGAGGCGTAGGACGGTATCGCGCCGCTTTTCTGCAGGGCAAGCGCACGCTCATACCAGGGTTTCAGGAATTCATAATTGCCGTCCACCAGCGTGTGCTTGCCATCCTGAATACCGGGCAGCTGCACCGTCGAACGCCAGGTGTGCAGCAGTGCGCCATAGGTGCGGTTGGCGCCCATGCCGCCCTTCAGCTTGCCGGCGATTTCATCGAACTGCGCCCAGCTCATGTCGTTGGTGGGGTAAGGCACGCCGGCCTTGTCGAAAATATCCTTGTTGTAATAGACCACCCAGAAATCCGAGCGGAACGGCAGGGCGTAAATCTTGCCGTCGATGGTCAGCTCCTCGATCAGGCCGCCATAGGGGGCCGTCTCGATCTTCTGGTCTTTGATGAAGCCGCTGAGATCGGTGATGTTGCCGGCGCGCACCAGATTGGCGTAGCCGGGCACATCCTTGATGGTGACGACATCGATATCCTTGGAGCCACCCGTGAGCTGCGTGGATATCATCTGCGTATAATCCTGTGAGCCGAGGTCGACCACCTCGAACGTCACATTCGGATGCTTCTGCTTGTAGGCCTCCATCAAGGGCTTGAAATAAGCGCCCTTGTCCAGGTCCCACAGCGCCCATTTTAGCGTGACGGGCGCATCGCCCGCAGCGAACGCCGTTCCTCCCATGCCCATGGCAATGCCGAGACCGGCGGTTGCGAGAGCGAATGCACGTCTGGTTGTCTTAAACTCCATAGCCCGTTTCTCCTTCCCTGACTGATGTCGTTTTGATTTCGGTCTGTCTTAGGCGCCGCTCCCTGCCGGTTCGGGCATCCGTGCGCGTGTTTTTGCGGCGGCGTTTCTCGCTGCGAAACAGAAGGCGAACATGCCGAGCGAAAAATTGATGGTGGCCGGCATGAACACCGACACCGGATAAAATAGGATATGCGCTAGCCAGAGCGCTGCGACGAAGCCGAGCGCCGCAAGCATCGGCAATGGCCTGGTAAGCGCCAGAAACGCCGCCTGCCGCAGGGTTTCCGAAAGCCGCAGGTCCCGCTTGGCCAGAACAACGCTGGCATAGGCGCTGAGGAGGATGAGAAACAGCGTGACCGCCAGGCTGATCGCAAAAGGCAGGCTATAGACGAGCTGAAGCCGGGCGGCCCCGGCATAGCTGACAGTCGCATAAGCACCGGCGCTCACCAGCAGGGCGCTTAAAACCACAAGCGCGGTGCCGCGCACAGCGAATTTCCGCAAGGCCTCGAGAAAGTCGCGCAGCAGATAGGTATTCTCGTCATTTGCGAAGGAAACAGAGATGCGGGCCATGGCCAGCATCGCCGCCGGCATCGTCACTACCGGCAGGCTGGCGATGATGAAGAGGAGGTTGAGCTTTACCATCTCCCACCATTCGCGCTTGATGATATCGAGGAACAGGGCAAGGCCGGTCAGCGGCGGGGCGTTCTTGTCGATCCCGGCCCCTTCCTTTGTCCATAACCCTTCCAGCCATTGCATCGCGTTTCTCCCCGTCGCCTCAATAAAGGATCGATCGCTCGGTGGCGGGATCGAAAAGCTGCGCATTCGTCAGATCGGCCACCAGTTCGACGGGATCGCCGATCTTCGCCCTGAAACGCGGTGAGACGCGTGCGACGAGGTTTCTGCCGCCGGAGACGAGGTTGAGATGCACTTCCGATCCCATCGGCTCCGCCAGTTCCACCGTCGCCCGAAAGGGTGCGACATTGGCGGCCTCGATATCCGCCGGGGCGAATTCGTGGAAGTTTTCCGGACGGATACCGAGAACGATGTCCTTTCCTTCATGGGGGAGCAGGCGTGCGGTATCGATGCCCGCCGGCAGAGGCAGCGGATTGCCGTCGAACAGGGCGGTGAAGCGGTCGCCGTCGCGGCGCAGCGTGACTGGCAGCATGTTCATCTGCGGCGCGCCGATGAAACCCGCGACGAACATGTTGATCGGCCGGTCGTAAAGATTTTGCGGCGTATCCACCTGCTGGATATGCCCGTCCTTCATCACCACGATGCGGTCCGCCATGGTCATGGCTTCCACCTGATCGTGGGTGACGTATATGAAGGTGGCGTCCAGCCGCTTGTGGAGCTTGGAGATTTCCGAACGCATGGTGCCGCGCAGCTTGGCGTCGAGATTGGAAAGCGGCTCATCGAGCAGGAAGACTTCCGGGTTGCGCACCATGGCCCGGCCGAGCGCGACACGCTGGCGCTGGCCGCCGGAGAGCGCTTTCGGCTTGCGGTTCAAGAGATGGGTGATGTCGAGAATTTTCGCCGCATCCTTGACCTTGGTGTCGATGAGATCGCGCGGCGCCTTTCGGAGTTCCAGACCGAAGGCCATGTTCTTGTAGACCGTCATGTGCGGATAAAGCGCATAGTTCTGGAACACCATGGCGATGTCGCGATCCTTCGAGGGCACATCGTTCATCACGTCCTCGCCGATGCGCAACTCGCCGCCGGAGATTTCCTCCAGCCCGGCGATCATCCTGAGCGTCGTGGATTTTCCGCATCCGGAAGGGCCGACCAGAATGATGAATTCCTTGTCGGCAATATCCAGATCGATATCGTGAACGACCTTGAGCGCGCCGAAGGTCTTGTTGAGTTTTTTCAGGGAAATGCTAGCCATCTGTTCCTCGCGCTCACCAATAGGAAGACCAGTTGCGCGAAAGCCGGATCAGCGCTTCCAGATAATAATAATCGCCCCAGGAGACACACTCATCGACGCCTTCGCCCCGGCAGGTATTATGGGGCGTCTTCTTGGAATAGGTGCCGTGCAGAAGCTGCCCGTTGGAGATCGCGGGATCGCGAACCGAATAGATATCGGCGAGGCTTTTCACCATGCGCCTTGCCAGATCGCGATATTCCGCGGCCTTTTCCGGCGTCTCCAGCTCCGCCATTTCCAGGAGGCCACAGGCGACGATGGCCGCCGCCGAGCTGTCGCGCGGTTCGCCATCGCCATCCGCAAAAATCAGGTCCCAATAGGGTACGAGATCGTCGGGCAGGCGTTTGAGATAGAAGGCGAGAAGCCGCTCGAAGGTGTCGCGATAGGCGGGCAGGCGCTCATATCGATAGGAAATGGCCATGCCGGCAATGCCCCAGGCCTGTCCGCGGGCCCAGTAGCTCTCATCGCTGTAACCCTGTTTTGTGACGCCGCGCACCGGCGCGCCGGTCTCCGGGTCCATGTAAAATGTATGATAGGTGGAATCGTCCGGCCGGACGGAATGGGCAAGCGTGGTGCGGGCATGGGCAAGCGCCACGGTGCGGTAGTCTTCCCGGCCGGTTTCGCGGCTCGCCCAATAAAGCAGCGGCAGGTTCAAAAGGCAGTCGATGATATAGCGATATTCGTTGGGATTATCCCTGCGGCCCCAGGCCTGGATGAATTGCCCGACCGGCTGGAACCGCTCCATCAACTGGTCCGCCGCCATCAGCGCCGCGCGCCGGCCATCCTCATCGCCCACCAGTTTCCATGCGGCGATGCAGGAGGGCGAGTAGAGAAAGCCCATATCGTGGTGGTCGGTCTCGATGCGGTTTTCGATACGGTGCAGGAAACTCTGCACCTGAATTTGCGCCGCGTGTTGGAAGGTCCTGTCGCCGGTGTGCTCGAAGGCGAGCCATATCTGGCCGGGCCAGAAACCGGCGGTCCATTGGTCGTTGGCGACTGCCGGGTAAAAGTTCTTCACGCTCGAATGGTTCTGCGCCGCATAGGTAAATTGCGGCAGGTTGCGCCTGACCTGCGCGACGGCCACAGCCAGCGCAGCATCGATTTCGGCGTCTGTGATCGCGGTTGGGAGGGACGTGGTCAAATCGAGCATGAAATCAACCCTTGAGGCCGGTGGAGGCGACGCCTTCGACAAAGAAGCGCTGCAACGCCAGGAAAACGACGAGAACCGGGACAAGCGCCACGACCGAGGCGGCCATGATCAATCCGTATTCCGCCGAATATTGCGAAATGAACATGCGCAGGCCGATCTGGATGGTCTTCAGCTCGGTCTTGGTGAGATAGATCATCGGACCCATGAAGTCGTTCCAGGTCGTGACGAAGGTGAATATCGTCAAGGTGGAAAGCGCGGGTTTGGAAAGCGGCAGCATGATCTTCGCCCAGATCTGGTATTCATTCATGCCGTCGATGCGCGCCGCCTCGCAGAGCTCATTCGGGATCGACATGTAGAATTGCCGCATCAGGAAAACGCCGAAGGCGGTAAAGGCCTGCAGGAAAATCAGGGCGAGATGGGTGTTGTTGAGCCCGAATTCGCGCATCAACAGAAACTGCGGCACCATATAGACCTGCCAGGGCATGGCAATGGTGGCGATATAGCCGAGAAACAGCGTGTTCTTGTAGGGAAAATGCAGCTTGGCGAAGGCGTAGGCCGCAAAGCTTGAGGTCAGCAATTGCAGCAATGTGACGATGATCGTCAGCTTCGACGTGTTGTAGATGAATAGCGCCAGCGGGATTTTAGTCCAGATTTCCACATAGTTCTCCCAGCGCGGCTGAGAGGGGATCCATTCGATCGGGAACGCGAAGACGTCGCGGCTGAGTTTCAGCGATGCCGACAGCATCCATGCGAAGGGCAGAAGCATGACGATGGTGACGACGATGACCGTCAGATAGATGCCGATCGTGGCGGCGGGGATTTTGCGGCCCATGATGCGCATGGATCAATCCTCCCGCTGCCGTTTGAACTGAACGATGGTGACCATCAGGACGAGGAAGAACAGGACGAGGGCGATCATGCTGGAATAGCCGAGATCCCAGGAGATGAAGGCCTCATTGTAGATGTGATAGACGAGAACCAGCGTTGAGGTACCGGGACCGCCCTGCGTGATCATATAGACCTGATCGAAAACCTTGAAGGACTGGATCGTCAGCATGACGGTGACGAAGAAGGTCGTCGGCGCAAGCTGCGGCAGGGTGACGTGGATGAATTTCTGCCAGGCATTGGCGCCATCCAGCCCCGCGGCTTCATAAAGCTCCGAATTGATGCCCTGCAGCCCGGCGAGATAGATGACCATGTAATAACCCATGCTCTTCCACACGCCGAAGAGAATGACCGTGACCATGGCCCAGTGCCGGTCCGCCGCCCATCCCGGCATGTCGGCGGGATCGAGGCCGAGCGTATAGAGCAGCATGTTGACCGGACCCATCTCCGGATTGAAAATCATGTTCCAGACGACGGCCACGGCGACCAGCGATGCGACATAGGGAAAGAACATGGCCGTGCGGAAGAAATTGCGGCCGCGGATTTTCTGGTTGAGCAGGATCGCAAGGCCGAGTGCGCAGGCGAGCGTGGCCGGCACCGACGCGACGGTGTAGATGACCGTGTTCCAGAAGGCCGCGATGAAGGCCCTGTCCTCGAAAAGCCGCCAGAAATTATCGAGACCGGCGAAACGCATGGCATTGGAGCCATCCCAATGCATGAAGGCCAGCGCAAAGGCAAAGAGGATCGGTCCGAGCGTAAAAATCGCAAAGCCGAGAAAATTGGGGGCAATGAAGGAATAGGCGACGAGCGCATTTTCTATTCCGCGCCGCCGTTTGGAGACGATGCGGAGTTTTTTCCTGCGATACGGAGTCGCCTGCTTGTCGGACATGGTCGCGGTTGCGATTGCCACAGCATATCTCCCATTGCCGCCGTTTCACTGTTTCATCGGTGCCGGCTGCCTGCATTTTCCATTGCGGTCCGGGTCTTCGCCCTGCCGCCTCCCGCGCTCTGGATAACACAATATCGATATTGGTCAAACAACTTTGCATAAAGTCAGACAAATTTTCTGGTTTTTCAAAAATACGTATGATAGGAGGCCCATATCGGATTGCGGAACGCGCGGGAGGTTTGAGGGCGTGTTTGTCGAAATGATGCGGCTTCTGCCAGAACGGTTCGCCGATTTCGGCGCGGAACTGACGGCGCAGAAAATACGGTCTTCAGCACCGGGCGCGGTTTCCCGTAGTCTCATCGAGGCGGCGGAAGAGACGCTTGACGAGCCTTGGTCTGTCATTCTGGCGGGCGACTACCGGGAATATAGCCGCACTGGCAATCGCGATCGTTTCGAGGCACTTTATTTTTCCCGGCGACTGAAGTTGAACGCGCTGGTTCTTGGAGAATGCGCCGAGGGGCAGGGCCGCTTTCTCGATGCCATCATCGATGGTCTTTGGCTGATATGCGAGGAGAGCGGCTGGCAATTGCCCGCCCATAATTCCCATATTCGCGGCGGCCCACGAGATCCTCTGCCCGATCCGCAAAACCCGGTGATCGACCTGTTCGCTGCCGAAACGGGCGCCAATCTCGCTTTGTGCCTGCATTTGCTGGCACCGGAACTGGAAAGGGCAAATGCAAACCTCGTTTCCCGCGTCCGCGCCGAGATCGACAGACGCATTACGAGGCCCTATCTCGCCCGGCATTTCTGGTGGATGGGGAATGGCGACGAGCGGATGAACAACTGGACGGCCTGGATCACCCAGAACGTCCTTCTCTCGACCCTGCTATTGCCCACCGACCAGTCGACGAGGCGTACGGTCGTGGAAAAGGCGCTCAAGAGCCTCGATGCGTTTCAGAAGGATTATGCGGAAGACGGCGCCTGCGAAGAGGGCGTTCTTTATTATGGCCACGCGGCACTTTGCCTGTTCGGGGCGATGAGCATTCTCGAAGCCTCCGCGCCCGGCTCCATGGCGCCGCTCTTTCATGCGCCGAAGCTGCGCAGCATGGCCGAATTCATTCTCAACATGCACGTGGCGGAAGACCGGTTTTTCAACTTCGCCGATGCGCCGGCGAAGGTCGAGACATCCGGCGTGCGGGAATATCTTTTCGGCAAGGCCGTTTCTTCGCCACGGCTTCAGGCTTTCGCTGCTAGCTGCTGGAACCGCTCACCGGACCGGCTGATGTGCAAGGAGTGGAACCTCTGGTATCGGGTCCAGGCAGTGCTTGCCATCCCGGAATTATCCGCGCTTATTCCTGCGGAACCGGCAAAGACCGACATCGCCTATCCCGGCATCGGTCTGGCGATTGCCCGCGACGGGGTCTTCGATCTTGCCGTGAAGGCGGGCAATAATGGCGAGAGCCACAACCACAATGATGTCGGCAGTTTCACGCTTTATAAGAACGGCAGGCCGTTCATCATCGATGTCGGGGTGGAAACCTACACCGCAAAAACCTTCTCGCCGCAACGCTACGACATCTGGACGATGCAATCGGCCTTTCACAATCTGCCGACTTTCGGCGGCGTCATGCAGGCCGCCGGGGCAGAGTTTACGGCGAGAGATTTTGTGACCGAATTCTCTGAAGAGCAGGCGGAAGTCTCTTTCGATATAGCCGGGGCCTATCCCGCAGTGGCGCGTGTTGAGCACTATCGCCGCCGTGTCCGGCTGCTGCGTGGCAGCCATGTGGAAGTCCTTGACGACTATCAGGGCGGGCAGGAGGCGGTTCTGTCGCTGATGGCTGCCGAGAAGCCCGTCGTCACGCCGGGTCGGCTGATCTTTGCGGGGCTGGGAGAGATAGCCTGCGAAGGTGCAGGAGAACCCGCCATCGAAGCCATAACAATCAACGATGCCCGCCTTCGCCAGTCCTGGCCACCGGTGATCTATCGCATTCTCATCCCCATCGCAGCCCAGCGTCTGTGCCTGACGATCAGTTAAGGAAGTGCCGATGAAACTTACACTCAAGGTCGTCAATGCGGCGGGTGATGTTCTGGCGGAGGCCGGAGCGGAGGACGAAGCTTTGCTCGTCTATCGCGCAGAATATTGCGAGGGCGACGGGCTTGTCGTCGAGGTTTCGCAGCCCGGTCATATCTGGCTTGCGCTCGACGCCGGCATGCCGCCGACGCTGGTTTTCCTGCACGGAAACGAATTCATCCTGCCCATTCCTTCCGCGGCGAAACGCAAGTCCTATCCGCCGCAGGCTTTCAGCGGGAACCTTCACCGGATCGCCGCGCGCCGCACACTTGCCGGTGAAATCGGGGTTCGCAGGAATCTGGCCCTCAACCCGTTTGACGATCATGAAAACACCTCGCTGTTTCCGCACGTTTATGCGAGCACGGAAACGCGGGGGGAGGCGGCCTTCGCAGCCCGCAATGTCATCGATGGTGAAAAGGCGAGCGCGGGCCACGGCTTCTGGCCCTATACAAGCTGGGGCATCAACCGCGATCCCGAAGCTTCGCTGACCCTCGTATTCGGCCGCACGGTCCTCATCGACCAGCTGACTTTTTACCTGCGGGCGGACTTTCCCCATGATGCCTGGTGGGAAAAAGCGAGCGTCACTTTTTCCGACGGCGAAAGCGCAAGCTTTTCCCTGCAAAAAACCGGAGCTGCCCAGAGTTTCCCGGTCGCACCGCGCCAGGTGGAATGGATTCGTCTGCATGATCTAAAAAAAGCCGACGATCCTTCGCCTTTTCCCGCGCTGACGCAGATCGAGGTCTGGGGAGCGGATCTGCGGGAAGCGCCGTAGCTCCTGATCGCCCCTTTCGGGCACAGAGCTACGACCCGGTTTTACTGAAAACCCTTTAGCTGTGCGCGATGCCGCGCAGATCGCGCATCATGTCGCGGTAGCGGTGCTGGCTGCCGCGCAGATGCGCCTGCATCGCCAGCTTCGCGGCCTGTTCGTTCCGGTCCGATATGGCGATGACGATGGCTTCATGTTCCTTGTGGATCAATCGCCGGTAAGCTGTCTGGTCGTTCTCGCCGGTTTCGGAAACCACGCGCGATTGTGGAATCACGGCCTGACCGTGCAGCTCGAGGAACTGGGTGAAAAGCGGATTGTTGGTGGCGGCCGCAATGGCCAGATGCAGCGCCAGATCCGCCTCGCGAATGGAGCGGTTCTCCTCGATACATTGCAGAAGCCGGGCGTGACAGTCGAAAATCGCTTCCTCCTGCGATGGCGAACGACGAAGGGCGGCGAGCCCCGCCGCTTCGATTTCGAGCGGCGTTCTGATTTCCAGCACCTCCAGATCGGAAGAGAGCCGGGCGCGGTCGATACCGGGTGTGGGCGACGCGTCCTTTTCACGCTTCAGCACGAAAATGCCCGCCCCCTGACGCACCTCCACCAGCCCGTCGCAGCGTAGCGCCGTCACCGCCTCGCGCACCACGGTGCGGCTGACGCCATGGGTTTCCGTCATCTCGATTTCGCTGGGCAGGCGGTCACCGGGTCCATATTGCCCGGAGGCAATCGCATTTCTCAGGCTGAGGCTAACTCTGCTGACCAGAGAACCGGAGGATTTGCTGCGCTGTTTTTGCTGTTCAGGCACGTCGGTCACCATGCATTGAAATCGAGGCAGGCGTGAAGCCTGTCAAATATGTATGATGAATTTCAATAAAACTCAATGATCATACCAATTTTACCCACTTTCATGCAAATGTTTCATATCTTGCAAGATTGGCGTTGAGCACCTCCATGATGGCGTCTCGTGCCGGATCGCGCGCATTCTTCAACCAGGCGACCGAAAGCGGCAATTTGCTGATCATGGTTCCGGGTTCGACCGTCAGGGGAATGAAGCAGACGCCGCTGACTGCCAGCCGCGAGGTCCATTGGGGAACGATCGCGATGCCTATTTCCGCCGCCACCAGATTGACGATGGTCTGTTTCTCATCCGCCAGCTGGGCGATACGCGCCTGAAGCCCCGCTTCGGTGAAAAGCTTGATCGTCAGATCATGGCTGTGCGGCCTCGACCGGCGTTCCGGGACAATCAGCGGTTCGTCCGCAAGTTCCCTGATGCACAGGCTTTCCCGTTTCGCCAGCCGATGATTGACGGAGACGGCGACAACCGCCGTTTCGTGAAACAGCCTCTGCGTCTTGATATGGCGGTCGATGATATCAGGCGGACGGATGAAGGCTAGGTCTATCCTGCCGGAAAGCAGGCGCGGAATGAGGCGTATCGTCTTGTCCTCGATCAGCTGGGTGGCGATTGAGGGATGGAGAACGCGCAGATCGTGCAGCAGCATGGGCAGAAGCCCGGCGGCAGCGCTGTCGATGGCTCCGATCCGGACGACTTTTTCACCCTCGCCGCCGGAGGCGCGAAAGCGCGCCACCAGTGCATCGGCCTTTTCCACGAGCTGCCGCGCTTCCGGCAAAAGCATCGCGCCATCCGTGGTCAAGCCAACATTGCGCGTGGTTCGCAGGACGAGCTTGGTGCCGAGCGCGTCCTCAAGCAGCCTGATGTGCCGGCCGAGAGAGGCCGGCAACATATCTAGCTTTTGTGCGGCCCGTCCGAAATGCAATTCTTCCGCAACGCAGACGAAGCATCGCAACTGGCCGAGTTCCATGGCGTTCTCCTTATTATATCAAAAAATTATATAATTTTCTGTCGATTGAGGTCAACGGCGTCCAGGAGGAAAAGGGTTGATCAGCGCAGGAGGTGCGCTCATCGATTTCAAACTGGGAGGAAAATGCCGTGGCCAGCGAGCTGGAAACGCGCGTCTTGCGCAAAATTACATTCCGCATCGTACCCTTCATCATGCTGCTCTACTTCATCGCGTTCCTGGACCGCGTGAACATCGGTTTTGCGGCCTTGACCATGAATCAGGATCTTGGTTTCTCATCCACCGTGTTCGGCATCGGCGCCGGCATTTTTTTCCTCGGCTATTTTCTGTTCGAGGTTCCCTCCAACCTGATCCTGAACAAGGTCGGCGCCCGTATCTGGATCGCGCGGGTAATGATCACCTGGGGGTTCATTTCGGGGGGCATGGCCTTCGTCCAGGGCATTCCGAGCTTCTATACGCTGCGGTTCTGCTCGGAATTGCCGAAGCCGGCTTTTTCCCCGGCATCATTCTGTATCTGAGCTTCTGGTTTCCTGCCCGCCGCCGCGCCGCCGTGACCGCGATCTTCATGGCGGCCGCGCCGCTATCGACGGTGCTCGGTTCGCCGATTTCCGGTGCGCTGATGGAAATGCACGGGTTGCTGGGTCTTGCCGGCTGGCAGTGGATGTTCCTGATCGAAGCCGCACCCGCCGTCATTCTCGGCGTTGTCGTCCTGTTTTATCTGACGGACCGCCCGGAAAAAGCCAATTGGCTGACGACGGAGGAGCGGGACTGGCTCGTCAAGACCATGAACGAGGAACAGGCATCGAAGGCCGCCAAGTCGAGCTATAGCATCTGGGCAGGTCTTGCGGACATGCGTGTCCTTGCGCTTTCGCTCGTCTATTTCGGCACGTCCGCCGGGCTTTATACGCTTGGCATCTGGGCGCCTCAGATCATCAAGCAATTCGGCCTTTCGTCACTTCAGGTCGGCTTCATCAATGCCATTCCCGCCATTTTCGCCGTAGTGGCGATGGTTCTCTGGGCACGCCATTCCGACAGGACAGGCGAACGCACATGGCATGTCGTCGGTGCATGCCTGTTGGCGGCGGTGGGTCTTGCTTTTGCAACCGGCGCCGCCTCGGTCTTTGCCGTCCTCATCGCGCTGACGCTGGTCAATATCGGCATCAGCTGCTCGAAGCCGCCTCTCTGGAGCATGCCCACGCTGTTCCTGTCCGGGCCGGCTGCGGCCGCCGGCATCGCCACCATCAATTCCATCGGTAATCTCGGCGGTTTCGTCGGCCCCTCCGTCATCGGCTGGGTCAAGGACCAGACCGGAGGTTTCAGCGGCGGCCTCTATTTCGTCGCCGGCCTTCTGCTTCTGTCGGCCGTTCTTACCCTCATCCTGTCGAAGACAAGCCAAAAAAGCGCCGAAGCCGCCAATGCGGCAAGCCAGCGCCCTTAACCAGCAATATCGTAACGGAGACCAGACATGCGCGAATATTCCATAGCCACCATCCCGGCCGACGGCATCGGCCCTGAAGTCATCGCCGCCGGCACCCGGGTGCTTGCGGCCATCGAAAAGCGGGACGGCGGCATCAAGTTCAATTTAGAGAATTTCGATTGGGGTTCCGACTATTACAAGAAGAACGGTGTGATGATGCCGTCCGACGGCCTGTCGAAGCTGAAGAAGTTCGACGCGATCTATTTCGGCGCCGTCGGCGCGCCGGATGTGCCGGATCACATCACGCTGTGGGGCCTTCGCCTGCCCATCTGCCAGGGTTTTGACCAATATGCCAATGTCCGGCCCACGAAGATTCTGCCGGGCATTACGCCGCCGCTGCGCAATTGCGGTCCCGGCGACCTTGACTGGGTCATCGTCCGTGAAAATTCGGAAGGTGAATATTCCGGACATGGCGGTCGCGCGCATCGCGGCCTGCCCGAAGAGGTCGGCACCGAGGTCGCGATCTTTACCCGTGTCGGCGTCACCCGCATCATGCGTTACGCGTTCAAACTGGCGCAGTCGCGGCCGCGCAAGCTGCTGACGGTCGTGACCAAATCCAATGCGCAGCGTCACGGCATGGTCATGTGGGACGAGATCGCGGCGGAAGTCGCCGAAGAGTTTCCAGATGTGACCTGGGACAAGATGCTGGTGGACGCCATGACGGTTCGCATGACGCTCAATCCGAAGAGCCTCGACACCATCGTCGCCACCAATCTTCATGCCGATATCCTGTCTGACCTTGCGGGCGCGCTGGCCGGCAGCCTTGGCGTGGCGCCAACCGGCAATATCGATCCCGAGCGGCGTTTCCCGTCGATGTTCGAACCGATCCACGGTTCCGCCTTCGATATTACCGGCAAGGGCATCGCCAATCCGGTCGCCACGTTCTGGACGGCGGCGCAGATGCTGGATCATCTCGGCGAAGCCGACGCATCCGCCCGGCTGATGCGGGCGGTGGAACGGGTGACGGGCTCGGGCATCCTGACCCCGGATGTCGGCGGCACGGCAACGACAAACGACGTGACCGACGCCGTTGTCGATGCCATTTATTCCTCCAACGTGTGACCGGATCGACCATGCGCTGGACGGATGAGACCGCGAGAGACCTGCTGCGCCGGATGTTCGACGCGGCCGTGGCAAGCGCCAATCCGCAGGAAGCGGTGATGCGGCACCTGCCGCCGAAACCGCAAGGGCGGTGTATCGTGGTCGGCGCCGGAAAAGCCTCGGCGGCGATGGCGGCGGCACTCGAGGCGGCATGGCCCGACGTCGACGTTTCCGGCGTTGTCGTCACGCGATACGGCCACGCCGTCCCGGCTGGCCGCATCCGCATCATCGAGGCGTCTCATCCGGTTCCCGACGAGAGCAGCCTGGAGGCCGGGCGCGCCGTGCTGGATGCGGTTTCCGGACTGTCGGAACGCGATCTGGTCATAGCCATGATCTCCGGCGGCGGTTCCGCCCTCCTCGTTGCGCCCGCTGGCGATATGTCGCTTGCGGACAAGCAGGCGGTGAACAGGGCGCTGCTGGCAAGCGGGGCGACCATCCGGGAGATGAACGCGATCCGCAAGCATCTGTCCATGATCAAGGGTGGACAGCTCGCCAAGGCGGCCGAGCCCGCCCGCCTTGTGACCATGGTGATTTCCGACGTGCCGGGCGATGATCCTTCCGACATTGCGTCGGGTCCGACCGTTGCCGACGACAGCACCATCGCGGAGGTCCGGGAAATCGTTCGCCGGCACGGCATAGCCTTGCCGCCATCGGCACTAGCCGTCCTCGAAAGCGGCCATGAGACGCCCAAATCTCACGACATGGCAAGCGATGTGCGGATGATCGCGACACCTTCGCTTGCTCTTGAGGCGGCGGCGGAGGTGGCGGCGGCGGCCGGACTGCGAACGCTGATACTGGGCGATGCGCTGGAGGGTGAGGCGCGGGAACTCGGCACGGTATTGGGCGGCATCGCGCTTTCCGCCGTTACCAGGGGGCATCCGCTGAAAGGCCCCGCGGTTATCCTCTCCGGCGGTGAGGCGACTGTCACCATCGGTTCGGGCGGTGCCGGTCGCGGCGGGCGCAACACGGAGTTTCTTCTCGCCCTTGCGGCCACCTTGAATGGTCGGACGGGACTATGGGCCATCGCCTGCGATACGGACGGTATCGACGGGACGGAAGATGCGGCGGGTGCGATCGTTGCGCCGGACACGCTTGTAAGAGCGGCGGCCCTGAACCTCGACGCGAAGGCCTATCTCGCCTCTCACGACAGCTATCGTTTTTTCGAGCACCTCGGTGACCTGGTGAAAACAGGTCCCACCCTGACCAATGTGAATGATTTCCGCGCAATTCTCGTATTTTAAAGGGCGGCGAAAGCCGATTGATTGATCATGCATCGTAAACGCCAAGCAAAAATTGTTGCGACGGTCGGGCCTGCCAGCGCATCGCCTGAAATGCTGAAAGCCCTGTTCCTGGCGGGCGTCGATACGTTTCGCCTGAATTTCAGCCATGGCTCGCATGAGGATCATGCCCGGGTTTTCCACGCGATCCGGACGATCGAGCGGGAAATGGCGATGCCCATCGGCATCTTGCAGGATTTGCAGGGTCCCAAGATAAGGCTCGGACGGATCGCGGGCGGGTCGGCCAGCGTGTCGGCGGGGGATGTCGTTCGTTTCGTTCTCCGTTCAGAGAGTGGGGAAACGTCGGCGATTCCCCTGCCTCACCCCGAAATATTCGCCGCCGTAAAGCCCGGCGACGATCTTCTGATCGATGACGGTCGCATACGTGTCCGTCTTTTGCGCGTGGGGGCGGATGAGCTGGAGGCTGAGGTGATCTTCGGCGGTGCGATTTCCGACCGCAAGGGCGTCAATATTCCGGGAACGGTACTGGACATCTCGCCGCTCACGACGAAGGACCGCAGCGATCTCGCCTTCGGTCTCGATCTCGGTGTCGACTGGGTCGCGCTTTCTTTCGTGCAGAAACCCGGCGATCTCATCGAGGCGCGCGGCCTGATCGTCGAACGTGCGGGGCTGGTGGCAAAAATCGAGAAGCCGTCCGCTCTCGAGAAGATCGACGATATCATCAGCCTGTCCGATGCCCTGATGGTGGCGCGCGGCGATCTCGGCGTCGAAATTCCTGCCGAGGAGGTTCCGGGGCGTCAGAAAGAGCTTGTGCGCGCCTGTCGTCAGGCGGTGAAGCCAGTCATTGTCGCCACCCAGATGCTGGATTCGATGGTTTCGTCCGCATCACCCACACGCGCCGAAGCGTCGGATGTTGCCATGGCGATCTATGACGGCGTCGATGCGGTGATGCTCTCCGCTGAAACCGCGACCGGCAGATATCCCGTCGAAACCGTTGAGATGATGGACCGTATCATTCGCAGTACCGAAGGCCACAAGCTCTATAATTCGATCCTGCGGGCGACGGAACCGGCGCTGGAGCCAACACCCGCCCATGCGGTGGCCGGCGCGGCGGCCGATGTCGCCACCGCGATCGGTGCGCCGGCGATTGTAGCCTTCACATCGAGCGGCGTGACGGCGGCTCGCATAGCACGGGAGCGCCCGTCTTTGCCAATCGTGGCGATCACGGCGGATATGGCGGTGGCCCGCAGGCTTTGCCTTTTGTGGGGTGCAATCAGCCTCTATGACGAAGACCTTGGCATTGACGACAGGTTCGAACAGGCGGCACGGCTTGCGAAACATGTCGATCTGGCCCGTTCCGGTGACAATCTCGTCATCGTCAGCGGTATTCCGTTCGGTCAGTCCGGTACGACGAACAATCTGCGCGTGGCCCGGTTGTGACATATCGGACCTTATTGTTCGCGACTTTTAGGGGCCTGCTAGCTGCTCGGTGGAAACCGCATGTAGCGCCCTGCCGGTCCCGAAAAAGCTTTCGATATTGCCGATCGTGGTGTCCGCGATGTTCCTGAGGGCCTCCTGCGTGAAGAAGCCCTGATGGCCGGTGACCAGAACATTGGGGAAGGTCAGCAGCCGCGCGAAAACATCGTCGCGCAGCACATCGTTGGAAAGGTCCTCGAAAAAGAGATCGGCCTCTTCTTCATAAACATCGATGCCGAGACTGCCGATTGTGCCGTCTTTCAGACCCGCAATTGCCGCCTGCGTGTCGATGATGGCGCCGCGGCTGGTATTGACGAGCATCACGCCCTTTTTCAGCAGCGGCAGCGTCTCCCGGCGAATGAGGTGACGGGTCTCCGGTGTGAGCGGGCACATCAGCGCCAGAATGTCCGATGTTCGAAACAGTTTCTCGCGCGTGACGTAGACCATGCCCAGTGCTTCGCAATCTGGATTTGGCCGGACGTCATGGCCGACGAGACGGCAGCCGAAGCCGGCCGCAATGCGCGCGAAAATCGCCCCGATCTTGCCTGTACCGACAATGCCGACCGTCTTGCCGTGAAGGTCGAAGCCGAGAAGGCCATCGAGGGCGAAGTTTCCTTCGCGGACACGGTTATAGGCGCGATGGATCTTGCGGTTGAGCGACAGGATGAGCGCCATGGTGTGCTCGGCGACCGCATAGGGCGAATAGGCCGGCACGCGCGCAACGGTCAGGCCGAGCTTTTCGGCGGCGGCGAGATCGACCTGATTGAAACCGGCGCAGCGCAGGGCGATGAGCCGGACACCCATTTCCGCCAGCTTTTCAAGCACCGGCCGCGACAGGTCGTCATTAACGAAGGCGCAGATCGCCGCCGCTCCCTCCGCCAGCGCCACTGTCTCGAGAGACAGGCGTGCTTCGCAATATTGCATCCGCATGCCAGCGTGGGCGGCAGCGTCAAGGAACTGCCTGTCATAGGGTTTGGCGCTGTAGACCACGATCCGCATCTGTTTCTCCAGTCTCCAAACGAAAGCTGCCGTTACAGGGCGACGCGTCCGGCAGGTGGCTTAGCTGCGAAGGCCCGGCGCTTCCTGTCCCGTGCTTTCCACATATTCGGTATAGCCGCCGCCATATTGGTGGATGCCATCGGGCGTCAGTTCCAGCACCCGGTTCGACAGCGCGGCCAGGAAATGGCGGTCGTGCGAAACGAACAGCATCGTGCCTTCATAATCCGAGAGGGCTTTGATCAGCATTTCCTTGGTGTCGAGATCGAGATGGTTGGTCGGCTCGTCCAGCACGAGGAAGTTCGGCGGATCGAACAGCATGGCCGCCATGACGAGACGGGCCTTTTCACCGCCGGAAAGAACACGGCAGCGTTTTTCCACGTCGTCGCCGGAAAAGCCGAAACAGCCGGCAAGGGCGCGCAACGGCGCCTGCCCCGCCTTCGGAAAACGCTCCTCCAGCCATTCGAGAATGGTGCTGTCGCCATCCAGAACATCCATGGCGTGCTGGGCGAAATAGCCGAGCTTGACGCTGGCGCCGAGGGTGACATTGCCGGAATCCGGTTCCGCCGTGCCGGTCACCAGCTTCAGCAGCGTCGATTTTCCAGCGCCGTTGACACCCATGATGCACCAGCGTTCCTTGCGCCGCACCATGAAATCGAGCTCGCCATAGATCGTGCGGCTGCCATAGGCCTTGTTCACCTTCTTCAGCGCCACGACATCCTCGCCCGACCGGGGCGCCGGTGCGAATTCGAAAGCAACCGTCTGACGCCGTTTTGGCGGCTCGACGCGGTCGATCTTCTCGAGTTTCTTCACGCGGCTCTGTACCTGCGAGGCGTGCGAAGCGCGGGCCTTGAAGCGTTCGATGAACTTGATTTCCTTGGCGAGCATGGCCTGCTGGCGTTCGAACTGCGCCTGCTGTTGCTTTTCGTTCTGCGCGCGCTGCTGTTCGTAAAAGCCGTAGTCACCGGAATAGGAGGTGAGATTGCCGGCATCGATTTCGATGATCTTGGTCACGATGCGGTTCATGAATTCGCGGTCATGCGACGTCATCAGCAAAGCGCCGTCGTAGTTTTTCAGGAAATCCTCGAGCCAGATCAGGCTTTCGAGATCGAGATGGTTCGACGGTTCGTCGAGCAGCATCACGTCCGGGCGCATCAAGAGGATGCGCGCAAGCGCCACGCGCATCTTCCAGCCGCCGGAAAGCTTGGAAACATCGCCGTCCATCATCTCCTGGGTGAAGCTCAATCCGTCCAGCACTTCGCGCGCACGGCCTTCCAACGCGTAGCCGTCCAGTTCCTCATAACGCGCCTGCACTTCGCCGTAACGTTCGATGATGGTGTCCATCTCGTCCATCCGGTCGGGATCGGACATGGCGGCTTCCAGTTCCCGAAGCTCCGCCGCCACTTCGCTGACGGGGCCTGCCCCTTCCATGACTTCCGCGACGGCCGAGCGGCCGGACATTTCACCGACATCCTGATCGAAATAACCGACCGTCATGCCCTTTTCGACGACGACCTGGCCCTCGTCGGGCTGCTCTTCGCCGGTGATCATCCGGAACAGTGTCGTCTTGCCGGCACCGTTCGGACCGACAAGGCCGATCTTCTCGCCGCGATTGAGCGCGGCGGAGGCCTCGATATAGAGAATACGGTGACTGTTCGACTTGCTGATGTTTTCGATGCGGATCATGACAGGGCCTGTGAATGGGAGCGGCCCTCCTATGCCACGGGCCGTCGCCGCTGTCACCTGCCGCACACGTCTTGTCAGTCATGCAGCCGACAAGACGCTCCGGAGCTGCAACTCCGGAAACAGATCAGTTGGTGAGCGTGGCTATGCTGCCAGCAGCCTTGCGGGCGATTTCGCCAAAGGCTGTGACGATCTGCTCCATGTTTTCCGGCGCGTAATAATTGTCGAGGCTCGATGCGCAATATTGCAACAGCGACTTGCCCTTGTCCGGCGCCATGAAGGCGACGCTGAAAATCTTGATCCCGTCTTTCTTGGCGGTCTCGCAGGTGGTGCGCACGGACTGGTCGATGCTGGAGTTCCACGAGGCGCTGTTGCCCGTCATTTCACCGTCGGTCATGAGAACAATATAGCGCTCGAAGGATTCGTTCCCCTGCGCTTTATGTGCTTTCGCTTCATCGGTGTTGGCTTTTTTTAGGGCGTTATAGGCGGCGGTCAGGCTGCTGCGGGCATCGGTGCCGCCGGTCGGAAACTCCGGGATTTGCTTGTCCACGTAGCTGACAACGCTGCTCGTACCCCAGCTGATGGGCTGGGCCGGATAGGTCTCATGTGTATAGACCGAGGCACCTGTGCGAACAAGCTCGGAACCGCCGCTCGCGGTATAGGTCGGGTCAGCCTTGTTCAATGTTGCGACAAGGAACCCGACGGCGGTTTTGAGCGACGTAGCCTTGTTGACATAGCAGGGACTGGACGTGACCTGCGCTTCGCTCTTGCCCCAATTGCTGGAAGTGTAGTTCGGGCAGGATTTTTTCGCGGTATTGATGGTGTCCGTCTTGAATGACATCGAACCGGAACGATCAAGCGCCAGATACATGGAGATCGGTGCGCCCTTGTTGACGGTGCTCTTTGCTGTGCCTGTTACCGAAAGATCGAGTGTTTTTGCGCCAATGAACCCGAGCAGCGGATTGAGCTGTACGCGGTGGTTGATCGTGGTCTCGACGGTGTAGGTCTTGCCGCGGGCGTTTTCCGTCGTCGTGATATTGGTTGGAGAATTCTCCTCCAGTTCCTTCTTCTCTTCCTCGGTCAGGTTCTTTTCCATCTGGGCCGCAATGAAGTTCTTGGCGATTTCCTTGAGCTGCGCGTCCGTCAGGTCTCCCATTTTCAAACGGGCCTCGGTCGCTGCCGCAAGGGCTGCAGAATCCGCGGTATTCTGCATATCCGCTTTCACCTGCATCACATTCGCCAACTCCATGCCGGCGCCGGCAAAACCCAGCAACACCGGCAGCAGAATGGCCGTCATCATGCCGAAATTGCCGCTGGTATCGGCAAGGAAACGGCGCTTCGGTTTTTGATGTGCAGAGGCGGTCATGACGGGCTCACGGATTAGAATATTCGACTGAGCACAGAGAAGCCGCAAACGATGTAAAATCCGCTAACGTGATCGGTTCAATTTTACGCAGCGATCAAATTGGAGCAGTTTTCGAAGTATTTTCAAGAATTGTTTGGCGCGATAGCCGCAATAATACACATAGTGTCATTATTCGACGGGGATGACGTCGACGGCCTGTTTTATCTGCTGGTTGCCATAGCTCTTCAAGACACCGATCACCGGGGCGACATCGGAATAGTCCCTGCCGTAACCGACGACGATATGGTCGCTTCCGGCGACGATATCATTGGTGGGATCGAGTTCCAGATAACCGGCGGCTTCTCCGCACCAGACGCGAACCCAGGCGTGCATTGCATCGGCACCTTCAAGCCGTTCCTTGCCCGGTGGCGGAATGGTGCGCAGGAAACCGCTGACATAACCGGCGGGAATGCCGAGGCTGCGCAGCGCCATGATCATGATATGCGAAAAATCCTGGCACACGCCGCGCTTCAGCTTGAAGGCTTCCGACGGCGTCGTATCGACGGTCGTCGCCTCGCCGTCATAGGTAAAGTCCTTGTGGATGCGTTTGCACAGAGAGAGCGCGATTTCGCGGATGGTCATTCCGGGTTTCAGCGATTCCCGGGCATAGGCCGATATCGCCGCATCCATTCCGATCCTTGGGCTCGCACCGATGAAGTGGTGCGGCGACTGGAAATCGAGGGACCAGACATCGGCCAGGTCCTGCGGCAGCCGGGAAAGTTCCGGGGAGAAATCCGCCGTCAGCGCCGGCGCCTCCACCATCACGCGGGCCTGCATGCGGATATCCAGCTTCTCATGCGGCGCGCGCAGATGCACTGACGTGGCCGATTGATGAAAGAAGTCCTCGAAGGTGGCACGTTCTTCCGGCACCGGCGAAACATCGATGGAGCCGGCGACAAGCCGCTGCCGGCCAGGGATGGAGAGCGGCAGGACACGGATGATGTGGCGCGCGCCGTGGGCCAGCGTGTCGTAAGTGTAACCCATATGCAGGGAAAGATCGTAAAGCATAGGATTATCCGAGATAGGTCCGGGCCAGAACATCGGAGAGATGTTCCATGTCGGTTTCGAGCTGGCGATAGATCGCGCCGTTCATGTTTTCCGGCGTCATGACCGCAAGCCCGGAATGCAGACGCATCGCCTCGCGGTAGAAGGGTGACATCTGGCCGTTGACGAAGGCGTTCGGAAGCTGTTCCACCTCGGTGCGGATCTCGTTCAGCTGGAACAGGATCGAGCGGGGATTGAGCGGGTCGAGCGCCAGAAGATCGGTCACGGTCAGGCCGGCCGTATTGACGTTGTAGCGCCGGCGATGGGTCATGACGCTGTCGCCGATTTCGAGCAGCATGTCATAGGAGCCGTCAGGTGCGTCCGGGCCGGTCATATGGCCGAGAAGACGCGTCATATGCAGGCCGCGCTCCAGGTAGCGGCCGATCGACAGGAAACGCCAGCCGGTGAAGCGATACATGTTTTCGTGCACGAGACCGGCAAAGCCCGCAAGCTTGCGCAGCAGGATCGTCATGGCATGGGTAGCATCGTCGCCGGGGGCCACTTTCGCGTGGAAACGGCGGGCGGTCTTGGCAAGGTCGTTCAGCGCCAGCCACCCGTCAGGCGAAAAGCGGTCGCGGATATTGCTGGCGGAATAAAGCGCGCTGTTGATGTTGTTCAGCAGGCTTTCCGGCACGGCATCGCTCATCTCCACATCGAGCGCTTCGAGATAGCGTGTCACATGCGCGAGCAGAGGCTGGCGCGGATCGGCGGATTCAGCGTAGCGCCCGTGCCAGGCGCGCAGGATGCGCAGGGCGCCTTCTGAACGCTCGATATAACGGCCGAGCCAGAAGAGATTGTCGGCTGCGCGGCTCGGCAGGCTGCCCGGCATATTGCGGGTGAAGCTTTCTTCCGCCGGCAGTAGCGTGGTGCGTTCCACCGGTTTGTCGCTGACGATCCAGACATCCGCAGCGCTTCCGCCCGATTGCATGGCGATGGCGGAGACATCGTTGCTGCTGCCGATACGCGCGAAGCCGCCGGGCATGATCTGCCAGCCATCCTGGGTGCGCGCGGCAAAAACGCGAAGGCTCATCGGGCGCGGCACGAGCTTGTTGTCGATATAGGCCGGGGTTGTCGAAAGCGTCACCACTTCCTGTCCCACCAGCCTGTGGCCGTCGGAGGCGAGCCAGTCGCTGATCGATTCCTTCGCCGTTTCGCGCAGCGACGAGCCAAGCACGGATTGACCGTTATCGTCGAAAAAAGGAAGCCGGGAATAAGCGGGGCCGATGACCATGCCTTCGATATTGCCGGCGACATGGCGGCGTTCCGATTCCTGCCCGCACCACCAGGTGGCGATGGAGGGCAGTTTCAGCTCCTCGCCCAGAATGTGACGGCAGATGCGCGGCATGAAGGCGAGCAGCGCCCGCGTCTCGAGAATACCGCTGCCGAGCGCATTGACGACGGTGAGCGCTTCATTGCGTAGCGCCTGCACCATGCCCGGCGTGCCGATATGGGATTGCTGGTTCAGTTCCAGCGGGTCGGAATAGGAGGCGTCGAGACGCCGCCACAGAACGCCGACCGGTTTCAGTCCCGCTACGGTTCTGACCATGACGCGGCCGTTGACGACGGTGAGGTCTTCGCCTTCCAGCAGCATGAAGCCGAGATAACGGGCGATATAGGCGTGTTCGAAATAGGTTTCGTTGGCGGGGCCGGGCGTCAACACGGCGATCCGGTCGTCGGGGTGCTTTCTTTGCGCCTGCAGCGTGTCGCGGAAAGCGCCAAAGAACGAGGCCAGACGGTGCACATGGGTTTCGGCATAGATATCGGAAAGTGCACGGGTGGTGGCCACCCGGTTTTCGAGCGCGAAACCCGCACCGGAAGGCGCCTGCGTCCGGTCGGCCAGCACCCACCAGTTGCCGTCAGGTCCGCGCCCGATCTCGAAGGAACAGAAATGCAGATAATGGCCGCTTGCCGGTTTCACGCCGACCATGGGCCGTAGATATTCCGGATTGGAGGCGATCAGGGCCGGCGGCACGAAACCTTCCTTGACCAGCCGGTTTTCGCCGTAAAAATCGGCCACCATGGCTTCCAGAAGATTGGCGCGCTGTTTCAGCCCCTCGGAAAGAACCGCCCACTCCCTGTCGTCGATCAGCACCGGAATATGGGAGATCGGCCAGTTTCTTTCGCTGCTGCCCTTACCGTAATCGCGGTAGAACACGCCGGCATCGCGCAGATAGCGGTCGGTGCGGGCAAAGCGCTCGTGCAATTCCCGTTCCGACATGCGCGACAGGGCGTCGAGCAGGGTCTTCCAGACCGGCCTGACCTTGCCGTTGGTATCGAGCATTTCGTCGGCAACGCCCGGCAAGGGGGAATATTCGAGCCCGCGCGGTTGCGCGCTCGTTTCCGTCTTGCGTTCCGTTGCCGGGGCTTTGGACAATTTACACTCCGTAAGGCCGACGCAGATCGAGCGTCAGCGGAAATTCTGGCGACATGGTTTCCGCTTGTAGCGGATATTGCCCTGCCGTATGCCCCCATGGTTCGAAACGGGCGAGGCGGCGTGCCTCGGCCTCATTGCCGTTGACGGGAAACGTCTCGTAATTGCGCCCGCCCGGATGAGCAACATGGTAGATGCATCCGCCGATCGATCGCCTCGACCATGTATCATAAATGTCAAAGGTCAAGGGTGAATTGACGGGCAGAACGGGATGCAGGCCGGAAGCGGGCTGCCATGCCTTGAAGCGAACGCCGGCGACCGCGACGCTGCGGTTTTCAGTCGGGGTCAGCGGCACGGCGCGGCCGTTGCAGGCAACCGCGTAACGGGCGGGATTGGAGGTTTCCAGCCGCACCTGCAGGCGCTCGACGGAGCTGTCGACATAACGCACGGTTCCGCCGATGGCGCCCTGTTCGCCCATCACATGCCAGGGCTCCAGCGCCTGGCGCAGTTCCAGCTTCGCACCCTCATATTCCACTTCGCCGAAGAAGGGGAAACGGAATTCCTGCTGGGCAGTGAACCATTCCGGCTTGAGATCGAAGCCGTTTTCCCTGAGGTCGGCAAGCACGTCGAGGAAATCCGCCCAGATATAATGCGGCAGCATGAAACGGTCGGCGAGCGCCGTACCCCAGCGCACGAATTTGCCGGCGGCCGGGTTTTTCCAGAAGCGGGCGATGAGGGCGCGCACCAGCAATTGCTGGGCGAGCGACATGCGCGCGTTGGGCGGCATTTCGAAACCGCGGAATTCCACCAGCCCGAGGCGGCCAGTCGGCCCGTCAGGCGAAAACAGCTTGTCGATGCAGATTTCAGCGCGATGGGTATTGCCCGTCACATCCGTCAGAAGATTGCGGAACAGCCGGTCGACCAGCCATGGCAGCGGCGGCACGCCTTCTCCGGGGGCAGGCACCTGCGCAAGCGCGATCTCCAGCTCGTAGAGACTGTCGTGGCGGGCTTCGTCGATACGCGGCGCCTGGCTCGTCGGGCCGATGAAGAGACCTGAGAAGAGATAGGAGAGCGAGGGATGCCGCTGCCAGTGCAGAACGAGGCTTTTGAGAAGATCGGGCCGGCGCAGGAAGGGGCTGTCATTGGGGTTGGCGCCACCCACGACCACATGGTTGCCGCCGCCGGTGCCGGTGTGGCGGCCGTCGATCATGAACTTGTCGGCGCCGAGACGCGATTGACGCGCCTCCTCATAAACAGCCGTGGTGATGTCGACGCAATCCTTCCAGCCCGCGGCGGGGTGGATGTTGACCTCGATGACGCCCGGATCGGGTGCGACACGGATGACATTGACGCGTTCGTCATGCGGCGGCGCATAGCCCTCGATATGGACGGGCAAGCCAAGATCGGCGGCTGCCGCTTCCGCTGCTGCAATTAGTTCCAGATAATCCTCGATGCGCTCGACCGGCGGCATGAAGACGCAGAGCCTTCCGTCACGCGGTTCCACCGACATGGCGGTGCGCACCGCGCCGCCGATTTCGCCGAGCGTCTGTTCGATGCGCTCCTGCCCCGGGGCCTCGCTGGCATGGAAGGAGGCTTCGGGCATGGCGCGGCCCGATGGCGTCAGCACATCGGGAAGCGGACCGCGGGGGATCGAAGGATCGGCTTCATGAATATAGGGATAGGCGGATGGCGGCACATAGGGCAGGGTGCCGAGCGGCAGACGGTAACCCACCGGGCTGTCACCCGGAACGAGGAATATTTTACCGCGCCGCGTCTTCCATTTTTCGCTGATCCAGCGTTTGCCGGCGGCGCGCGCATTCCACGCCTGAACGGGAAGAATATAGCCGGTCGGTGTCGTCAGTCCCCGCTCGAAGACGCGGGCCATGCGGTTTCGCTCCTCCGGGTCTTTCAGCTTGGAATTGGACGGGTCGACATTGTCGGGAAGGCTGCCTTCCTTGATGATCCATTCGGCCGGATCTTCATAGGCCGGCAGCACCAGCTCAGGCTCGATGCCGAGATGGGAGGCGATGCCGCCCAGCAGTTTCTGCGCATCTTCCGCCTTGACGCCTGTATTTGCGCCCTCCTCCGCGATCAGCGCCGGGTTCTGCCAGATCGGCAGGCCGTCCTTGCGCCAATAGAGCGAGAAGGTCCAGCGCGGCAGGCTTTCGCCCGGATACCATTTCCCCTGCCCGTAATGCAGAAAGCCGCCCGGTGCGAAACGCTCACGCAGACGGCGGATCAGGGCATCGGCCTTTTCACGCTTTGTCGGCCCGACCGCGCCGGTGTTCCATTCGTCGGATTCGAAATCGTCGATGGAAACGAAGGTCGGTTCGCCGCCCATGGTCAACCGGACGTCATGGCTGTTCAGAACGTCATCGACCTCCTGGCCGAGCGCGTTGAGTTCCTCCCAGCTTTCATCCGAAAAAGGTTTGGTGATGCGCGGCGTTTCCGCAACCCGCCGGACCTGCATGTCGAAGGCGAATTCCGTATTGGCATGGCCGTAATAACCGCCGGAAATCGGCGCCGCATTGCGGTAATGCGGCGTTGCCGCCAGCGGAATATGGCTCTCGCCCGTCAGAAGCCCCGAGGTGGGGTCAAGGCCGATCCAGCCGGCGCCGGGCATATAGACTTCGGCCCAGGCGTGCAGATCGGTGAAGTCCACTTCGGTGCCGGATGGGCCATCCAGCGCCTTGAGATCGGGGGTGAGCTGAATGAGATATCCCGACACGAAACGGGCGGCGAGGCCAAGATGCCGCAGAACCTGCACCAGCAGCCAGCTGGTATCGCGGCAGGACCCCTTGCCGGAAGCAAGCGTTTCCTCCGGCGTCTGGACGCCCGGTTCCATGCGGATGACGTAACCGATCTCCTGTTGCAGGCGGGCATTGAGGCCAACGACCATATCCACCGTCTGCTGCCCCGGCGTGCGGTCGACGGTGGCCATGAAGGCGGCAAGCAGCGGGCCTGTCGGCTCCGGCTTCATGTAGATGGACAGGTCGTCGCGCAATTCCTGCGGATAGTCGAAAGGCCACTTTGTCGCCTCTTCCTCCACAAAGAAATCGAACGGATTGTAAACCGTCATATCGGCGACAAGATCGACCTCGATCTTAAATTCCGTCGCCGGCTCGGGAAAAACGAAGCGGGCGAGGTAATTGCCGTAGGGATCCTGCTGAAGGTTCACGAAGTGATTGGAGGGCGAAACCTTGAGCGAATGGCTGATAACGCGGGTTCTGGAGTGCGAGGCGGGCTTTAATCTTATGATCTGTGGTCCAAGGCGAACCGGATTGTCGTATTTATAATGCGTCAGATGATAGATGCTCGCTTTGATCGCCATTAATCTGCCTTGCCCGGTTTTCCGGCTTATGCGGTTTGTCCGCCCCTCTGAAATTATTCGGATTTTGTGCAATGCAGGAAAAGAAAGCAAGGATCATTTCCGGGGGCAACCGCATTGTTGGTCGAGGCCGCGATATTTGCCCGAGGTAAGAATTGTCCGGGCTTTTCAATCATCGCCACTGAGATTTCGCCGGGATTGTGGACAAGGTCGAACGGCGTGTTATTGCTTGGCAACGAAAGGCGCAGAATCGCGACCCGCTTTCTTTGCCGACTGACGTTTCGGAATGGAATGAATGGCAACAACGGTGACCGACGATCAGCGCAAAAGCGCGGCTAATCTTTCGGGTTTCGATCTCGATTTCCCGGCGCAGCTGCGCATGATGGGGCGTGCCTTCTGGACCTCGCCGGTGCGCACCCGGCTGATCTTGCTGTCGATAGCGCTGCTCACGGTGATATTGCTTACCGCCTATGGGCAGATCAGGCTCAATGAATGGAACGCGCCGTTTTACAACGCGCTGGAGCGGCGCGATCTTGCCGCCTTCATTCACCAGCTGGAGGTCTTCGCCATCATCGCGGGGCTGTTGCTTCTCCTCAACGTCATCCAGACCTGGCTGAATCAGATGACGGCGCTGAACATGCGCGAGGGCCTTGCCAAGGATATGGTGGATCAATGGCTGAAACCGGGGCGGGCTGCGCGTCTTGCCGGTTTCGGCACGATTGCGATCAACCCCGACCAGCGCCTGCATGACGATGTCCGCAATCTGGCTGAAAGCAGCACGGCGCTTTCCATCGGTCTCGTCAATGCGACGATCCTGCTCGTCAGCTTTATCGGCGTCCTCTGGTCGCTCTCGGCCGGCTTTGCCATCACCATCAGCGGCGATACCTATGCGATCCCCGGCTATATGGTCTGGGCGGCGATCCTTTACGCCGGTTCGGCTTCCCTGCTCAGCAATCTCGTCGGTTATCGGCTGGTGGGGCTGAATGCCGAGCGTTATTCCAAAGAGGCGGAGCTTCGCTTCTCACTGATGCGGGCCAGCGAAAATCTTGCCGCCATTGCCCTTGCGCGCGGCGAAAAGAACGAAAGGCGGCGGATAGGCATCGATATTGATGCGGTGCTCGGCGTCATTCGCGGGCTCGCCATGGCGCTGACGCATCTGACGTGGGTTTCGGCAGGATATGGCTGGCTGGCGGTGGTGGCGCCGATCCTGATCGCGGCTCCGGTTTATTTTTCCGGCAACCTCACCTTCGGCGGGCTGATGATGGCCGTCGGTGCGTTCAACCAGGTTAACACGGCGCTGCGCTGGTACATCGACAATTTCGGGCCGATCGCCAGCTGGAAAGCAACGTTGCAGCGCGTTTCGGTGTTCCGTAACGCGCTTATCCAGATGGACAGCGTCGAACAGCACGGCCTGGCGATCGATCTGCAACGCAGCGCGGAGAATGAAAAAATCCGTCTCCAGTCGGTAGTGATCTGCCGCGATGCGGGTGGGCAGGATCTGGATCGCGGCTTCCAGCTGCGCGAGAGCGAAGTCGAGATCGGGCTGGGCGAACGGCTGATGATCAATGGCGAGCAGGGCGTGAACCGAAGGTTGCTGTTTGCGGCCATGGCGGGCCTGTGGCCCTGGGGACAGGGCAAGATCGAGATGCCCGAGCAGTCCGACACGCTTTTCATTGCCCAGCACGGCTATCTGCCGGCGGGATCGCTGCGTGAAATCCTCGCCTATCCGCGCGCTCCCCAGCGTTTTACCGATACGGATTATGTCTCGGCGCTCACTGCCTGCGGGCTTGGCGAGATGGCATCCCGTCTCGAGGAAAATATTCGCTGGGATAAAAAACTGGATTCGGATGAGCAGGCCAGCATCCGGGTGGCCAATGCCCTGCTGCTGAAGCCGAAATTCCTCGTTATCGATGATTTGCTCGAAGGGCTGGAAAAACAGACGCAGGATACGCTGGCGGAAGTTCTGAACGGGATCGAGGGTGCGGCGATCATCTATATCGGCCGGTCGGAAACATTCCTGTCGGTTCTCGCTCCGGCTGTGGCACATCTCGACCATACCGCGCAGAAGGAAAATATCGCCAGGGCTGGGAGCGCTCCGGAATAGGTCATTGGGCCATTCGACTGTTCGGGGCCGACTAGAGCCGCAAATGCCATTTGTCCGAATCGAGTCGCTGCTGTTTGGCAAGGCTTATGGTGGTGTCCGGCTCCACCTGCGAACGCAGGGCAAGGGTGCCGGTCGCCAGGCTGATGGCGACGACGCTGGCGACCGCCAGGACGATACGGTCGTAGCGCTGCTGTATTGTGTTGTTTCCACTCCAGTCATAGGCCATTCGCACGCCCTCGCGTTTTTTGGAATCGTGCCTCATCATGGTTAACCGAAGCTTACGATGGCTCTGTGATTCCTTGCTGTTTTGGAAGGGCTGCCGCGACAAATCGGCTATTGGCGGATGGGGTGCGGTTGTTTAAGTCCGGCAGCGGGAGGCTTGTGAAAGGACTTTGAGACATGGACCAGCAACCGCCCGCCGATATGGAACTCACGCTCAGAACGCTTGCGATGCCCGCCGATGCCAACCCGGCCGGCGATATTTTCGGCGGCTGGGTCATGTCGCAGATGGACCTTGCCGCTTTCGTCCGCGCCAATGATGTGGCCGGCGGCCGCACCGTCACCGTCGCAGTCAATGAGATCGTCTTCAAGAAGCCGGTCAAGATCGGCGATACATTGTGTGTCTACACCAAAATCGAAAAGATCGGCCGCACCTCCGTCACGTTAAAGATCGAGGCCTGGACCCGCAGGCACTATCAGGATTCACGCGAAAAGGTGACGGAGGCCGTCTTCATCATGGTCGCGGTGGACGACAACGGCGATCCGCGTCCTGTCCGCAAGGAGGCGTGAGGCGGCTTCCGCTTTTTTTCAAAGCAATTCCGAAGCGCCTGTGAAAGATTAAAAGCATAGGCGTTTCGGATTTTTTACAATTCGATATCCGTCCGCTCAATACTTTAGAAATATCCAATTTATTTATCAATTTTTGCGATCAAGATATGGAATAGGACGGGGATCAGGCTTTGACCATTCCAGGTGTTGTTATTGTCGGCGGCGCTCACGGCACGCTCGCCCTTGCCCGCAGCCTCGGCGCCCTGAATGTGCCTGTTTATTACCTCACCCACGATTCCCCTTTGCCGGGTTGGTCGCGTTTCGTGCGGGAAACAATCCGCTGGGCCGGCCCGCATGATGCCGGGGCACTGCCGTTCCTGCGTCAAATGGCCGACAAGCATGGTTTGAAGGGCTGTCTGCTGGTGCCGTCCGGCGATGGAGAGGTCCAGCTCGTTGCGCAGCATCGTGAGGAACTGTCCTCGCTCTACAAAATCATCCTGCCGGATTGGACGGCGCTGCAATGGCTCTGCGAAAAACCGCTGCTTTATCAGCGCGCCGCAGAACTTGGCGTCAGTATTCCGCGAACCTATGCGCTGGCATCGGCCGCTGACATCGATACGCTGGACATATTGTTTCCCGTCATTCTCAAGCCGAATATGGGCGGTGGCGATACCACCATCGCCAGGGCGAAAGTCATTCGCGCCGATGACCGACATGCTCTGAAAACGGCTTTTGCCGATGCAAGTGGAGAGATCGGCGCCGGCAATGTCGTCGTGCAGGAACTCATTCCGGGTGGGGGAGAAAGCCAGTTCTCCTACGCGGCGCTCTGGCTGAACGGAGAGCCGGTAGCGGAATTCACCGCTCGGCGCGCGCGGCAATATCCCGTCGATTTCGGCTATACCAGCACCCGCGTCGAGGTCGTCGACAACGGGCAAGCGGTGGATGCGGCCCGAAAAATACTGAAATCGGCCGGCCATAGCGGGCTGGTCGAGGCGGAATTCAAGCTCGACGGCCGGGACGGGAAACTCAAGCTGCTCGATGTCAATCCGCGCCCATGGTCGTGGTTTGGCCTTTGCTCTGCGGCGGGCATCGACCTTGGCGCCCTGCTATGGCGGGTCGCCAATGGCGAGCCGGTCGGCCAGCCCGGCAATGTGCGACAGGGCGTTTCCTGGTCCTATCTTGTCCGCGATGCCGTTGCCGCCTTCACATTGGCCAGGAGGGGGCAGGCCAAAATCGGCGACTATTTCGCGTCTCTGGGCAATATCCGCAGCTGGGCCGCCTTTGCGCCGAACGATCCCTTGCCGGGCCTGATCGATCTGCCGCTGACGGTCTCGAGAGTCGTGAGAAAACGCCTTCTTCCCGGCCTGACATCAGGACAATCGGGGAGGATGTTTTTTCAGCCGATAAAACGCCTTGTGAAATATGGAGCCATAAGGGCGGGGCTGGAGGTGAGTTCTCTCCCGGCCGTCCGTTCGGCATTTCCGTCTTTCGCCGGGCGTGGTGTGATCTTCACGCTTCATCATGTGCGCCCCGGAAGGGCTGTTTCGGCTTTCGCACCCAATGTGCAATTGTCCGTGACGCCGCAATTTCTGGAAGAGGCGATACAGGCCGCTCTCGAATGCGGTCTCGTTCCAGTCCATCTGCACGATCTGCCGGCTCTGCTTGCCGATAATCACGAGGGCCGGTCGTTCTGCGCCTTCACGCTTGATGACGGCTATCGAAACAATGCCGACTATGCCGCGCCGATCTTCCGTAAATATGCCGTTCCCTACACGATTTTCATCACGCCGGGTTTTGTGGAGCGAACACGCAGCCTCTGGTGGGAAACCGCCGCTGCCCTGACGCAGAAAGCCGCGTCGTTCGAATTCGATTTCGGGGCGGGGCCGGAGCAGGTGGCATGCGCCAGCCCTTCGCAGAAAGCGGAGGCATTCACGCGGCTTGAAGATTTCGTCCAGAACTTTTCGGAGGACGAGGCCGTGGAAAGGATCGATCGTGTCGCGAGGCAGCATGGCGTCGATCCCATCGCGATCGTGGACGAACTTGTTATGGATGAAGATGAGCTCAGGGCGCTGGCGGAGGACCCTCTGGTGCATTTCGGCGCGCATACCATGACGCATGTGAATATGCGCAAGGTCGATGCGGCGCGTCTGGCTTATGAAATTGCGGAATCGACGCGCCGTGTGGAAGCTTATGCCGGCCATCGGCCACGGTCCTTTTCCTATCCCTATGGCTGGGTGAAGGCCGTGGGAGAACGCGAAGCGAAAGCGGTTCACGATGCAGGATTTTCCGCGGCCGTAACCACGCAGGCTGGCGTTATCGGTTCCCACAGCCTTGAAAAGCCGACGCAGTTGCCGCGCGTATCGCTGAATGGACGCTTTCAGAAAAAGCGCTTCGTCAAGGCGCTCATCTCGGGCCTGCCCTTCCGGTTCATCTAGCGCCGTTGTTCGTTCGTCATCGCTCGGCCGTCTCGCCATATATGGCTGCGGCCCGCGTTTGGCGTTCTCTTTTGCCGTTTACGATTTCTTCTCTCGTCCTTTGAGCCCCTTTGCGGCCGATTGGCCAGCCCGAAAAGCTGCGCCATAATTTTTGTTATTCACATCCATTTATCTATTGATTATAAATAAATTTATTGACGTAAAACATTACAACTTTTATGAAGGCCTCACCCGTGCTGCTGATTTTTGCCGATGATCTGACCGGAGCGCTCGATGCCGCCGCCCCCTTTGCCGGGCGTGGGCTGGCGACCGAGGTTGCGATAGGGCTTGACGGCGTGCGCGCGGCGCTCGCGGATGCGCCTGCCGTCCTTAGCGTCAATCTCGGCTGCCGCGATGGCGAGGCGGATGAAGCCCGGCTTCGCACGCAAGAACTGTTGGGGCTGGTTCCGGCCGATACTATCCTTTTCAAGAAGATCGATTCCCGCCTGAAAGGGCATATTGCGGCGGAAATGGATGCGATTTCCTATCGGCACGCGCTTGTGGCGCCCGCCATTCCGGATTTCGGACGCGTCGTTATGGGCGGAGCCGTTTCCGGCTTTGGTGTGGAAGCTGCCATTCCGGTTCATGAAAGGCTGGGCGCACATGCCGGCCGCTGCACGATACCCGACACGCGATCAAAGGGCGATATCAGGGAAGCTCTCGCCGCCGCGCAGGCGGAAGGGGCCGATCTTCTGGTCGGCGCGCGTGGACTTGCCGAGGTGCTGGCTGAAGCGATGACGGCGCAGGCTGTTCCTGAAGCGGCGTTCATTCCACCCGGCAAGGGGCTTTTTGTCATCGGGTCTCGCGACCCGATCACGGTGGAGCAGATTGACGTTCTCAAAAGCGTTGGGCCTGTCTCGATCGTGGAGGCGCCGAATGGCGTCATGCCACGACACACCGATGAGGGTGCCGGTCTGACGTTGGTTCAAGCGACGCAGGGTAAGGAAAATCTGTCGCCGCTTGCGGTTTCAGACCGGTTGGCGGAAGGCGTCGTGCCGCATTTGACCGTCAGGGCGGCAAGGCTGCTGTTATCGGGTGGAGCCACGGCAGAAGCCGTGCTGCGGGCCATGGGCATTTCACGTCTGCGTCTTGCCGGCGAATGCCTGCCGGGTCTCGGGGTAGGCTGGTCCGGAGATCAATGCATCATTGCGAAATCCGGCGGTTTTGGGCAAGCTGACACGTTGAAACGGATCGCGAAAATGATGCTTGGCGACAATGACGCTGGAGAGAGCTGACCAGATGGGGCTGATGAAAGAAACGGCGCGCAAGGCACTTCCGGACATTATTTTCGAGAGAATGCACCGGGCGATCAAATCCGGGGCCTACAAGCCGGATGAGCGGCTGCCGACAGAGCATGAACTCGCCATGGAATTCGAAGTGTCGCGACCTGTCGTGCGCGAGGCGTTGCGGCGGCTGCGCGAGCAGGGGTTCATTTATTCCCGCAGAGGCTCCGGCAGCTATGTCAGGGCTTTCGGCCTGCGCGAGCCGCTCGGCTTCGGGCAGCTTGAAAATGTCGCTGATCTTCTCAACTGTTACGAATTCAGGCTGACGCTGGAGCCGGCTGCGGCGGCTGCGGCAGCCTTGCGGCACGATGGCGAGAGACTTGCGGCGATCCGGAAGGCGCTCGAGCTGATGCGGGATGCGACCAATCGCCAGTCCCACCGCGAGGATGCCGATTATCAGTTCCACCTCGCCATCGCGCGGGCGGCGCGAAACAGTTATTTCTCCACCGCGATGGAAGCGCTCAAGGACCATATTGCAATGGGAATGAAGTTTCACGGCATGTCGGTGAAGCGGGAGGCGTCCGGCCTGACGCGTGTTTTCGCCGAGCATGAGGCAATCGCAAAGGCGATTGCCGATGGGGACGCAGAGGCGGCGCGCCAGTTGATGCTCCAGCACCTGACCGGATCGCGCGACCGCCTGTTCGAGTCTTCGCACGCGGATTAAGCGGGTGACCGAAGACCGATGCGCGTCCGCGCACCGGATTTTTGCTCAGAAGGCGTGGCGGTAAATGCCGAGCACGTCCTCGACGCTCATGTCGACGGGATTATTGTCCATCAGCCGGCGGATGGCATGCGCATCCTCAGCGTAGCGGGGAAGGTCGGCCTCAGTCGCGCCATGCCGTGCGAGCGACATTTCGATGCCGAGCCCGGCGCAGAAATCCGTTGCCGCCTTGCGCAAATCATCGGGCGAAAGGTGTTCGCGAAGCCCGAGCGCTCCCGCCACTTCCGCCGTCTTCGCCGAAACCGCAGGCTGGTTGAAGGCCAGAACATGCGGAAAGACGATGGCGTTCGCCAGCCCGTGCGGCAGGTTAAGAAGCGTGCCGAGCGGATAGGCGATGGCATGGCCGGCCGCCGTATTGACCGGGCCGAGGCAGATGCCGCCATAATAGGAAGCGAGCATCATGCCTTCCCGCGCTTCAGTATCCGCACCGTCGCGAACGGCGCGCGCCAGATATTTGCCGACCAGCGCAAAACCCATGCGGGCGAAACCGTCGATCATCGGATGGGCCTTGCGGTTGGTGAAGGCTTCGACGCAATGGGCCATGGCATCCACCCCCGTTGCCGCCGTAACGGCCGATGGCACGGAATAGGTGAGCTCCGGATCGAGCACGGCGAAATCCGCGATCAGATGAGGGCTTTCGACCGCGATCTTGTTGCCTTTCACCGGGTCTGTGATGAGCGAGCGGATGCCGGCCTCCGAGCCGGTGCCGGCGGTGGTGGCGATCTGCACCAGCCGTGTGTCGCGCCCGGCAACCCTGTTCGGCCCTGCCACATCCGCAAGCGCCTGGCCGGAATTCCAGAGGGCAGCGACCAGCTTCGCCACATCCATTACCGAACCGCCACCGAGGCCGATGACGAGATCCGGCTTGGCGGCGCGTGCTGCGGCAAGGGCTGCATCGAGCGTTGCGGTGTCGGGCTCGCCGGGAATGGCATCGAAGATCGTGAAAGGGCCCTGCAATTGCAGCCGTTCGGCAAATTTTGCCGTCAACGGTGTGGCGATAATGAGGGTCGATGCGGTTTTTCCCGCCCAGGTGCCGACCTGGGAAATGGTGCCAGCGCCGACGGCAAGCCGTCGTGGCTGGTGGATGAGAATGGGAGCTGTCGACATGGTGCTCATTCCTTCCGCTCCTTGCCCGCCACCAGCTTGCGCGCATAGGCGATGGCCGCATTCATGTTGCCGTGATTGGCGATGCCCTTGCCGGCGATATCGAAAGCCGTGCCGTGATCGACGGAGGTGCGGTCTATCGGCAGATCGACAGAGACATTGACGGCGGTGTCGAAAGCGACAAGCTTGATCGGGATATGGCCCTGATCGTGATATTGCGCGACGACGAGATCGAAAGCGCCGGAATAAGCCCGATGGAACACGGTGTCGGCGGAAATCGGTCCCTGCACCTCGATGCCTTCGGCGCGGGCAGCGGCGACCGCAGGTGCGATCTGGTCGTCATCCTCGGTGCCGAACAGGCCGTTTTCACCGCAATGTGGGTTGATGCCCGCAACCGCGATGCGCGGTCGATCGTAACCGATGCGTTTCAGATGCGCGTTGCCGGCGCGGATGGTTGCCAGCACCCGCTCCGTCGTCGCCCGGCGAATGGCCTCCTGCAGGGAGACGTGGGTGGAAACGTGAATGACCTTCAGCCGTTCGGAAGCAAGCAGCATATAGGCCGCCGAGGAGCCGGTGAGGCTTCGCAACATGCCGGTGTGCCCGTCATAATGATGACCGGCGAGATTCAGGGCTTCCTTGTTGATCGGCGCGGTGACGATGCAGCCGATTGCGCCCGCTTCGGCATCGCGAACGGCCTTTTCGATGAAACGGAAAGCGGCGTCTCCGGCCACTGGAGACAATGTTCCCCAGGGCAGCGGTGCGCCCTCCACAGGCAGGTCGACCACATGTTGAGTGAGATCGATATCAACGCCGAGCGCATCCCGCGCCGCTTCCAGCGTGGCGAGGTTGCCGTAAATCCGCGTCGCCGCACGATCCGGGGCAGACATTTCTGCGAGCGCCCGCACCGTGATCTCGGGGCCGACGCCGCAGGGGTCGCCCATGGTGATGCCAATGATGTTGCTCATCTTTGTCTCCCGTCGTTCTCGTTAGCCCAGCCGGGCGCCAGCCGGACATATTTGATTGCGCGGCGATGATAGGTGTAGCTCGCATGCAGCGTACCGTCCGGCGCTTCCAGAAGCCACGGATAGGACATTTCCAGATTGCGCCCATCGGTCGAATCGTTCGAAAGGCAGGTGCCCGGCCCGTCTTCGATCAGGATTCGGGCGGTAAAACTGCGCCCGTTATCGTCGGACAGGCAGATCGAAACCGGCGCGCGCGGCACGCCCCAGACCGGCACACAGCCGCCGCTCGGATCGGCATCCGGCCTGTCGTCGTCCTCTCCCAGCTCGTCATAAAGCGAGGCGCGGCGATCACTCGACTGCGCGGCGTTGACGGGGTTGCAGATCATAGCCAGCCTGCCATCGTTGAGACTGATCACGGCAATGGAGGAATTATTGTTGGGCACATCGGTCGGCTGCGGCTTTGACCATGAGCGGCCGCCATCGGCGCTTTCCGTGCGATAGACGAAATCAGCCTGACGACGGCGGAAGAAGGCGGCGTAGTCCGCATTCGTCACTGCGACCGGGCTCATATGCACGCAGCCGGTTGATTCCTCCAGCTCCTGCAATTGCCAAGTCGCGCCATTGTCCGTGGATATGCCGAGCGCTGCCGTATCATGGCTGCCGTTCCATTTCTGGCCGGGGCGCTGGATGCAGCGGAAGATCGGCAGCAGCCAGGCGCCGTCATCGCGGATGCGCAGCGGTGCTCGGATGAAGCAGCCTTTCGGAAGGTCGAGAAAGCGACCGGCCTCGGCGGACAGCTTTTCCGGTACTGCCGTGTCGCGTGTGACCCGCGCCATGCGAATGCGGCATTCATCCTGATTGCCGGAGGGCTGGGCTGTGTGAAACAGCCAAAGGACGCCATCCGGCGCGGTGAAGAGAACCGGGTTCTGTTCGGAATGGGCGGGGTCGTGGCTCAGGCGCTGCGGCGGTCCCCAGCGGGTTGCACCCGCTGTCAGCACGGATGCGAAAATCGAAATATCCGATTTTCCTTCCAGCGTGCCGCCGAACCAGGCGCAGAGCAGGGTGCCGTCATCCAGAAGGTGCAGGAAGCTCGCATGGTTCTGGATCATGGGTGACGGCAGGAACGCTTCCTGCCGGTTTTGCGACACGGCATGGATGGCTCCGGTCATGGCGTGAGCGATGTCATCAGGGGTCATCGTGGTCTCCTCTTGTTCCGATGAAAATGACATATTCGAAAAGTTGTCAAGTTTATTTGATAAAAAAAGAGGATCATATATTTTTGATTTTCTGAATTAAACCAATGTTTTTAAATGATAAAAATAAGAGATTTGGCTTGAATAAAAATTGTATTAGAAAAATAAATTGACAAAAAATGCGATACCGTCGATGCTCTGTCTACGGGTGGAGGAGACAATCATCCGCATGTCATGCTCCTCAATGCAGGAGATGGGGATTTTTCAGATGCCCCTTGCGGCGCGCCGCCATGTTGCTGAATTTCTGAATCTGGGAGGAGAACGGAATGAAGAAGTCATTGATTGCGGGCGCCCTGGTCTTGGGTTCCCTCAGCGCCGCGGTTTCGCCGGCGCTCGCGGCATCGGGGCCGATCAAGATCGTGCTGGCGGAAGAGGCGGACCTGCTTGAGCCCTGCATGGCCACCCGCTCCAATATCGGCCGCATCATCATGGAAAATGTCAGCGAGACGCTGACCGAGCTCGATGTGCGCGGCAAGAAGGGTGTTCAGCCGCGCCTTGCCGAGAAGTGGGAGCAGAATGCCGACGGAAGCTGGCGTTTCCACCTGCGTGAAGGCGTGAAGTTTTCCGACGGCACGGCATTTGACGCCAAAGACGTCAAGCACAGCTTCGAACGCATCATGAGCGACAAGAACGCCTGCGAGTCCCGTCGTTATTTCGGCGGCATGACGGTGACCCCGTCGATCGTTGATGATCACACGATAGACTTCAAGACCGACCCGGCGCAGCCCATTCTGCCGCTGCTGATGTCGCTCGTCACCATCGTTCCCGAAGAAACCAGGATGGAATTCATCCGCGAGCCTGTCGGCACCGGGCCTTACAAGCTGACCAACTGGACGCCGGGCCAACAGATTGTCCTCACCGCGCGCGACGATTATTGGGGCGTCAAGCCGCAGGTGACGGAAGCGACCTATCTTTTCCGCGCCGATCCTTCGGTTCGCGCCGCCATGGTGCAGACCGGCGAAGCCGATCTTTCGCCTTCCATTTCGCAGCTCGACGCTACCAATACGAAGACCGACTTTTCCTATCTCGACAGCGAGACGGTCTATATGCGTCTCGATCATAATATTGCGCCTCTGAACGATGTGCGGGTGCGCCGCGCGCTCAACCTCGCCATCGACAGGCAGGCCTTCCTCGGCACGCTGGTTCCGGAAGGTGCAGTGCTGGCCACCGCGCTCGTTCCGCCGACCACGCTTGGCTGGAACCCTGACGTCAAGGTCTTCCCCTATGACCCCGAGGGCGCAAAAAAGCTGCTCGAGGAAGCCAAGGCTGCCGGTGTGAAGGTGGATACGCCGATCACCATCATCGCGCGTACCGCTAACTTCCCCAACGTCACCGAGATCATGGAGGCGATCCAGCAGCAATTGCAGGATGTCGGCTTCAAGATCGACCTGAAATTCGTGGAAGTGGCCGAGCACGAAAGCTATTACTCCAAGCCCTTCAAGGAAGGCCGCGGACCGCAGATCGTCGCCGCCATGCACGACAACTCAAAGGGCGACCCGTCCTTCACCATGTTCTTCAAATATGCGACCAAGGGCACGCAGTCCGGTTTCTCGGACAAGAAGGTGGACGATCTGATCGAACGTGCATCCGCAGCGGTCGGCGACGAGCGCGCCAAGCTCTGGTCGGAACTCATCGCTTATCTGCACGACGATGTGGTGGCGGATGTGCTGCTGTTCCACATGGTCGGCTTCTCCCGCGTCTCCGAGCGGCTGGACTTCAAGCCCACCATCGCCACTAACTCGATGCTGCAGCTTTCGGAAATCGGCATCAAATAAGACCCCGCGTCTTGTCAATTGAGAAGCGGCGGCGCGGCGAAAGCTTCGCCGCCGCATTGAAAAACCGGAGGCAACCATGCTGAGCTTCATCCGAAAACGTTCCGTTGCAAGCCTGATCTCCCTGATCGGCCTCATCGTCATGGTTTTCTTCCTGTCCCGCCTGACGGGGGACCCGGCCGCCTTATTTCTGCCGGTCGAGGCGTCGGAAGAGTTGAAGCAGCAGTTCCGGGCGTTGCACGGGCTGAACGATCCGCTGATGGTGCAGTTCCTGCGTTATGCGGGCGATGTGATGACGGGTGATCTCGGAGAATCTCTCAGAAAAGCCCGCCCGGCGCTGGATGTGGTGCTGGAGGCTTTCGTCTGGACGCTGTGGCTTGCGGTCATCACCATGTCGCTCGTTACCACCGCCGCCATCGTCATCGGTTCGCTTGCGGCTTTCCGCTCCGGCGGCTTCTTCGACCGCATGGCCTCGAGCATCTCGCTCATCGGTGCATCCGTGCCTGATTTCTGGCTGGCGATCGTTGCCATCGTCGTCTTCTCCGTCAATCTCGCCTGGCTGCCCACGTCGGGCACGGGCTCCGTGCTGCACTGGATATTGCCGATCGCGGTCCTGTTCGTGCGCCCCTTCGGCATTATCGTGCAGGTGGTGCGCGGCTCGATGATCGGCGCTTTGTCTTCGGCCTATGTCAAAACGGCGCGCGCCAAGGGTGTGAAGTCGGGTCCGATCATCTTCATTCACGCTTTGCGAAACGCCATGCTGCCGGTCATCACCGTCATTGGCGATCAGGCGGCAAGCCTTCTCAACGGCGCGGTCATCGTCGAGACCATTTTCGGTTTTCCCGGTGTCGGCAAGCTGATGATCGATTCCATTCTGCAGCGCGATTTCAACGTCGTGCTGGCCGCCATTCTCGTGACCGCGCTGGCGATCTTCCTGATGAATCTTCTGATCGATATCGCCTATGCGCTCCTCGATCCGCGTATCCGGCACTGAGGAGGCCGTTCAGCCATGAGCCTTTCCAGCGCCGACACCGAGATCATCGCCGAGCCGTCCTTCGCAACACGCATGCTGCGCATGTTGTGGGCGGATAAATTCGCGCTCTGCGCCGCGATCTTCCTCATCATCGTCGTTATCTTCGCTTTTGTCGGCCCTGCCTGGCTTGGCGATCTGGCGACGAAACAGAACCTGCGCGGGCGCAACCTCGCCCCGTTCGACTGGCAGCGCGAGTGGTATTTCTGGCTGGGGGCGGATGCGCTCGGCCGTTCGCTTCTCGCGCGCATTGTCGCTGCCACGCAAAATACGCTGATGATCGCCGCCGGCGCGGTGCTTCTTTCCGCCATCACCGGCACCGTGCTCGGGCTGATCGCCGGTTTTTCCTCCAACCGTGTCGGCCAGATCATCATGCGGCTCGCCGATGTGATCATGTCGTTCCCGTCGCTGCTGATCGCGGTCATCGTGCTTTATCTGCTTGGCTCCTCCATCCTCAACCTGATGCTGGTTCTCGCCATCACCCGCATTCCCGTTTACATCCGCACCACGAGGGCGGAGGTGCTGGAGGTGCGCGAACGCATGTTCGTGCAGGCGGCAAGGGTCATGGGTGCATCGGGCAAACGCATCCTGTTCCGCCACATCCTGCCCGTCGTGTTGCCGACGCTGACGACGCTCGCCACGCTCGATTTCGCCTATGTGATGCTGGCGGAAAGCGCGCTGTCCTTCCTCGGCATCGGCATTCAGCCGCCGGAAATCACCTGGGGCCTGATGATTTCGCAGGGGCGGCAATATCTTACCAATGCCTGGTGGCTGTCCTTCTGGCCGGGACTTGCCATCATCCTCACCACCCTGTCGCTCAACCTGCTTTCCAACTGGCTGCGCATCGCGCTTGATCCCGTGCAGCGCTGGCGGCTGGAAATGAAAGGCCGCAAGCATGGCTGACCATCTTCTCGACGTGCGCAACCTTTCCGTGGAGTTCCACACCGCAAGCGGTGTCGTCCATGCGGTGAAGGATGTCTCCTATCATATCGACCGTGGCGAAACGCTGGCCATCCTCGGCGAAAGCGGTTCGGGCAAGTCGGTATCGTCCTCGGCCATCATGAACCTCATCGATATGCCGCCCGGACATATCAGCAGCGGCCAGATATTACTTGATGGCAAAGACGTTCTGACCATGCCGGCCGAAGCGCGCCGCGAAATCAACGGCCGGCGTATCGCCATGATCTTTCAGGACCCGCTCAGCCATCTCAATCCGGTCTATACCGTCGGCTGGCAGATCCGTGAGGCGATGACCACCCACGGCATGGACAAGGCAAAGGCCGAAGCGGAGGCGAGGCGGCTTGTCGCTCGCGTCGGCATTCCCGACCCGGACGGGGCCTTGAAGAAATATCCGCATGAATTTTCCGGCGGTCAGCGCCAGCGCGTCATGATCGCCATGGCGCTGGCGCTTCGGCCCGATCTCCTGATCGCGGATGAACCGACCACCGCGCTTGACGTGACGGTGCAGGCCGAGGTGCTTTCGCTGCTCAAGGAATTGCAGCGGGAAACCGGCATGGCGGTGCTCATCATCACCCACGATCTCGGCGTCGTTGCCGAAATTGCCGACCGGGTGGTGGTGATGGAAAAGGGCGTTCTGGTCGAGGCCGGCACGGTTCGTGAGGTCTATCGCAATCCGCAGCACCCCTATACCCGCAAGCTCATCAGCGCAGCACCCGGCAGGGGCGACATGCACGAGCCGCAGGCGACGGGCGAAGCGCTGCTCAGCGTGCGCGACGTGCGCAAGCGTTACGGCGCCTTCGAGGCGCTGAAGGGCGTTTCCTTCGACCTCATGGAAGGCGAAACCATCGCGGTCGTCGGCGAAAGCGGTTCCGGCAAATCGACGTTGGCGCGTATTCTACTTCGCCTCGACGAGCCGGATACGGGCAGCGCCTTGTGGAAGGGTCGCGACCTCTTCAAGCTTCCGCCTGCCGAACTCTTCGCGCTCCGGCGCGATTTGCAGATGGTGTTTCAGGATCCCACCCAGTCGCTCAATCCCCGCATGACGGTGTTTCAGCTGATTTCCGAGGCCTGGGTCATCCATCCGGAGATATTGCCCAAGGCAAGATGGCGTGAGCGGGTTGCGGAATTGCTGCATCAGGTGGGTCTCTCGCCGGAACATATGCGCCGTTATCCGCACCAGTTCTCCGGCGGCCAGCGGCAGCGGATCGCCATTGCCCGCGCATTGGCGCTGGAACCGAAGCTCATCATCTGCGACGAGGCGGTCTCGGCGCTCGATGTCTCGGTTCAGGCGCAGGTTATCGCACTGCTGGACAAACTGCGCCGCGAAATGGGCCTCTCCTTCATCTTCATCGCGCATGATTTGCCGGTGGTTCGGGATTTTGCCGATCACGTCATGGTCATGCAGCGGGGAGAGGTGGTGGAGTTCGGCACGGTCCGACAGGTTTTCGAAGCGCCGCGCGAGGCCTATACCCGTGCCCTTCTATCCGCGAGCCTCGATCCCGACCCCGATATGCAATCCCAGCGTCATCCGGCCGTTGCCGGCGACGCCATCGGAAATTCAAGCGGAGTTCTTTCATGAGCAAACAAGCTTTCGTCGCGCTCGTCACCTGTTTCAACGAAGACGAAACCATCAACTATGAGGCAACCCGCGCGCAGGTGCACCGCCAGGTGGCGGCCGGCAACAACATCATGTGCGCCGGCACCAATGGCGATTTTACCGCGCTGACGCATGCGGAAAAAATCCGGCTGACGGAAGAGGTGGTGGACGAAGTTGCAGGCCGTGCCAAAGTCATCGTGAATGCCGGCATGCCCGCCACATTCGAAACCCTGCAACTTGCCAAAGCCTTCGACCGCATCGGCGTCGACGGCATCGCCGTCATCACGCCTTTCTTCATCGCCTGCACGCAGGATGGCTTGATCCGCCATTTCTCGACGGTGGCTGACGCCGTTGAAACGCCGGTCTATCTCTATGACATTCCCGCCCGCACCCAGAACCACATAGAGCCGGAAACCGCCCGCAAACTCGCCACCCATGGCAATATCGCCGGCATCAAGGATTCCGGCGGTGCACAGCAGACGCTCGAAGCCTATCTTCAGGTGGCAAAGGAGATGCCCGGTTTCGAGGTTTATTCCGGCCCGGATCACCTCGTTCTCTGGTCGTTGCAGAACGGGGCGGCCGGCTGCATTTCCGGCCTCGGCAACGCGCTGCCGGATGTGCTGGCCGGCATTCTCAATGCTTTCAACGCCGGTGACATCACCGAGGCCGAACGCCAGCAGGCAATCTACGCCGACTTCCGCACCGATCTCTACGCCCTTGGCTTCGCACCGGCTATGGTCAAACGCTCGCTTTATCTCCAGGACCCATCCGTCGGCGCCAGCCGCCAACCGGCCCTTCTGCCGGATAAAGCGCAGGATGAAAAAATCCTGGAAATCTTGCGGCGTTATCAACGGATCTGACGCTGCTATCGAATGTGACGCGCACCCCTGTGGATCGTGCGCGTCACCTTAAAAATATCTGCGAAAACGGCCAGAAGCCGATGCATTTCCCCAGCCTCACCCCTGACGAATAATTTGTGACACAAACACGAAATTCCCCTTGTCAGCCCCGCCATTGATGTTTAAGAGGAGCGCGCAACGCAAGCGTTCGCGCATGCGGAGAGGTGGCAGAGTGGTCG
>NZ_ASYA01000010.1:0-154673 GCF_001526585.1 Agrobacterium sp. LY4 | reverse complement strand
CGGCAAGCGTCTGCGCGATGCTCGGAAATTGCAATGTCATGCGTCAACTCTCTGTTCTACGTTTTGGTAGGCACGAATACGCTAAGGGAACCCAGAAGCAAACGCTTGAATTTATGTTTTGTGACGCTGTCAACCACAAACACTATCATTTGCTCTCTCATAAAGCCTACGGCACGCGAGGCAGTGTACTGGCCCTGCAATGCCCCTCGCCGCACGTCCTTAAATTCGGCAATGTGGTCAAACCCGGCATCGATGGCCTTGGCAGTGAGCGTCAAATCATGACAACATTTTGGCGTTCGAGAACAACGGGGACCATGGACGCAATGGTGGCAATCGAAAAACTGGCGAAAAGCTTCATCACAGCGAGCCGCGAGAGGGCGAAGATTTCTCTGGCGGCGGTGCAGGCTGAGGGTCTCATTCCTGCTACGCTTGGAGAGGCTATGGCGGCCCAGCGGGCTTTTGCTGAAAGCCGGGCGGAACCGGTTGCCGGCTGGAAACTGGCTATCCGCGCGGATGGCGAGGCCATCGGGGCGCCCATGTTCGATTGTGTGCGGGTCGGTGAAGCCAATGCCGCTTCTTTTCCCCATGACGGCACCGAAGGCATCGAGGTTGAGATCTGCTTTACACTTTCGGCAGATATTCCTGCGGCGGCGGCGGGGCCACTGACGAGAGCCGACCTGATAGGATTTATCGACAAGGTTCACCTTGGCGCTGAACTTCTCCGCTACAGGCTGGTGGAGAAAAATCTGGTGCCGTTTCCGCTTTTTCTCGCGGATCGTCTCGCCAACCACGGCTTCGTCATCGGCCCGGAAGTCGATAAGGACATCGTGGACGTCTTTGCCGGAAATGGCGAGAACCTGCCGCAACTCACCGTTACCGAGGGGTCGGTATCGCTGTTCGATGCCGGGGTAAAACATCCGAATGGCGATCCGCTCGCGCCGCTGGTCGCCTTTGCCAATGCGGCATTCAACACCGGCGAGATGCTTAAGGCGGGCAATGTCGTGACGACTGGCAGCCTTTGCGGCGCGATACCAAGCACACTTGCCGGCGAGACACACATTTCGCTGAAATCGGCTGGCGCCTTCACGTTGTCCGGTCCGAGACCATAGGCGTCCGGTCAGCCGGATACTCTTTTTTTCAGCCGCCTGCCGTCTTCATCCCCGCCGTGACTTCCGATGCCATCGAAAGGTCATTTCACCCGCCCGTGCTCGCCGAGAAAATCGAGCAAGGCCCGGATGCGGGCGGGAAGCGGACCGCGCTGGCCGACATAAACGGCATGAAACATCTCCGTCTCACCCGTATCGAGGTGATCGAGCACGGAGACAAGCCGGCCGGCGGCGATATCCTCCCGCACGGTGAAGGCGGCAAGGCGGATCAGCCCGACACCGGCAAGGGCAAGACGGCGAAGGCCCTCGCCGTCGCTGACCTGCACGCGCCCCGTCGCCGGAATGACAACGGTCTTTCCGGCGTCCCGCAACGGCCACCCGTCGACTGACCGCGCGTAACCGAATCCGAGCCGATTGTGATCTTCCAGATCGGCGATGGTTTGCGGCACGCCGCAGCGCTGCAGATAAGCCGGGGCGGCGGCGATGATCATCCCTGTCTCACCGAGTTTCCGGGCAACGAGAGTTGAGCTCTTGAGCGGCCCGGCGCGCACCGCCACATCCATGCGTTCCGCAAGAAGGTCAACCACCATATCCGTCTGGACGATATCGAGCGTGATGCCCGGATGAAGCGCCAGAAACCGTGGCAGGATGGGCGCGAGAATATGCGTTGCATAAGAAGCGCTGGTGTTGATCCGCACGCGGCCGACAGGCTGCTCGCCCTCACCCGCGGCGCGTTCGGCCTCTTCGAGATCGGCGAGGATGCGGGTGGCCCTTTCATAGAAGGCGCAGCCCTCCGGCGTTATCTGAAGCTGCCGGGTGGAACGGTTGAGCAGGCGCGCGCCCAGGCGGCTTTCCAGCCGTGCGATCAGCTTGCTCACTGCAGAAGGCGTCATGTTCGCCGCCGCGGCCGCGCGGGAAAAACCGCCGAGTTCGACGACCCGCACGAAGATTTCCATCTCCCCTGCCCGGTTGATCTCCAGTCGCGCCATGATGACTTCATCTCACAAGTGATAGTATTTTCGGCATTCTATTTCATTGAAGAGCGAGCGTCTATCTTCAGACGGCGATTAAAACGCATCGCAATCTTCATCTGCCAGATCATGACGGGATGGACAGAGCGCGGCGCTGCCAGAGCCCCGCCCGCGACCATTTCGAAGCAACAAAGGAACGCCCCCATGGAATATCGTCATCTCGGCCAATCCGGCCTGAAAGTGCCGGTCTTGAGTTTCGGCACCGGAACCTTCGGCGGCTCCGGCCCGCTCTTCAGCAACTGGGGCAGTTCAGACGCCACGGAAGCCCGGCGCCTGATCGATATTTGCCTGGAAGCCGGCGTCAACCTGTTCGATACCGCCGATGTCTATTCCAATGGCGCATCTGAGGAAGTGCTCGGCGAAGCCGTCAAGGGAAGGCGCGACAGCGTTCTGATCTCAACCAAGACCAGCCTGCCGATGGGCGACGGGCCGAACGAGGCCGGGTCGTCCCGCTTCCGGCTGCTGCGCGCGGTGGATGACGCCCTGCGCCGCCTAAAGACCGACTATATCGACATCCTCCAGCTTCATGCCTTCGATGCCTTCACGCCGGTTGAGGAAGTGCTGTCGACGCTCGATGCGCTCGTCCGCTCCGGCAAGGTGCGATATACCGGCGTCTCGAATTTTTCCGGCTGGCAGATCATGAAATCGCTTGCCGTCGCGGATCGATATGGCTGGCCGCGTTATGTGGTCAATCAGGTCTATTATTCCCTGATTGGCCGAGATTACGAGTGGGATCTGATGCCGCTCGGCGCGGATCAGGGTCTTGGCGCAATGGTCTGGAGCCCGCTTGGCTGGGGGCGGTTGACGGGAAAGATCCGCCGCGGCGCGCGGCTGCCCGAAGGTAGTCGCCTGCATGAGACCGCCAGCTTCGGCCCGCCGGTTAATGATGAACATCTCTACCGCGTGATCGATGCGCTCGACGCTGTCGCGGAAGAAACCGGCAGGACGGTGCCGCAGGTCGCCCTCAACTGGCTGCTCCGACGCCCGACTGTTTCCACGGTCATCATCGGCGCGCGCAATGAGGAACAGCTTCGCCAGAACCTCGATGCCGTGGGATGGGAACTGACGTCCGCACAGGTAGCGAAGCTGGACGAGGCCAGCGAGACGACTGCTCCCTATCCGCATTTCCCGTATCAGCGCCAGGAGGGCTTTGCCCGGCTTAATCCACCGGCCGTAGCACGTCAAACTATGCCGTTCTAAGGCAGGGTCAGGCCGCCTGAACTCCAGGCGGCCTGACAGATGCGGAGCTTCAGGCGGTTTTGTTGGCGGAGCCTGCATCCACCCGGCCCGAAAACCAGTTTGCCAGGATTGCACCGGAAATATTGTGCCAGACGCTGAAAATGGCGCTCGGAACCGCGGCGAGAGGCGAGAAATAGGCCGTTGCAAGTGCCGCGCCAAGGCCCGAATTCTGCATGCCCACCTCAATCGCAATGGCCTTGCGCTTGGCAAGCGACAGGCCCGTTGCCTTTGCCGCGAGGTAGCCGAGGAGATAGCCAAGCCCGTTGTGCAGCACGACGACGGCAAAAATCATCAATCCAGACTGGGCGATGGACGCCTTGGATCCTCCCACCACCGCCGAAACGATGAGGACGATGCCGATGACGCTTACCAGCGGCAATGCCGGAACGGCGGTCTTGACGAGACCGGGAAGCAGCTTCTGCAGGGCGGCGCCGAGAGCGAGCGGAACCAGAACGACCTTGACGATGCTGAGGAACATGGCCCAGCCGTCAACCGGCAGGAACTGGCTCGCAAACAGCCAGACGAGGAATGGCGTCACCAGTGGCGCGGCAAGCGTGGTGACCGAGGTGCAGGCAACGGACAAGGCGACATCGCCCTTGGAGAGATAGGTCATGACATTGGAAGAGGTGCCGCCCGGGCAGCAGCCGACCAGAATGACGCCCGCCGCGACTTCCGGCGGCATGGGAATGATGCGGGTAAGCAGCACCGCCAGAAGCGGCATGATGAGAAACTGGCCGAGCACGCCGATCGTCACATCGAATGGTCTTTTTACGACCTCCCTGAAGTCATCGACCGAAAGTGTGAGCCCCATCCCGAACATGATGATCGACAGAAGCGTGACGATCCACGGCGCAATCTGCTTGAACGTATCCGGAAAAAAGAAGCCGAGCACGGCAAACAGGATGACCCAGGCGGCAAAGGTCTTGCCTACAAAAGCCGAAACGGCTGCCAGTGTTTTCATTTCCATACTCCCGAGATGATTATGAAACCTCGTCTAGACTCCTATGGTGCCCTGTCAAGGTCATTACTCCGTTGCTAGACCTCGCGATCGAAAACGATCCCTCGGCCGCGATACCGCCGTTGCCGCAGGGCTGCAATTTGGACGAGCTCATCTACCCGCTTCCCGTTGCGCCGAAGAGAGCCCGAGGCCGCGCATACAAGGTCCGATGCAGATGCCGGACTGCTTTTTCGTCGTGCTTGCCGTTAGGCCGGGTCGAACATCTCCCTGAACTCCGGATCAACAAAGTAGGCAAGCTTTTCAGCAAATATTGGTCGTTGTCCGGCCAGGAACAGCAATTGTCCTTTTGCTGGCAGATTGCGCACCTCATCAGGGGTGAGTAGCGGCCGGCCTGTGTGCTGTTGGTTATAGGAAATCCCCGTCTTATCGGAATCGAGCGCTCTCGCCATTGTCTGGAACACGACGGTCTCCTGTCCAAGCAAATCAGAGATGAGACGGGCGCTGTCATGATCGTTGACGCCGAAGACCTGCAGCACGCCGGCGTTTGACAGGAAGGGTCCGGCGCGGTGACCGTATGTGGCACGTAGCTGATGGATGTCCTGGAGGATGGGCCAAAGCTGGACACCATAGCCTGCCATCAGACCCATCGCGCGTTCGACTGGTGCCAAATGCCCAAGGGATGCAAACTCATCGAGCAGATAGAGAACCGGTGCAACCGGCTTTGTCGGATCGCGGGCCATTTCGAGCAGGCTTTGCGAGACAAGCAGGCGCAGCCAGCGCGAATAGGTCGAGAGACGATCAGGGGGAAGGACGAGGAACACCGTCACATTGCTGCGCTTGAGATCGGCAAACCGGAAATCCGAGCGGTTGAGCACGTCCGTCATGCGCGGTGAATCAAGAAAATGCGTATGGCGTTGGGCGGCCGACAGAACGCCTGCGGCTTCGCGATCGGATTTTCCAAGGTGGCGGTTTGCGGCGCGCGCGACAAGACCGCTTGCCGCACCGCTGTTCTGCATACGCTTGAGCAGTGCCGCGAACTGTTCAGGAGCAAGGGTGAGATACTCTCGAAGTGTTGCAAGGTGCCTGCGTCTCAAAGGCTCCCCCGCAACGATCTCGAGCAGCAATCCGGCGATCAGTGCTTTTGCCTCCTCGTTCCAATGCGCCTCCCCCGCCATTCCCGGTTCGTCGAATACAAGAGCGTCGGCAAGCGCACTGGCATCTTCTGCGACATCAGGGCTGTGGGGATCGAGCGTGGCCAAGGGATTGAAGGCTGCCGAGGGTCTGCCGGTGATCCCGAAAGGATCGAGCACATGAACCGGACCAAACTTCTGGCGCGCACGGCCGGTGATCCTTGCATTCTCGCCTTTTGGATCGACGCAGATCACGGAACGGTCGGCGGTCAGCAGGTTTGGAATGATCGTGCCCACGCCCTTGCCGGTACGCGTCGGCGCCATCGTCAGGAGATGGGCCGGGCCATCGTAGCGCAGGGGCTTGGCCGTTTTCGTATCACGACCGATCAGGAGGCCGGAGCCGGATGCGGTGATAGCGGCGATCTCCTTGTCTGTCGCAAAGCGGGCGGAGCCGTGGGTCTCGATGTCGCTATCCCCGAAATGCAAAATCAGCGTGTTGGTGATGAACCGGAAGGTGATAGCGGCAAGCGCCAGCAAGGTGAGGAAATCGGCGATAATGAAGACAAGCGAGCCCCGCCCGAAACCCATTTGCTCGAGGAAATGACGGCCGCCCATGCCGATCACAAACGCGACGATGATGAGGATGACGACAAATCCGAGAAGCGGTTTCCAGATCCGGAACGGCATGGCAATCAAAGCCAGAAATGCCCAAAGCGGATCACGCGCGGCGGCGCGCATCATGTTTTCGAATGCGTCCCGGACAAGTCGCAATCGGTTCATGGAGCACCCTGCCCGCTGTTATCATTCTCACCTGTGCCGGGCTGCGCTTGTTCGATCAGATCGGCAAACAGCGCCTTGTCATTGTCGCGTGTCAGAAAACCCGGCAGTTCGCGGCGCAGCCATGTACCGAGCTGCGCGCTGAACTCCTGATCATTCGAGGTCTCCATATGATGCAGAACGAGTGAGCCGATCAGGACCTTGCGACGCATATCGTTGTTGCGCTCGGTTTTTGAAAGCCGGGCCTTGAGCGCGAAGCGTTGCGCGTCCAGTTCAGCCAGGCGCTGTTCGATGGTTTTCCTTGCCACGATTGTTCCTTTCGATTGTGGTCGCACCGGAGCGGCCGCTGCTGAGCACGGCTGCGTTCCTGGAAGACAGACCTGTTTCTATGAGGAGATCGACATAGCGATTGTAAGAGGAGGTTGGACCCTGTGGTTCATGACGCTGCGATGGCTGCTACCTGAGTTCAGGATTGTTGTGCCACCAGTGAAGCTCAGTCGCTGGAATTTGCGGCTTGTCCCGTGGCCTGTTTGAGCTTTTCGATGTGCTCACGGCAAAGCATCTCAACCAGCTTGTGAAGTTTCGCCGTCCGCTCCTGAAGCCATGTCAGTGCCTCTTCGGAAACCTCGAAACGCTTCGAATAACGCGCCTTGACGTAGGCCTCATTCAGGATGTTGTACCACGTGGTAAATCGCTGACGATCGCGCGGCCAGATGTCGATCAAACGGTGATCACGGCCTTCGGAAAGTCCACGCAGGAATTTGAGGTTGTGCGACGCAGGCGAATAATTTGTCAGTGTCAGGAGATAGCAGTTGTAAGCCGTCTCGACTGCCTGATGCAGTTGGAAGGCGGCAATGTTGGCATTGTTATCCTTCAGGGCATAGCCAGCCAACTTAATGAAAGTTTGTGCATCAGGAAAATGTCTGCTGAAATGCTCCTCGGCAACCCTAAGTGCATCGGCAGGGCTGAGCGGTTTCGCTTCAGCCAGCGGCCGGTCGTCGAATTTGTAAAGAACAACACCTTCGCGGGCGAGGTCGACGAAGAAGTACTGGCCGTCCTGCAAAAAATTGCTGATTTCGCGAGCGCCATGCACGATAAGCCCCACGGGCGTCTCGATCTCCTTGTCCCACATCAGCCGGTCTGTTGTCTTGTCCCAGTATTTGGGATCGGCCAGTTCCTTGTTGCTGACGATGACGAGAATATCGAAATCCGATCGGTAGCCTTTCGACGTATGCGGCTCATCCACCCAGTTGCCACGTGCGTAAGAACCGAACAGGATGATCTTAAAAATCCGGCCGTCTTTTTTGGCGTCAGACTTCGAGCGCTCCACCAGATCAGCAAACTCTTCCTGAATAATTCCGACGATGCGCGCGAGCTCGCGTTGCTTTCGTTCCGGCAAATGTTCAAGGCTGGTCTTCATGTCTGCTCCGTTTCTGGACGGTATCCTGTATGGGCCATTGTAAACTTCTTTGAAACTCCGATTTTTGGCGGCCGCCAATCGAATGCCTGTCTCCCCTACTATCCACATGCGCATTGCCCCTTGTCCGCCGTGCGATCAGCCTGCACATATCGCCCGCCCCGAATTGATGCGTTTGTGTCCCTATTCAAACACGAGCAATGACCGGTTGGCGACTACTACTTTTAGTAGTCGAAATGCCCATTCGATGTTGCTAGCGTCGCCACCAGTAAACAGACAAGGGCGCACTTACGACTTGCACCGCAGTTGAGCCCTGAATTTCCCCGTTTGCGGATCGGAGATTTCGGTTGGCGATTTATTATCTCAGCACCAAACCTGTCTCGCGCTCATCCGGCCGCAGCGCTGTGGCATCTGCCGCCTATCGTTGCGCGGTTCTTCTCACCAATCACCGCGATGGTCTCGTGCATGATTTTACCCGGAAAGAAGGAGTGGAGCACATCGAGATCGTGCTGCCGGAAGGTCTTTCTGCCGATTGGGCCTTGGATCGGTCGGCTTTGTGGAACGCTGCCGAGTTTGCAGAAAAGCGCAAGGATGCCCGCGTTGCCCGCGAATTCGAAATCGCGCTTCCGCGTGAGCTTTCGCCAGAGGGGCGACTGAAGGCTGCACGCGCCTTTGCCCAGGATCTGGCAAACCGCTATGGCGCGGCCGTGGATTTTGCCATCCATTCGCCAGGCGAGCATGGTGACATCCGGAACTACCATGCGCATGTGCTGATGACGACGCGACAGGTTGGCAGAACCCGCCTTGGCGAGAAAACTTTTCTGGAGCACAAGAACGCACGGCTGTTGGCAAACGGTATGGCGACGACCGACATGCAGCTTCAAGATATCAGGCAATCATGGGAAGGCATCGCCATCCGTCAGCTTCAACACGAAGGCCTGGATATCCGCATCGATCATCGCTCCCATGCGCAGCGCGGTCTTGAGTTGTCGCCGACCGGGCATATGGGCGTGCATGCCTCGCAGATGGAACGGCGAGGAATGGCAGTCGAGCGCGGCCGGCTGGATGACAAGGCAGCACGGCGAAATGCCGAGCTGATCCGCCAAAAACCGGAACAGGTTTTGTTGCTGATCAGCAATGAGAAGAGCGTGTTCGATCGGCACGACATTGCCAAGACCCTGCATCGCTATATCAACGATGACGCACAGACATTCCGGAACACTTTTGCGGCTGTTATGGCATCACCAGCGCTCGTCGAGCTTCAGGCTGAGCGCATCGATCCTGAAACAGGTGACGTTTCCAATGCGCGCTATTCGACGCGGGAGATGATCGATCTGGAACTCGCGATGGCGCGGTCAGCGAAGCGATTGCATCAGGCACATTGCCATCGGGTTGGTCCCCGCCATGTCGCGCGCGCAATGGAAAGGCAGGATAGCTCTCTTCGGAAAAGCTCCGGCGGAATGGTGGCTGCGAGCGATCCACCAGCAGGATTGTCGGACGAACAGCGTCATGCGATCGAGCATATTATCGGACCTGAAGGCATCGCGGCTGTGGTCGGGTTTGCCGGTGCTGGAAAATCCACCATGCTGGCAGCCGCGCGGGCGGCGTGGGAGGCTCAAGGTTATCAGGTCCATGGGGCGGCGCTGGCCGGAAAGGCAGCCGAGGGTCTTGAAGAAAGCTCTGGCATCCCGAGCCGCACCTTGGCGTCATGGTCTTACAGTTGGGACCATGGCCGGGATCTGATCGGCCGAGGAGACGTGTTCGTCATCGACGAGGCCGGTATGGTCGGGAGCCGCCAGCTTGCCCGGTTCATCGGCGAGGCTGAAGCGCGCGGTACAAAGATCGTTCTTGTCGGCGACCATGAGCAGCTGCAGGCAATCGGGGCCGGAGCACCCTTCAGGGCGATTGCCGAGCAGATTGGCCATGTCGAACTTTCCGACATTCGCCGCCAGCGCCATGATTGGCAGAGACAGGCATCGGTTGCCTTTGCGACCCATAAGACGGCCGAGGGCCTCGCCGCCTATCGCGATCACGGCGACATCCACTTTGCGGAAAGCCGCGACGCGGCAATGGCAAAGATCGTGCGTGATTATGTCGCCGACAGTGAGAAGCGTGCCGATGGCACCCGGATTGCCATGGCGCATCGCCGTGCCGATGTGCGCGCCCTCAATGCCGCCATCCGTTCCGAGCTTCAGAACCGACAAAGGCTGGAGCGCAGCCACGGGTCGAGCGCCGGTGGGGACCGTGGGGATGGTGAGGACGGCGGAGAACGCGTGTTCCAGACCAATAACGGCAAACGCGCCTTCGCCGCCGGTGACCGGATCATCTTCCTCGAAAACAACCGCGACCTCCGCGTGAAAAACGGCATGCTTGGCACGGTCGAGCATGTCGAAAAGGGCAAGATCATCGCCCGGCTCGATGGTCGAGGCGGCGACAGTGTCAGCATTCCAACAGACAGCTACCAGGCGATCGACCACGGCTATGCGACGACGATCCATAAAAACCAGGGCGCGACGGTCGATCGCTCTTTTGTGCTGGCGTCCCGCACCATGGACCGGCATCTGACCTATGTTGCCATGACCAGACATCGCGACAGCGTGCAGCTCTATGCCGACAGCCAGGAGTTCACGAAGGCCGGCCGGCTGGTCGACCATGGCGCGGCTCCCTATGAGCATAATCGCCGGGCGCGAGAAAACTATTTTGTGACGCTGGAGAATGACTGGGGCGAACAGCGAACGGTGTGGGGCGTCGATCTCAAGCGGGCCATGCAGGAGGCATCGCCAAAGATCGGGGACAGGATCGGACTGCAGCATGAAGGCGCCACGCCTGTCACGCTTCCGGACGGTACGCAGGTCCAACGAAATGCGTGGCGCGTCGTTACGGGTGATGAACTGGCCTACCAGCAGTTAGAAAACCGCCTGTCGCGTTCCGGCGCGAAGGAAACCACGCTGGACTATGTCAGGGACTTTGCCGAGCGGCGGGGCATCGCGGAGAAGCTCGGGGTCAAAAGCGAGATCGAACTTGCTTCCGCCCGAGATGAGCGTCAAGAGGTCCTGTCCCGCGCGGCCCATCCGGTGCGGGAACAACAGGGCCGGCCATCAGAGCGTCAGCAGGTTTACGAGGAACGTGTCGGCGATCTCGCCGGTCCTGTTCGCCGCGAAGATCGTCGCAATGATCTCGTTCCGGATATTAATCACGATCAGCCGGACGGCCAGAGAGCGACGAGGCAAGATTATCGCCGCATCCGGTGGTCCGATCTCATGTCGCAAGACGGCGCCGCCCCTGCCCCGACAGAGGTCGTCGGCCAGCACTCGCCGCTGGAAGCCGGTAAGCCCGGTCCGCTGGTGCCAGCGATCACCCGATACGACCGCAGCATCGAACAAATAGCCCGGAAAAGGGCGATATCCGTGATCGATCAGAGGTTCGATACAGTCGAATCTCTGGTGCGGCGCGTGTTCCGTGATCCGGCCGAGGTCTCAGCGAGACTGCGCACCGCGATGACCGAGAAGGAAGGCAACGGCAATATCATGGCGAAGGCCATGGCAGAGCAGCCAGAACGCTTCGGGGAGCTACGTGGCAAGTCGGGGATGTTCGGAAACAACAAGGAGCGGAAAGAGGCGCTGCAATATGCCAGGTCTCTCTCTGCCCATATCGGCTATGTCTCCGAAGCATGGGAGCGCCGGCTTGGCGAAGAACGCGCGAGCGAACAATGGCAACGCGAAAAGCGTGACGTGATCGAGGTGCCCGGCCTCACGCCCCGCGGTGCCGAAATCCTTGCGAAGATGGAGAAGATGCCGGTCGAGAGGCGAAGCAAGTTCATCAAAGAGCTGCGATCGTTACCTGAGGGCCGAGCCGCGCTCGATGAGGCAAAGCTGGTGGCCGAAGCGCTCACCCAGCGGTTCGGAAGCTCCGATCCTCGCAGGATTGCCGAAGAGCTTGCAGCACGCCCGGAGTTCGCAAGGCAGGCCGAGCAGATCCAGACAATCGCCCGCATGGTGCATCGAACACGCCATGCAGAACTCAGCCATGACCACACGCTGAGACGGCAGCTCAATCGGTCTCGCGGGCTTGGATTGAGCCGATAGTAGGGGCACGGAACGATCGCTGATTTGTCGGGCTTACGGCGTCGAGCCTTTGGCCTACCTGCTGCTCTCAGGCCGTGAAGCTACAAGGCCTGAACGGCCTCAGCTTGTCGCTTACATTCTGGATATCATCTTCATTAGATTAAATGCCTGCCCCTCTAGCCGATGGAACGGCTCAGTGCCAGCCGCACACCTGCGCCTACCTCTTCAGGTGAGCTGTCTGCGGACAAGTGTACATAGTCCTTCTCTCGCCGAAGGGTTGGACCGAACCCGTCGCCCCGCTCGCGCTTTGTAGGACGAATCGTCATCTCGCCGGCCTTGACCTCGACATCGCAGTGCAGCATGCCTTTAAATAGCGCGCTTTTGGTCTTGTAGCCATAAGTCTGCATTAAATCCGCCACCCAGGCGACGTAGCGCTCCTCAATTTTTGAGTTTTTTGATAATTCAATATCTTCGTCGGGATGGACAAGCCTGCTCTTGGCCAAAGCTGACAATACGACAGAACCTATTTCAAAATCGCTTGTGTCAGGTGGCAAACGACAACGTAAACCCTTTGGGTCAGCGATAAGAAGCCGCCAGCCCGACATTGTGTTTACCGCTATGAACCTCTGGTTCATGAAAACACCACATGCTTGGCGTTTCTCTGGATCTTTGATCATTTGATACCTGTTAGGTCGTGTTGACAAAGTTACATCAGGCGCTTGTGGTCTCCGATGACGGAGATATGCTCAGGGAATGATGACTTCTCCTTGTCCTGTCTACCTTTTCAGAAGCGCAGGTTTCGCCCCATCCGGCGATACAGTGGTCAGCGTTGCGCCGCTGGATTGCGTTGTCGCAGTTTACGGTAACGGAGGTGTCATTGGCGAAGGTGGCCTGTCTTCGGCCTTTGGCGGGGCGGCAGTCTTCAAGAACGATGCGTCCGGAGATTGCTTCGTCGGCGTATGGGGAGCACGCAACGCCTCACGTTTCCGCAAGGAGCTTCGGGCTCATATGCAGATTGCGGTTCACAAGGAAGCGCCAGACGCGCGGCTTTCTTTCTGGGGAGCGGAGAAAGAGCGCCCTAAGCCTGTGCGCAAATGAAGGACAACCAGAGTTTGGCTGAGGCCAACGCCAGGAAGCCAGCAAACGACATCCTCGTCTTGTCATAGCGCGTAGCGATGCGCCTGAACTGCTTCAGCTTATTGAACATGCGCTCGATGCGGTTCCGGTCTTTGTATGCAACGTAATCGCAAGGAGGTGGGCGCTTCCGCGTCGAGCGCGATGGTATGACAGGACGAGTGCCATGCAGCAGGAGTTCTTCGCGGATTGCATCCGCATCATATCCCTTGTCCGCCAGCATTTTGCGCGGCCTGCTGACGGGAATAGCAAAAAGTTGGGGAACCGCCTTGTAATCTGATGCCTCACCGCCGGTCAGGACAAAGCCGAGAGGGCGTCCCTGACCGTCTGCTCGGGCGTGGATTTTTGTCGTAAAGCCGCCGCGTGATCGACCAAAAGCCTCCTTATCAGTCCCCCTTTTGCGCCAGCAGCCTGCGAATGACCGCGAACGGTCGTGCTGTCGATCATATGCTGCCAGTCGTCGGTTAAGCCAAGCTCCACAAGGGTCTCAAGCAGAGCGTCCCAGACGCCTTGCTCAGCCCACCGTCGGAAACGGACATAGACAGAGTTCCATTTGCCGTAACGTTCGTGCGTGTCGCGCCACGGGCAACCAACGCGCAGGACATGCAGCATCCCGTTCAAAAAGCGCCGATTATCGTGAGCGGGCCGCGATTTGCGTCCCCGTTCTCTGGGTAGGAACGGCTCGACTACACGCCATTCCTCGTCACTCAAATCGCCTCGCGCCAATACCGCCTCCTAAAAAAGCAGTCTTGAATCACGCTTCAGCCGATTTGGGAATCCACTTTGTCAACACGACCTAGCGTGGATAAGTTTTAATGTCCGGTCGAAAATGGAGGCTGTTCAGATTTATCAAAATTATCTATGTAAAAATTGAGCATCTCCAGAAGCTTTATTACTTCCGAATTTTCGCCTCCAATTCTTGTCTCGAATTCAAATGCACCTATGCCATTCAGCACTTCATTTAAGGAAGACGACAGAATAGTTAATTCTTTTCTACTAAATTCGATGCTGATTTTAGCGTTCTTAATTGGCGTTTCCGAAGGGTTCATTGTCCTTACCTCATGTTGTCAAAATACAATTTTCCGTTCTTTGGTTGGAAAATAGTCCCACCGTCTCCTGCTTTGGGGTTGTGTATAATTACCGATTGATACTCGTCGTTCCAGTATGCCGTTCTACCACCACCCAATGCCTTTACATCTGAAGGTTTCCTCATTGTTTCGCTGATAAAGTCGGCAAGTTGCGCCCTAGTTCGTATGCCCATACCAGCCAGTTCGCCTTTTTCAAGTATATGCTTTTGGAATGCGTGACCATCAGCAATTTGTTTCGAAACAATTTCGATTTCTTTGCTGCTGAGCGAGCCGCCTGCCTTGATACCCACGACACCAATGATCGCTGCGGTAGTGACCCCGACGAGGAGTTTGAGGTCTTTGGTATCCTCAAAGGAAAGACCGTGTTTGGCAGCAATGTCGGCAATCGCCCGCTCGCTGGCCTCCTTGCCCAACGTGCCGGCTGCCGCAAGCGGCTCGAACGCTGCCTTGTATTCCTTGTAGCCTTCCTCACCGAGCGTCAGCCTTATCGTGACATCCCGGATGAACGAGGCCGACATACCGATCGCCTGGAAACCCGCGACCAGCTGTTCGTCCGAACCCACCTTGCGTAACTGTGCCGCAAGTATTTTGACGCTGCCCGGCAGTTCACCCTTGCCAGCCGCACCGGTCACATATTTCTCGGTATAGGTCTCCATCAGCGTCGCCAGCATCTGTATGCAGGCTTCACGCTCATTCGCCGTCAGTTCAGCGATCTCCTTGCCGTTTTTGTCGAATAGGACGCATCCAGATGCATAGGCCGGCGTGAACAAAAGATCGAGGAGATTGAAGCCTTGCCGGCCCGCGCAGGTCGCAAGCGCTGCGATATCGAGTGTGCCGGAATCCAGCGCTTTGGCGACTTTACGGGCTGTCGCCAATTCATCCGGCGTCAGATCACCGGAAGCCGCAAGCTTCGTCCCCAGCGCCTCGAAGGCGTCGCCAAGAGCCTTGCCGACGACGTTGATCCCCTCTGCCGCAGCCTTCAGGCTGTTGGTTGAAAGATAGAAATCGATGCCGACATGTTTGTCCTTTGTGATCTCATGAGCCTTGCCCGGATCACGGTTGAGTTCGGAGAGAGGATTTGTTTCACCGTCGTGCTCAAGTGCTGCCTGCTGGTCGGGATTGCGAACGACGATGTCCCCAGGGCCGACGGTGGCGCGGACGCTCTGGCGGGTATCATCGAGCTGATAGCTGCCTTCGAGCGTGCTGTTGCCGACCGGATTGACATCGGTTCCTTTGCCGCCGGTGAGATCGAGGCCGAGATTGGCGCTGAAGCCCTCATACTGCTTCTGGCCCTCGAAGTTTTCATGGGTAAGCGTGCCTGTGTCGAGAGTGAGATCGCCCGAACCGGAGACGATCTTGCCGGCACCGAGATGGGTATTGCCGCCGACGGTGACATTCATCGTGTCCGCGGAAACGAGACCAGACTGCTCGGAAACCCAGTTCGTCGACCCGGACCCCGCACCGCCACCGATCTGAATACCGGAGATGAGGCTCTTCCCCCCGCCGAGGCTAAAGCCGCCAGAGGTGGATTTGTTCGTGGTTTCGCCGGTATCGGGAACGGAGACGATGGTGAGATCGCCGCCGATGTCGGCCGTCACTGTCTCACCGGCAACGAGCGCACCGGCGAGCGTCGTGTTGTTGCCGGACTGGATGACGATGTCGCCGGTACCGCTGACGTGGCTCTTGACCTGGGTAGTTCCGTTGGCGTTCGCCTTGGCCGTGGACGCACTGGCGCCGCCTGTCAGCCCGACGCCGACGCCACCCGATAGGCTGACGCCGCCGCCAATGCCGATACTGGCGCCGGCGGACGTGCTGCTGGACGACGAACTCCGCGTCGCCTCGGCGCTTTTAAGGGTAATATCATTGCCGGCCGAAAGCGTGATATTGCCGGCCTTGTCGTCGGCGCTGTCGACCGGCAGGCCATAAGCATCATAGCCGGCCGAGATTTGCACGCCATGGCCGGTGATATCGCCGGATGCGGCTTCGATCGTTACCGAGCGGCCGGCATTGATTTCGGTGAGAACGGGAACAGAGCCCGTCCCCGCCGCCTTGTCTTTTGTATAGGTGAAGCCGGCGGTGAGCGAGGCCGAAGCGACATTCCCGTTGACGACGGTGTCGAGCGCATCATAGGCCTTGAGCGATGCAAAGGCAGCATTGGCGGCGGAGTAGCCGTCGTTTATGGTTGTAAGCTTATGCGCCGCATTACTGACGCTGTCGACAGCGCTGACCAGCGAGGTCGAGACTGATAGCGTCACGCCGGCAAACATCTCCTCATGCATGTGTTCGTAGTTGGACTTGTCCTGCGCCGAGAGAAGGTTGACGTTACGGTCTGCGAGGATGGCAACATCACGCTCTGCGGACACCTCAGCCGCCTGCAGGTTAGCATCACGACCTGCTGATATCGTGAGGTCACGACCGGCAAACAGGATGGATCTGGCGTTAGTCTCTGATGACTGGCTGGTCTGATCGACCGACTTGCCGTAGCCGATACCGATCGATGCGCTGCCGTTGCCAGATTTCACCTGAATGCCGAAGCCCGAGCGTTTTTCCTTCTCCTGCGATGAGGAACTTTCAGCCCCGGGAGTGATATTGACGTCGCGGGCTGCCTCCAGCGCGATGTCGCGGCCGGCCATGATGGAAGAGCCGATCACATTGACGTCGTTTTCGCGCGCCGTAAGAGTGACATCGGTTCCAGCGCTCAGCCCGGAGCCAACGTTAAGACTGGACGATTGGCTCTTTTCTTTCTGCTCCTTGCCCCATAGCGAGAGGAAACCACCGCCGGAACCGGCGAACAGACCGGATTTCTTGCTGCTGCTCTCCAGCGCGTGCTGCTCCTCCGCCCCGATGATGGCGACGCCGTCGCCCGCGACGCTGATCGCATCCCCGGCCGTTATGTTCGAACCCGCTATGACGGCGTTGCCGCCAGCATCCAGCTTGATGTTGCCGGAGGCGGAAAGCTCGGAGCCTACTGTCGCTTCGTCGTAGTTGTACTGCGTCGAGCTTTTTTTCGAGAGGAAACCCTTGCTGGAGGAAGTCTGCTCGAACTCCGCCGTATTCTTGCCCGACGTGATCAGCAGATCACCACCGGCACTGACGTTGATATCGGCTTTGTTGGTCTCATCGCCAGCCATCACCTTCGACGCGGAGACGACGGTATCTCCACCTGAGATGATGGACACGCCCTTCCCACCACTGACCGATGATCCGACGGCAGTCTCGGTTTGCGTGTGGCTCGTCGTCTGTTTGCTTCCGCCGAACAGACCGCCCTTTTTCCTGTAGGTGTAATCGATCGTGGTGGTGTCGACAGCTTCGGCAATTGTCACGTCACCGGTCGCTTTCAGACCGACCGTCCCATCAGCGGCAATCGTGCTGCCGATGAGGTTGAGGCTGCCACCCGCATTGGCGGTGATCGATCCGCCCGCGGTGATCTCGGAACCCTGACTTGTGGTTCTCACAACCGTCGTCGTGCTGCGCTTGTCACGTAAGGTGCTGGTTGTCGACCTCTCGGTAACGGAGATATTGATGTCTCCATTCGACGTCAGTCCGAGATTGCCGCCGGCCGTCACCTTTGCGTTGGCGAGCAGAATGCCCTCGTCGCCCTTGATTGAAGCATTACCGCCTGCGCTGAAGGAGCCGCCGATTGCCGCAATCGATGAACCGGAAACGGTAAGATCGCCAGTCGATGCAATCATCCCTGATGTTGCAAGCAAGCCAGTGTCGATCGTTACCTGATTGCCCGCGATCAGCGCGCCAGCGGAGTTCAATCTTTCCCTGTCGTCAGCGGCAAGATGCAGCACCGGCGCAAGAACGGTCGTGCCGTTCACCGTCTGCCACTCATAAACAACGACGGATTCGGTGAGGCTGGCGATCTCTTCAGCCGTCAGCGGTTGGCCGAGCTGGCGCTGGTTCGCTCCCAGATAGGCGGCTCCGTTGTCAAGCAGCTGTTTTATCTGGGTAATCGAATCCTGCCCGGTAAAACCGGAGCCTGTCGCCAGTCTGAGCTGCTGCTCAATATATTGGTTCTCGAAATAGGCGTCACCAAGGAACTGGATTTGGCGATCCGGCTGGTAACCGATGCGGCCAAGGAAATAGCTGGAGCCATAGAATTTCGAGACGTCGAGGAAGGCGGCGCGGGTTTCATAGAGGAACGTCTGGCCGGGAATGGTGCCGCCAAAGCCGCCGGACTGTGGGGTGGCGACGGCGCCAAGCGTGAATAGCGCTCCGCTCGCTGTTAAGCCGGCCAGCAACGCCGTCGGATCGCTAGAAGGCTGAGGTGTAGCAACGGCGGCATGGTCGGCGATTGTTCCGGCCGAAGCAGTATTGTTGACGGCGGCAAAACCGGTGATACCAAGCGCCCCGCCAGAGCGGATCGTCGCAGTAACGCCACCGATCGCCTCAACGCTTTCCACGGTTCGTCCAGGCCCGATATCCTTTGACGCATCCCGCGTTCCGAAGGGGCTGGGGCCAGGCACGGCGACCTGCCATGAACCTTCATGGCCACCTGTGTCGCCGGTCGTTTTCGTTTCCGTCCATTCGTAAATGACATCCGGATAATACTGGCAGCCGCCGTGCTGGTTGCAATTGAGCGAAGTCGTGCGCTGCAATTGCAGCCCGAGATTGGTCAGCGTGCCCGAGCCATTCAGCGTCATGCCGGAGCCGGCTTCGATTGCACTATAGGCATTGGTAAGATCGACCGTGTCGACAGAAAGTGTGTTGCCCGCCTTGATCAGCGCTGCGGGACTACCTGCGGATATGAGCTGATCCTCGACGACGTCCCGGTAAACGCGATGGATGGGGCTACCGATGACGAATGACCGGTTATAAAATTCGATGGGCGACGAACAATCCCCGCACTCTCTCGCATAATATATGTCATACGCAGAAACGAGCGCGTTAGAGAGGAACTGTGTTGTGTAGGTAGGTGCAATTGTTCTTTCGTTGCGCAGATTTGCAGTAATGATCGACATGTTGTGACCGGCTGAGATGAAGCCGGAACTGTTGACAATGGCCGCATCACGCCCGCCATGAGCGTTTCCCGCAATCGTGAGATCATGACCGGCGACAATCGCCCCCTGCTCGTTGGCAAGCACGCCGCCCACGAAAAGCGCCGCGTCATTGCCGGCATATATCAGGCCAGTGGCAGTGTTGGTCAGATTGCCGGTGACATTGACGGTAAGATTATTGCCTGCGGCGAGCTGGCCGGCGTTGGTGAGTTGTGACAGCGAAAGTGTCAGGTCATGGGCAGCCAGAATATTGCTGGCGCCGTTGGCGGTAAGGCTGCCTGCGGTAATGGCGACATCGCCGGAGCCGTGTGTAGCACTGGCTGCGCTGCCTGAGGTCACTGCGTTGAGCCGCGTACCGGTCAAATCTGTCGCCCCGGAGGACGCAAGATCGATACCGCCGAACGTCAGCGTGCTATTGGCCAGATTGATATTACTAGCATCAATGTAGAGTGTACCCGATGTTGCAAGTCCGCTCCTGTTATTGGAAAGGTCGGCATGTTGCTGCCTGATCCTGATGTCGCCACCGGCGGCTGTGCGTTTATCGAGGCTGATTACACCGCCGGCTGAAGATAGCGAGACGTTGCCATTGGCTTCCAGACTGCCATAGCGGATGTTGCCGCCAGCGGAGGCCTGCAAACTCCCTTCAGCAAGTATTAGCCCCGAAATCCCCAGATCAAGGCCGGAGAGCAGAGCCAAATCACCTTTCGAAAGGAGTGAGCCCGCCGTGATCGCTCCTGAGGCCGCCGTAAGTGACATCGCCGCGCCGGACTGGGCCGTGCCGCTGATGGCAATGGAGCCAGCCCCCGACCATAGCGAAACAGGTCCGGCAGCCGACGCGTCGGCCAAGGCAATACGCCCGTCTGCCAGAAGGTTGAGTGCACCACTCGCCCCGAGAGTACCGGCGACATCGATGAAGCCTGCCCCGCCATTGACAAGGATATCCTCTTCCGCGCCGATCGAAGCGATCTTGGTGTCCTTCCCCGCCTTGACCGACACTGATTTCTTCGAGGTCAGACGACCGGTCGAGACACTCCCCTTCGAGGAGACGCTGACACCTTTATTGCCGGACGCATTGCCGATCGAAATCTTGCCGTCTGCCGATAGCGAAAGCTCGCCTGTGTTGGCAGCCATGTCGCCGCGCATGCGAACGCCAGCGCCCTTCTCCGTGACGACCATCTTGATGCGGCCAGCCTGCATGGCCCCAAGTGCTGAGCCATCGATTGCGTATTCAGGTGTCCCGGAGGTGGCATCGAGCGCTGTTGCCTCACCCGTGGCATAATCGAATTTGCTCTTCCCGGCTGTCAGGCGCAGGTCCTCGCCATAGATCGTTCCGTCGATCTGGATGGTACGGGACACGACATCGAACAGACTGACTGCGCCATCACCAAGCGCAAAATTCCCACTGCTAGGACCGAAGGTGACATCTCCTGCGTTGACCGTGAATCCATTGAGACGTCCATCGGTGCCGATGTCAGGTACACCCGTCGTCAGCGTGGCGCGTGGCGTGTTGATGAAACCGCAGCCGTCGCAGGTGATCCCGTTCGGATTGGCAATGATGACATCGGCCCTGCCGCCGAACACCTCGGTCGGCCCCACGAGAGAACTGCGGTTCTGCGAGGTCACCTCATTGAGGATGACCGATGCAGGGCTTTTGCCTTGCAGGTTTGGATTGCCGGGCGTAACACCACCCAGTTTCGACGTACCGATCTCACCATTGAAGTTGTTGAGAATGACCCCCGGTGTGCCGACGTTGAAATTGTTGTATTTGTTGTGCGACAGACCCTGGCTGTTGGGACCGACGATATCGATGAGCGGTACACCGTTCGGGGCAGCCCCTATCCCGGGGCGATTTGCAGAGGATCCTCCAGCTTCCGGCGATATGTCCTGTGCGTGAAGGAGCACAGGCTGAAGCACGAGCGTAAAACTAACAACGGTGGCAATGATTTTTTGAGCCAGCGCTCCGGCATTGGCGAACAACGCGAGGTCGGTTGCTTTGCGTGGAAGACGCTTGAACTGGAATGTCATTGTTGTTCGCCTCTCGTGGCAGAAGGAATTTGGGGCTTAGCGGTCTTTTCTGCTCGTGTCGGCCTGGGAGGGCTTGGTGTCGAGTTTCTTGTAGACATCCGCCAGCTTCGATTGCGGAGCTGGGCATTTTTTGCTTCTGGCAATCTCGGCAAGGACCTGATTGCGGTTACGCAAGGCGTCGATCTCCAGTTTTTCCGGCGATTTCGGATCCATGAAAAAAAGGGCCGGCCAGAACAGAAGAACACCTGTCGCACCAAGGATCACGTTTTTACCCTGCGCGTCGGATCGTTCTTTCACCGTCGCCAGCACCTGCCGCTCATTGGCCTCGAACTCGCGCTTTATGCCGGCGCAGTCGAAAGCACTGTCGGTCGGGTTGGTCGAAGACACCGGATGTGCCGCCCGGCCACCGCAACCGGAAACGACAATGGCTGTCGCCACCAGGGCGGAGACGAGAGATAATTTGGGGGTGTGAAAAGAAGAGTTGATCATAATATTCTCTTTTGAAGCCTACCAGCGTGCCGTCACGCTGGCGAAAATGAGATTTCCGCGTCCGTTATTGACGCTGCTGGAAAATGCCTGGGAGTAGCCAAAATCGGCGCTGATGTTTCCCCCCACGAGTTTCGCACCAACGGTCCAACTCGCGAGATAGCCGCCGGGAATGTCGAAGCGATCCTGCGAGAACACGCGGCCGTAATCGAGACCGAGGTAGGGGCGTAGCTCGCCCAGAACGGGCGCCAGACCTGTGCCGTCCCATGGCATTGTTCGCCATGCCAATTCGTTGTGGCTGAAGAACCCATTATTACCGAATATGACGCTTTCCCTCAGGCCGCGTACATTGCTGAAGCCACCAAGCCCGATCTGCTCTGCGCCAAACATGTTATCTGGCGAATATTGCGCATTGACGAGTGTGGTTAACTCGAACCGCTGGCCAGCTGCTTCGAACGGCCGCGTCGCGCTGACGGTCGTGTTGAGTTTCAGGAACCGGGGATCGGCCGTGCCGGCCCCTGGCTCTCCGGCCTCCGCAGCGTCAAAGAGATCGAGACCCTTATCAAGGGCAAAATCGAGGGCGATGACGCCACCCAGTATTCTTTGTGAACGCGACAAGCCCAGAGTGCCTATCGTGTATCGGCGGCTTCCAACCTCAATCCGGTTGCCGAGAAGAAAATTGTTGGTCTGCTTGTAGGTGAGGCCGCCTCTGAGCGTCGTGATCGAGTCCTTGTCTCGCCGGATAACGCGATCAATGCCAAATCCAATCTGACCGGAATCACCCGAAGTTTCGATCGGCCCGAAATTACCGGGAATGGTGCTGTCATATTCGTACCAGGAACCGTTCGCCGAAAATGTCCAGTAGCCATAGGGTATACTTGTATTGACCGAATAACTGTTACTGCGCCCGCGACCGTCATCATCCCAGGGGTAGTCCGGGCCGCTACGCCCATAAGATAGCCCCAACTGATCATTGAGACCCAAGAGGTCATCGAAACCCAGGGAAATATTGCTTTGGGAGTAGCCGGTGCTTTGCTGGCCGAGACTATTATTGGAAATGCTCACGTACCAGGGTTTGCCCGGCTTGTTCTCGACGTTGAGAATGGATGTACCATCCGTTTTTCCCGGCAACATCGAAGTCTTGGCGTTATTGGACGACAGACGGTTGATCTGGTCCAGCCCCTGCTCAACATCACGAATGTTGGCAACCTTTCCTTTCATGCCGGGAAAGGCCGTGGCGAATGAACCGTTCTGCTCGGCCGGTTGACCATTGAGGTAGATATCCGCGATCGTGCCTTCGACAACGACCAATCTCAGCAATCCTGTTCCGACAATATCCTGCGGCGGAACATAGGCGCGTGACGTCACAAATCCCTTGTCTAGATAGATGTCGGTGATCGCCTTGAGGAGGGAGGTGATGTCGGCAACGCCGACGCAACGATCGTTGAAAGGCTGCGTCAGTGTTCCAAGCGTAGCGGCAGAAAGGTTCGCCGCACCTTCGATCTCCACACGGGAGATATCGAAGCATAAATCATCGGGCTTCACGTCGCGTCGCGGTGCACCGTCCTTGCGGCCAATGACACTATCAGGGGTTATCTGTTTCAGGTTTTCAAGCCGCTGCAACTGCTGTTGCTGATCCTGTTGGCGGGAAAAATCATCGGCGGGCGACTGGGCACTTGCTGGCTCCGCCGCGAGCAGGCCTGCGAAAAGCAGGGTGGTGACTGCCCATTTGGAACTGTTGGGCGCGGCCCTCGAATTACCGAAGGTATTCCGCTCTGCCTGCATAGCGATCGGGGAATAAGCGGAAACTCGAACCGCCGTCACAATTGCGAGACAAAAATCAGGAGGAAGTGGCGATCGGAAACCAGTAATGAAAGCAGCGAGGGGCATGTTTAGGAGGCCTGCATTTGAAATGAAGTTGGTCGCGGCAATGCCGCTCATGCTTCATTCTGCAGCTGTCCTTGCTGTCGATCCCTACCGGGTTAATAGATCAGATCATCTGATCCAAGAAGCGTTAAAGTGGTATATTTTATTACGAAACGATAGTCGCAAGTCATTTACTCAAAAGAACGTGGCAGCTAAAAAATCACGTAACACCCAATCTTACCAACACGATGGCGAGATTATCATTTTTCATCCGTGATTTTTCACGACAATCCGCCGAATTTCCCCGCTACGGTCCTTTGATTCAAATAACAACCAGAAGTTATTGCAATACGTATCACCCTGCAAGCCCCTCACAGGTACCAAAGTTAAGGAAAACTAAAATTGCTTCGCAGCCGGCGACATATTTGGGCAATGAGATGGCTCGATCTCGATCGCCGAATTCGGAATTCATCCAATGGTCAACCATTGCGGTTGCGGACTAACAAAGGGACTGTTTTAGCCTCCTCACCCCCGGTCCGAGCCTTGCGGAGCGCAAACGTCTTCAGGTTCGGGCGGGCTCCCACAATTCCACGGGATTGCCTTCCGGGTCGTGTATCCTGACGAAACGTCCAACCTCCGAATCCCATTCGGCCCGAGTTTCAACCTCTACACCTTCCGCCGTGAGCTTCGGATGAGGGCATCGAGATCATCCACCCGGAAATTGATCATCCATTGCTATTCAGCACGGCCGAAATAATCGCTGTCCCTGGCGAAAGGCCCAAAAACCGTCATTCCGGCGTCCTGCTGCCATACCTATTTATGCATATTGTCGATGCCGAGATGTTTCTCATACCATTCAGCCAGACCGGAGGCATCTGCTGCTCTGAAGAATACGCCGCCAATTCCAACGGCTCTGGCCATGAATTCCTCCCGCTTTGCGAGAACGGACACCATGTTGCGCCGCCGCACCGGCAATATCAGGCAGGACCATTGATTACGCCGGTCTCAAATCGCGAAAGGTGAGCTTTGGCACTCCGAAACATCCATCCGTTACTCCGACTGACGCGCACGACACAGCGCGAAAAAACCTCTTGACCTGAACCATGGTTGAGGTCCTAGAAGTACTGTCACCTTGTTTTCGCAAGGCTCTTTCCATGCTCTTGAGCGAACAGTTGACAAAGGATACCCCATGGCTTTCCAGCTTCCCGACCTCCCCTATGCCCATGATGCGCTCGCCCCCTCGGGCATGTCAGAGGAGACGCTGAAGTTCCATCACGATCTTCACCACAAGGCCTATGTCGATAATCTCAACAAGGCGATCGTCGGCACCGAATGGGAAAACAGGAGCCTCGAAGAGATCGTCCGGGGCACCTATGAGAAGGGTGCGGTGGCGCAATCCGGCATCTTCAACAATGCCTCCCAGCACTGGAACCACAATCTCTTCTGGGAAATCATGGGGCCGGAGAATCATGCGATCCCCAAGGTGCTGGAAGATGCGCTGACGCAGTCCTTCGGCTCGGTCGCGCTGTTTAAGCAGAATTTCGCCCTCTCCGGCGCCTCCCAGTTCGGTTCGGGCTGGGCGTGGCTGGTGGTGGATACCGACGGTTCGCTGAAGATCACCCGCACCGAAAACGGGGCCAATCCGCTCTGCTTCGGGCAGAAGGCGCTTCTTGGCTGCGATGTGTGGGAACACAGCTATTACATCGATTTCCGCAACAAGCGCCCCGCTTACCTCGAAAACTTCCTCGACAATCTGGTGAACTGGCAGGCGGTCGCCGCCCGCCTTTGATTTGAGCCCCACCGATCCGGCCGGTCCCGCTGCCCTGGGCGGCCGGCCGGATCAGGCGCAGCCGGACAGCCGCCGTCCGGCTGCAACTCCCTTCGAGCGTCTCAATGCCCTATGTCGTCACCGAAAACTGCATCGCCTGCAAATACATGGACTGCGTGGAAGTCTGTCCGGTCGAATGTTTTTATGAAGGCGAGAACATGCTCGTCATTCACCCCGATCAATGTATCGACTGCGGGATTTGCGAGGGCGAATGTCCCGCCGCCGCGATCCGGCCGGATACCGAAGCGGGGCTACATGTCTGGCTTGACCTCAATCGCCACTATTCCGGCATCTGGCCAAGAGTGCATCAGAAAAAGTCACCGCCTGACAATGCCGACATCATGAATGGCGCTGCAACGAAGATGTCCATTTTTTCGAAAAATCCGGGAGCGGGCGGTTAGCCCGGCACATCATGTCTCATAATCTCAGGCTGATCGATGGCGGTGTGGTCAATCATGCGCATGTTCCGCTGAAAGCTTGCGCCTCTCCGATGATCTGCCCGCGTGAATTCAAGGATTCAATGGCCGGCCTAACCTTTACCGTGGCGGTGGCCGCTGCCTGCCACGCCGGCGAGCGGGTTGGGCGCACAATCACCTCCTTCATGCCGCTCAGCGCAGAACCGCCGCTTCTGATGATTTCCATCGACGCCAGCAGCCGCATGGTCGATCTCATCGCAGCGAGCCGACGCTTCTCCGTTGCGGCACTGGCCAGAGGACAGGAGGAGATTGCCGATGTCTTTGCGGGCAAGGGAAATCACCCGGACCGGTTCAGCGTCGGAGACTGGGATGCCTGGCCGTCAGGAAACCCCAGACTTGCCGATGCGCTTCTGTCCATGGACTGCGAACTTGTCGGTTCCATCGATGCCGCAGACCATATTCTGTTCGTGGGCGCCATAACCGAAGCGATGTCGGATCGGCCGCGCAAAGCCCTGCTCTGGAGCGAACGCGCCTATACCGGCACGGATCCAACGTCACTCCCTCTAGATGGTCGGAAAAGGCTCCCGCGGTCGCCGTGACCTGCACGGCTGGAGAAAATCCTCGCAGTCAGTGCCTGTCATTATTCGCACGGGCAAAGCTGCCCGGAGCGACACCCGTTCTCCTGCGGAAAGCGGTGCTGAATGCGCTGGCGGATTCATAACCGATCTCATCGGCTATATCGTCGAGCGACTTTACCCCGCGCATCAGCGCGTCCCTGGCAAGCGCCATCCGCCAGCGGGCCAGATATTCAATCGGCGCGCAGCCGAGCATTTCATGAAAACGCGCCGCGAAGGCCGAGCGCGACATGCCGGCGATGCCGGCCAGTTCGGCGACAGTCCAGTTCGCGCGGATATTGGCGTGCATGGCGGACAATGCGCGGGCAAGCCCCGGCAAACGCATTCCCTTTACCAGTCCCGCCGGAATTGCCTCGTTGCCCGCGTTCGGCCGCCGCAGCACTTCAACCAGCAAAACCTCCAGCATGCGCCGGATGATCAGTTCCTTGCCCGCATCCTCGCGCGTGCATTCTTCCGCCAGCAATTCGATCAGACGCGCCAGCCGGGATGCTCCGCCCTCACCCGCCGGCACATGGATCAGCTCGGGCATCAACGAAAGCAGCAGCGCCGCATTGACCCGCTCGAACGTGAAACTTCCTCCGAGCGCAATGAAATCGGGTTCCCCTTGCTGTTCCCCATGCCGCACCGCCTGATCTTGCGGCTCGACCGGAATGCAGTCGACGTCGGTATCGCTGCAAAGCGAGAAGGCGGGCGTGGAGGGCAAAAGCAGAAAATCGCCACGCGCCAGCCGCAGCGGTTCCCGGCCATCGATCATGACCCACGCCGCACCAGCCAGCACGACTGCAAAACCCGGGGCGTCATAGGCGCGATAACGCACGCCCCATCGGCCTCGTCCGGAAATCGGTTTCGAAACGGCGGCGCTCGGTCGCAAAAGATCGATGATATCGCTAAGAGGATCCATTGTCTGGACGATCAATAATAAATTATGGCTTTTAAAGCATATATCATCCAGAACACATCGTCTATCTCCGGTCATATCGAACAATGGAGATTATGATGACCAGAACGATCCTCATCACCGGCACCTCATCGGGTTATGGCAAGGCAACCGCCGAGTTCTTCCTTTCGCGTGGCTGGAATGTCGTTGCGACCATGCGGCATCCGGATCCCAACCGCTTCGTTGGCGACACCGACCGGTTGCGCGTCCTGCCGCTGGATGTGACCGACGAACAAAGCATCGCGACTCTGATCGATGCGGCAGGTCCGGTCGATGTGCTGGTCAACAATGCCGGCATCGGCATGGTCGGCGCTTTTGAAGCGACGCCAATGTCGGCGATCCGCACGATCTTCGACACCAATAGCTTCGGTGCGATGGCAATGACGCAGGCGATAATCCCGCAGATGCGAAAGCGCCGATCCGGCACCATCATCAACGTCACATCCAGCGCCACGCTCGCCTCCTTCCCGCTCGCCGCCGCCTACACCGCCAGCAAGCAGGCAATCCAGGGTTTCTCCGGTTCGCTTGCGCATGAGCTCGGTCATTTCAACATCCGGGTGAAGCTGGTGGAACCGGGCTATGCACCGACCACCCGCTTCACGACAAACGCCATCCTGCCGCTGGAGCAACTGCTGCCGGAAGACTACATGGACTTTGCAGGACCAATTCTTGAAGGATTCGCCAAACCGGCCATGACGACCAGCGAAGACGATGTTGCCGAAGCGATCTGGAGCGCCGTCCATGACCTATCCGGCCAGCTTCGTTTTCCCGCCGGTCCTGATGCAATTGCGCTGTCTCGGGCGAACTGACGACCGATAGCGGCCTGACCGGACATTGCTCGGTTGCGGCGTTTCAGCCGGCGATATGAAGATGGCAGATGTTTCAACACATCTGCGATCGACTTTACCAGAACGATGGCAACGGCGCTTCGAGACGCTTGCTCATCTTGCCCATGCTCTACCCGTCGCGCCGGGGGCCGTCTTCAGCCAGCCGGTGAAAGCTTCGACCTCATCCGTCTGGATCGCTCCGACGCCGGCCTCGGCGAGAGCGCCCCACACGGCTTCAGGGTCCGCCAGCGCGCGCGTGTCATTGAAATCGAGGCAATGGGCGACGTCGAGCGTGTTGATCCAGAGACGGATGTTCTGGCGCTCCATCTCCGCACGACCTTCGGCCAGATCGGCTATATCGGTGAATTTCACCTCGATCATCGGCGCACGCAACGCCTCGATACGGCGCAAATCCTCCGCAAACTTGCCCTTCCGCACCGGGAACATCGGCATATGCGGGATATTGCCGAACCAGTGCGCATCCAGCACCTCGAAACGGGCGGCTTCCGGGTCGATATCGGTCTTCACCAGTACCTGATCCTGAATATCGAGCCGCAACACGGTTTCCATGACCCGCGGCAGATCGCGGGCGAATTTGGTGTCGATATTGACGGTGATCCTGCCACGCGCCTCCTCCAGCAATTCTTCCAGCGTCGGCACACATTCATCGGTCACGTCGGCCGTATCGCCACCCGCACCGGCCTTCAGTCTCGCGGCGCGGACCACCTCGAAGGGCAGCGCATTCACGACACCCTTCCCCGTCGTCGTGCGGTCGAGTGTCCCGTCGTGAATGACGACCAGCCGGCCATCGGCCGTCGCCTGCGTGTCGATCTCGATCATCTCTACCCCCGCCGCAACCGCGGCACGGACGGAAGCCAGCGAATTTTCGGCGGTGGCGGTCCAGAAACCGCGATGGGCAACGGTCAGGATGGCCGGATTGTCGCGCGAGCAGAGCGCAAGGACATTGCAGGGGCTGGAGGTATTTCGGGAGGCGGCAAGGGTTTGATGCATGATTTTCACTTTCAGACGTTGTGTTTACCGGCGCTGGTTGCCGGGGTCAGACTTTCCCCATGCCCACGGCCGAGGCGGCTCCTGCGAACCGGTTGTTGACCGTCTGGATTTAATACACTCATAGTGTAATATTTATAACAGAATCCATGAAAAGTCATTTCAGCCATGGTGGTCCGCATTGCAGCCGTCCCGCACAGCCATTATCCAGAGCGATGACCATGGATCAGACCCAGCCCCAGAGTTTCGACCGCCATCCGCTTGCCAGCGAGAATGAGCGCCTCGTTCTCGATATCATCCGCCGCCACGGCCCCATCGCCCGCGCATCTATCACCGGCCACACCAACCTGAGGCAGCAATCCGTCCACCGGCTGATCGAAGGCCTGCTGGAGCGCGGGCTTTTGCAAACCGGGGCGCCGCTCAAGGGCACGCGCGGCCAGCCGAGCCCCACCATCGAACTGGTGCCGGAGGCAGCCTATTCGCTCGGCATTTCCATCAACACCGACTCGGTGGTGATCTGTATCGCCGATTTCCGCTGCGATGTGATTGTCGAGGAAAAACTGAATATGCTTCCGGAGGACCGGGAGGAGACGCTTGCGGCCTTGTCGCAGGCCCTCGAACGGCTGCTCTCGGAACATGGCATCCCGCGCGAGCGCCTGCTGGGCCTCGGTTTTTCCATGTCCGGCTTCTTCGTATCGGAAAACCGCGCCTTCAACGCGCCGGAGCCCCTGCGCGACTGGTCGCTGATGGACCTGAAGCCGATCCTCGAAGAAAGGTTCCGCCTGCCGGTCTGGCTGGAAAACAACGCCACCACCGGGGCGATCGGAGAAAGCCTTCGCGGTGTCGGCTCCTGGTGCCAGACCTTTGCCTATCTGTCCTTCAATTACGGTTTCGGCGGCGGGCTGATCCTCGGCGGCCAGCCCTTTCACGGTTTTCACGGCAATGCCGGCGAATTCAGCCGCATATACAGCCCGGATGAATCGCCCAGGCGCCCGGCGCTGCAATATCTGATCGCGACGTTGCAGAAAAACGGCGTCGACATCCAGTCGGTCGAAGCGCTTTATCAGCAGTTCGACCCCTCCTGGCCCGGCGTCGAGGAATGGCTGGCCGAGACGATGCCGCAGGTGGACAGGCTGGTGGCGAGCCTGATCGCCGTTATCGATCCGCAGGCCATCGTCTTTGGCGGGCAATTGCCGCGCGCACTTGGCCGGATGATGATCGAACGTGCGCACATGCCCTCCCGGCGCGAACATCGTTACGGTGTCGGCCCGAAGGAGGCGAAGCTGGTTCTCAGCCAAACAAAGGGCGATCCATCCGCCATCGGTGCTGCGCTGCTGCCGCTCAGGGTGCGGTACTTCCTTCAAGGGGCGGACCAGACAAGCTGATGTAATCCCGCAACAATCATCACGGAAACGTGAGCCTGATTTCGCCCCCGGTTTTTTACTGGTTGGCAGCTTGCATCCGAAGGCGATAAATATGATTACAACTATCATGTTTATCGCGACATGACGCAGCATATCCGGCTGCTTCATGCGCCAAGCCAATACGTCACCGGGTCGATTGATGAGCAAAGCCCTGTTACAGGTTCTCGATGCCGAGGAGGAAAGCCGCCTGATGCGGTTTTTCCGCCGGCGCTTGCAGAACCGGGAAGACGCCGCCGACGCCATGCAGGAAACCCTGCTGCGGGCGCTGGAGGTTTCTCATGCGACGCTGATCGACAATCCACAGGCCTATCTCTTCCAGATCGCCCGTTCCGTCGCCCGCCTGACCGCCATTCGCCAGTCGCGCGAGCGGCCGCTATTTGCACCTTACGAAGCGGGTTTTGCCGTTGCCTGCGAAGAGCCGGGGCAGGAGCGGATCGTCGCCGGGCGGCAGCACCTTATTTTAATGGCGCGGGCCATCGAGGCCCTGCCCAAGCGTTGCCAGCAGGTCTTCGTGCTCAGCCGCCTGCATGGCCATTCCAATGGCGAAATCGCCGCCCGTCTCGGCATTTCCCGCAACATGGTGGAAAAACATATCATCAAGGCGCTGCTGCACTGCCGTCAGGTCCGCGCGCAAATAAAAATGTAGACCGGCATCAGGTGTTCGCATCCTTTTTCACTCTATAAGGGAAAAGGACCACATCTCAGCACGCAACAAACGGCAGATCAGGACATGAACAAGCGCCCGGACGGTCTGAAGGATAACGGCTTGACCGATGAGGCTCTGGCCGAAGAGGCCGCGCTGTGGGTGGCGCGCATGCAATCGGCAGACGCGACGGAAGCGGAGCGCGAGGCGTTTCATGTCTGGCTGCGGGCCGATGCCGCCCATGCTGGCGCCTATGAGGACATGCAGAGCCTCTGGGGCGAGCTTGGCGATATCGAGCTTGCGCCGGTCCAGCAGCGAAAACGGCGCGGACCTCGCGGGGCAATGCTGGCGGGTGTTGCCGGTCTCTGCCTCATCGGGTTTGCGGCGCTGTTTGCGGAGAAAAGCGGATTGAAGGATCGCTGGCAGGCGGATTATTACACCGAAATCGGCGAAACACGCATGCTTTCGCTGGAAGACGGCAGCCGCATCAGCCTGAACACCGACACGGCGATTGCGGTTCATTATTCGCGAAAGGAACGGCGTATCACCCTTCTTCGCGGCGAAGCTTATTTCGATGTCGCCAAAAACCCGGAGCGGCCCTTCATCGTCGAGGATGGAGCGCTGACGGCAAAGGCGCTCGGCACCCATTATTCGGTGCGCACCGGCAATGGCTCGCTGCCGCAGGAGGTGCAGGTGGAGGAAGGCCGGGTGGAAGTGACCACAGGCGCCGAGATCGCCGTGCTGACACCCGGAGAGGCCGTGACCCTTGGTGGCGACGGCAGGCTGGTGCGCGCCCGCAAGGATGTCGCCAACAGCATGGCCTGGCGCGAAGGCAAGCTCGTCTTTTCCGGCCAGCCGCTGCGCGAGGTTCTCGATATTCTCTCGCAATATCGCCGGGGCCGTATCGTCATCCTCGATGAGGCGGCGGCGAGGCAGCACGTCTCCGGCATCTTCGACCTCAAGGACACGGATCAGGCCCTCACCATTCTCGAAGAGAGCCTTCCCGTTTCGGTATCGCGGCTTTCCGGAATGCTGGTTTTCGTCCGCTCGCGATAAAATAACTTTTTTCGCAGATCCGACGTCAGGAGTCGGCCCGCCTTTTCACTCTAGGCAAACAGGACCCGTTTAAGCGGGGGCATGAGATCACGAGTGAGAGGGAATGACATGAATTTGGGCAAGCAGGCACGCGGCTGGTTCTGGCTGACGACGACGGCGATCATCGGGGGCATCGTCTCGGCAGGTCCGGGCGCCACGACCGCCAGCGCGCAGACACCGCCCGCCGCAAGCGGCGCACCCGCCACCGTCACCGTCTCCATTCCCGCAGGGCCGCTGGAAAACGCCATTCTCAGCTTCGGCCGTCAGGCCAATCTGCGCATGGTCTACCCCTCCGCGATCACCAGGGGCCGCAGCACGGCCGGCGTCAAGGGCACACTCAGCGTATCGGCGGCCGTCAGCGGGCTTCTGGCCGGATCGGGACTGAACTATGCATTGGCCGGCGGCAATACCGTCCGCATTTTCGATCCCGCCAGCCAGACCGGCGAAAGCGGCGGTTCGGCTGCCGCTGGCAGCACCCTGCTTGCGCCGATCACCGTGCAGGGCACCGGCCTTGAAGGCGCAAGGGGCATCATCGAGAGCAATGGCTATGTCGGCAAATCCGGCCGCACCGCCACCAAGACCGATACGCCGGTTGCCGAAACCGCCCAGTCGATCACCACCGTCAGCCGCAAGCAGCTCGATGACCTGAAACCGCAGAACCTCTCGGAAGCGCTGAACTACACGCCCGGCGCGCGCATCGGCCAATATGGCGCGGAGCCGCGTTTCGACGCCTTCAAGGTGCGCGGCACCGATCTCAGCACCACCGGCATTTTCCGCGACGGCCTGCGGCAGGTCAGCAGCCAGAACGGCAGCGCCCGGCTTGAGCCCTATGGCGTGGAAGCGGTTTCCATCCTGCGCGGCCCGGCCGCCTCCATCTATGGCGCCAGCAGCTCCGGCGGCATCGTCGATATCATCTCGAAACGCCCCACCGAAGAGACGCTGCGCGAGGTGGAGCTGCAATATGGCTCCTTCGGACGCGTGCAGGGCGCTTTCGATCTTTCCGGCGCCGTCGATGACGAGAAGACCATGCTTTACCGCCTGACCGGGGTGGCCCGCGACGGCCGCAACGAAATCAGCGCCATCAAGGACGACCGGCTGTTCATCGCGCCGGCCTTCACCTTCCAGCCGGATGCCGGCACCAAGTTGACGCTGCTCGGCGAATATATGGACAGCACCACCGGCGGCACCTGGGGATACATCAACAATTACGGCAGCGACGGCAAGTCGATCGGCGCGACGCCGGTTTATGGCGGCGATTCCCGTTTTAATGATTTCGAGCAGAAACAATGGCGTATCGGCTATGAGTTCGAGCATGAAATCAACGACAACGTCACCTTTTACAGCAAGGCGCGTTATTCGGCCCTTTCGGCCGACCAGCAATGGGTCTTCGCCAATTATCCCGGCATCACCATCGAGGACAATGAAGGCGTCTCCGCCGACAATTACCTGAAGACAGAATTCGACACCGGCCCGGCGAAACATACGCTGCTGACCGGTATCGACTTCAGCCACATGTCCTACACCTCGAAACAGGGCAGCGGGCCGGGCCTGTTCACCGACACCTATACCTATACGCCGGATGTATCGCTGATATTGACCCAGCGGATGAACACGCTCGGCATCTATGCGCAGGATCAGGTCGAAATCGACCGCTGGCGCCTGACGGCCGGCATTCGTCACGACTGGCTGGATACCGAATATCAGGCCCAGACCGTCGGAGACGCAACGGCTCCCACCTATGACGGCGATGAAACCAAGACGACCGGCCGCGCCAGCCTCGGTTATGTCTTTGACAGCGGCGTGATGCCCTATGTCAGCTACGGCACCTCCTTCGTCGCCAATCCGGGCGTCATCATCACTACGGGAACGGTTACGGGCCAGGCGCAGCCGACGGTCGGCAAGCAATATGAACTCGGCGTGAAATATGCCCTGCCGCAATATAACGCCCTGCTGAGCGCCGCCTTCTTCAATCTCGATCAGGACAATGCGACGGTCTATGAGACCTCGTCCGGCATCAACCTGCTGCGCCAGCTCGACCTGCGCTCGCGCGGCGTGGAACTCGAAGCCACGGCCTCGCTCGACAATGGCTGGAGCCTCATCGGCTCCTATTCCTATAATGACGTTGAAATCACCAAACTGACGTCGGAAACGGTGGGCAAGCAGCTCAATTCCTCGCCCTATCACACCTTCTCGCTGTGGGCCGATTACGAGTTTCAGAGCGGTGCGCTTGAAGGCCTCGGCATCGGCGCGGGCGTTCGTTATGTCGGATCGAGCTTCGGCGACAACCAGCACACGCCCATTCTCGACAATGAGGCCCGCACCTTCGTCGATGCCTCGCTGCGCTACGATCTCGGAAAGGCCCTGCCCTCGCTGGAAGGCGTGAAACTGCAGATCAACGCCACCAACCTTCTCGACGAGGTGAAACAGGTCTGCACCACGGGCTTCTGCTATTATGACGAAGGCCGCAAGGTCGTCGGCAGCATCCGGTATCGCTTCTGATGCTGCAGCAGAACCCTGCCACAACCAAGCCGTCGCCGGCCGCCGTCTTCGTGGCGGTCGGCGGGCTTTATGTCGGCCAGAGCGTGATTGGCGGGCTGACCTTTCTCGGCCTGCCGGCGGTGCTCAGAACCGCCGGGCTGCCGCTGGACCAGATCGGCCTGCTTTATCTCGTCGTTCTGCCCTGGGCGCTGAAATTCCTCTGGTCGCCGCATGTGGAGCGTTACCGGCTGCCGCCCGTCGGCAGGAACCGGTCGCGGGTGATCGTCGGCACGGGCATCGCCGCCTGCGCCTGCGGCCTCGCTGTTCTTGCTTTCACCGGCCCGTCGCCGGTTTCCGTCGCAATCGCCATCCTGTCGGTAATAGCGCTAGTGACGGCGACCGTCGACATCGCCTGCGACGGCTACGCGGTCGAAACGCTGGCGGAAGAGCATCATGGATGGGGCAATGCCGCACAGGTGGGCGGCTCCTATCTCGGCTCCGCCATCGGCGCCGGCCTGTTTCTGGTGCTGGTGGAGCGCGCCGGCTGGACGAGCGCCACGCTGGTCATGGCCGCGCTCGTCATCCTGCTCGCGCTCCCCTTCCTGTTCGGCCCGGCGGCAAGAACGGTCACGCAAACACGGGACCACCTGCCATCGATCAAAAACGCGCTCAGGCGACGGGAAGTCCGCACCGGCCTTCTGGTCGCGGCCGTTTATGTCGCCGCGCAGAAATGGGGTCTGGCAATGCTCGGCCCGTTTCTGGTCGATTACGGTTTCGATCTCGCCACCATCGGCGCGCTGAATGGCGTGGGCAGCATGATCGTCGGTTTCGCCGGCGCGCTGCTCGGCGGAACGCTGGTACGCCTCTACGGGGCGTCACGAATCCTGCTCATCGCTATCTTCGTGCAGACGGCGCTGTTGTGCCTTTTCGCCTATTTCAGCGTTCATCGCGATATTTCGCAATGGGTCGTCATGGCGGTTGCGGTGGCAAGCTCGTCGGGCATCATGTCCATCGGCTTCGTCGCGCTTTACGCCTGCTTCATGGGTTGGTCCGACCCCCGGCAGGCCGGGGTCGATTTCACCCTGTTCCAGTGCATGGATGGCGTTGTCGGCATGGTCGGCGGGTTGGGCGCAGGCGCGATTGCCGAAAAATTCGGCTATCAGGCGTCCTTCATCATTGCCGCCATCGTTTCGGTGCTCGCCGCACCGGTCATCTTCCTGCTGATGCGGCGGCAGGACTCTTGAACCGAACCTCCGGGCGCGGCGGCTTAAACCGCGCCCGGCAGGCCTCTTGCATCGGCCTATTCGACCACCACCGACAGTGCCGAACCGGTATAGACCGGCCGCAGCTTCACATTGCCCGCATCTATCGTGGCGAATGTCCCGGTCAGACCGTTGGCGGAAATCACGTCGAACCGCGTGCCGGTGGCTGGCGCGTCGCCATCGAAAGCGAGCTTCAGCGTCGCGCCGTCCAGCACCGCATTGCCCTTGATCCGAAGCGCAGCCTTCTGCGGATCGACCGCCAGCGTGCCGCCCGACTGCGTATAATCGCCGCCGATGACAAGATCCGTCTCTCCGCCGAGCGAAAGCGTGCCGCCGCTGACCAGCACGCCGCCGGTTCCAAGCGCATCGGCGGACGATGCCACCAGCGTTCCCTCCCTGAGAATGGTGCCGCCGCCATAGCTGTTATGGCCGCCAAGCGTCAGCGCTCCGCTGCCGGATTTGACGAGACGCCCTGCCCCGGCAATATCGTTCGTCCATCTGTCCGCCGCATTGAACCCGCCGGCGGCAGCGTCCATCGTCACCTCGACATCGCCGTCAAACGCGCCGTAACCGCTGGCGGCGGCGACCAGATTGATGCGGCCCCAGCCATTGCTGTCATCCAGCAGCGGATAACCGGCCTCGATGCCGGTGGAAAACAGCACGGCGCGGCGCTGGGCGGCATCGAGATAGGGCAAACGTGTCTCCAGCAGGACCTCCGCCCCCTTCGGCACCGCCATCGGCGCATCGCCTGCGGCCCTGTCGCGGCTGAAGGAATAGGTCATGCGCCTGCGATAATCCGCCCCGTTCTTCGCCGTGTCGGCAAATTGGTCGACATCCGGCTTTGCGCCATGGGCGAAATCGATGAGCGACTGGCCCTGCGGCAGACGTTTGGCGAAATAGGCCTGCAAGGCCGCATGCGCGGCCTTCTTCACCTCGGCATTTTTCGGGTCCTGCAACATGGCGGCGGCCATGGCGGTTGCGGTGATGCGGCCGCCGATCACGTCGAGCGGCGAATGCATGCCGGCGACGATGCGGCTCTCGCCGAGTTCGGAAGCCGCCGTCAGCAATTCGGAAAAGCGCTCCGGCACCGCATAGGCATAGGCAATGGCGGCCAGATAGGCGGCATTAGTGTGCCCGCTCGGAAAACCGCCATCCTTGCCGCGCCCGCGATTTTCCCGCGCATATTTCAGCGCCGGCACGATGACGCCCGGATCGCTGTCATGGCTTTCGAAGCTGCGGTCGCCAATCGTCTCCTTGCCGGTCTCGATCACTTCGCCTTTGTCGTTCATGCGCCAGGGCCGCGGTGAGGAATAGAAATACTTCGCCGGCGACGTCGTGCCCTCCGGGCCGCGGATCACCTTCATGAAGGCGACGAAATCCTTCAGTTCGCTATCGGCGGTACCTGCCTCGGTGCCCTTGTCGTCTTCCTTGCGGGTGATGACCTCGTTCGGGTCGAAATCAGCGAGCGTATGATTGATCGTCGTCGTTGCGCCCGCCCCTTCGCGATACCAGTCGGCAAGCGGCCCCATGCCGTCGATGACGCTGTAACCCTGCGAACGGCGATCATTCATATAGGCTTCGAAAGCGGCAGCGCGGGTGCGGTTTTCACCGGTGACGGACAGCACGTAACGCATGTTTTCCTGCCAGACGGCGGGATCGACGATCTTCACATGGCTGAAATCCGCCGGACCATCGCCATTGGCGCCGCCATCCGCCCATTTTTCATCGCCAAGCGTCCAGATGCGGTTGAAACCGGAGAGGATTTCGATGATCGGGTTGTCCCGGTCATCATAGGCGCGAACCGCCTCGCCCTTCTCATTCTTGCCGGTCTGGTTGCGATAATTGTCGGCAAGCGGCAGCGGATATGTTGCCGCCGGTTCCGGCACCGTAATCGCATAACCCTCACCTGCCGGGCCGGCGCGATCGAACGCCTGCGCGCCCGGAACCAGAACCAACAATGCGACGGAGGCGAGCAGGCTCGAGCGTGCGGAAACAAAAGACGACATCTTCAGTCTGGCCATGACGAATCCTATGATTTTCAGCGAGTGACGCGTGACGAAAACAGGCGGCGCGGCGTTCCGCGCGCCTCATCGTCAGGTTTAAACGGAGCGTATTTCAGTTTTTCGATGGGTTGCCGGGAACGGCTGCCTGCGGCAATTCCTTCAGCGAAAATGCGCCGTCTTCGGAAAGAAACGGCGCGATATGCCCGGAGCGCCACTCCGGGCATATCCTTCGAGAACTTCATCGTTCCGCCGGAGGCGGACGGTCGGGCCGTTATTTCTTGACCGCGACAGCCTCGTTGATCTTGGCGACGTCATCTTCCAGAACCTTGTAGGTCTGGTCGAGCGTCAACTCACCGACGATGAGCTGGCTCATGCGCTGCACGATCTGCTGATACATGGCGCTGCCGCCCTTGGCGCGTTCGAACTCACGGGCGGCCTGCGGCACGTTCTTCTTGTTGTCGAGGAACACCTTCATCGCCGCCTTGGCGTCTTCGCTCTTCAGCTTGTATTGCGGATCGACGATCTCCGCGCCGGTCAGGATGACGTAGTTCTCGGCAATTTCCCGCTGCACCTTTTCGGAGCCGAGGAATTCGATGAAGTGCGCAACATCTTCCGGATATTTGGTGCGCTTGAAGCCGACAATGGCGGTGCCGCCGGGCATGGCGTAGCATCCGGCCTCACCGCAGGGCGCATTGATCGCCGTCCATTCGAAACTGTCGCCGATCTTGTTCTGGAACGGATTCACCATCCAGTTGCCGGCCAGATAGGTCACGACATTGCCGTTGACGAATTCGTCACCCATGTTCTTGTACTGCGAACCGCCGGCCGCACCCCACATCTCTTTGGGGAAGCTGCCATTCTGCGTCCATGAATAGATATCGGCGATGTATTTTTTCGCCGCATCGTCCGGGAAGCTGAACTTGCCGTCCTTCACATAGGTCGCGCCATAAGCAAAGGCGCCGCCGGAGAAGCGGTGGCCGGAACGGTCCATGGTGAAGGGAATCTGCACGCCCGTCGCCTTGGCGACACGGGCGGAAGCCTCGACGATCTCGCTGAATTTCGCAGTCGGGCCGGGCAAGGGTTCGCCCGCCTGCTCGAACAGCGTCTTGTTGACGAAGGGCAGGTTCAGCGTCTGCGACGCCATGTAACCGTTGATCGACTGCGGATCGTTGACATTCGGCAGGCGAAGCTGGTTGAGGCTGGAACCGTGCAGCTTCGCGAAGGCTTCCGCATCCTTCATATAAGGGCGCATGTCGAGATAATAGGGCGCAAGCTGCCAGTCGGTGATCTTGGCTATATCAGGACCTTCGCCCACCGCCAGCTGCACCGGCAGTTGCTTGGAAACCGCGTCATAACCCGAAGACACGAAATTGATCTTCACACCCGGATTGGCCGTCTCGAACTCCTTGCTGAGTTCCGACATGCGCTGCACATAACCCTGGTCGTCATCCGTAAAAAGGAAAGTAATCGTGCGGGTCTCGGCCTGGGCCGTCGCAAGACCGGCGACAGAGGCCACCACAAGGGCGCTGACGCCCGAAAACAATTTCATCATGCTCATCCTCCCAATGAAAATATTTTCATAAATCGAACGGAAGCTCCTCTGCTTAATTCGATTTATAATGTTTTGCGGCTTGACAGAATAAACGTCAAGCTGTTTGTTTTGCATAAATCGCACAAATCGACGCAGAAAAGCGAAAATCGGTTTGTGAAAATAATTTCATAAAGATCGACGGGAGGCGATCCATTATGACGGATGGACCATTTGCGGCCAACGCGTCGCAGCCGACATATACCGTCGCAAACGGCGAAACGGTGACCGCCTGGATCGTCTCCGATCTGGTGGAGACGTCGTTTCCCGGCACCGCAGCCCCCGCCGAAGACCGCGTGAACTATCGCTTCATCAACGGTTTCGTGGATGTGGGCGACCTGCCCTGCCGCAAGGCTTTCCAGCAGACCATGATCGGCCGCGATATCGCACCCGATACCAGCTGGCCGGTATCGCACCTCAATCTGCCGGGCTCCAATCGCCGCGTCGAATTCACGGGTTTCTGGCACGTTCCCACACATGTGCAGCGCTGGCTGAAGGGCACCTTCCGTAGCGATGCGGCAAGACAGGCGCATTTTCGGCTGCGCACCTGCGGCGGCGTCCGCATCTGGGTAGGCGGCGTCGAACAGGTCCGTTTCGAACCTTTCATCCGCAATGTCGAAAGCAGCCGTGACATCACGCTCGATCTCGGAGCCGGCGATAACGAGGTGCTGCTGCTCTGCGAGGATCTGGCGGAACGCGACATCATCTGGTTCTTCGAGCTTGAGGTCGTCGACGCCACACCGCTGACCGTCGTGCTGCCCGTGCCGCTCGACCGGGAGGAGACGAAGCGTCTCGCCGCGCTGGTGCGCGATGTTCGCCCGGCGCGGGACGTGTTTTCCGGCACAGCCCTCGAACTGGTCTTCGGGGCGGCGCCTGCGAGCGACCTGCCCGTGCACATTGCCCTCAAAAGCCACGGGCATGAGCGCGCTTCGCTTGCGGAAGTGGATACCGTGCTGAAGGCCGGGCAATCCTCACTGACGATCCCTGGAACGACAGGCATTTCGGACGGATATCACGGTGTCAAAATCACCATGGGTTCGGGAGCAGGAACGGTAACCCGCGTCATCGACGCCGCTTTCATGCATGACATCGCGCCGGAAGCATCCAGCGGCGATATCAACGAGCGAAAAAAGGCCGCCCTCTCCTTCAGCGCCCGCTTCGGCGCCTGGCGCATCGGCCGCGCGCTGGCGATGGTCGCCACCGGCAGCGATGACATCGAGACGATCGGCGGTATCGTCGATGCGACGCTGCATTCCATCGATCGGCGGGAAGACTGCTCCGATTTCGTCATGATCCCGCTTCTGTGGCTGGTGCGCGCCTATGGTGACCGCCTGCCGGCCGAGATGCGGGCGCGGATCGATGCCTCGATCCTCGGCTATCGTTACTGGGTGGACGAACCGGGCAATGACGTCATGTGGTTCTGGAGCGAGAACCATGTTCTCTGCTTCCACACAAGCCAACTTCTGGCCGGCGAGTATCTGCCGGATGCCGTCTTCACCGCCTCCTGCCGCACCGGCAGAGAACAGGCGGCGCTGGCCGCCGACCGGCTGGAGCGATGGTTCGACAGCGTCGAGGCGCATGGGCTGGCCGAGTGGAACTCCGCTGCCTATTATCCGGTGGATTTCATCGGCCTTCTCGCCATCGAACATTGGGCGGGACCGGAGCTTGCAGCACGCGCGCGCTATCAGATCGATCTCATCTTCGAAATGATCGCATTGCACACGCTCGGCGGCGTTCCCTCCGGTTCGCAAGGGCGGGCTTATGACAAGGAGCTGCGCGCCGGGCCGCTGACGGAACTGGCGCCCTTTGCGCAGGTCGCCTTCGGTCAGGGCTGGCTGAACAATGGCGTTGCCTCGCTGCCGATGTTCTGCTGCGGCGATTACCTGCCGCCGGCGCATCTAACCGCCCTTTCCCAGCTGACAAGCGGCCGTATGGTCGAGGCGCGGTATGCGCAGGGGCTGGAGCCCGGCAAGCTCGTGCTGTTCAAGAACGAGGCCGCCCAGCTTTCCACCGTTGTCGATCACAAGACCGGTCGCAAGGGCCATCAGCAGCACGTCATGGACATCAAGCTTGCCGGCCACCCGATGGCGCGGCTTTGGGTCAACCATCCGGGCGAAGACGATCCGTGGGGCACCCAGCGCCCCTCCTATTGGGCGGGAAGCGGCATCCTGCCGCGTGTGGCGCAGCATCGCGATCTGGCGATGCTGATCTTCGATACGCAAGATCACCGCAACGACTGGACCCATGCCTATCTCGGCCGCGACGGGCTGGACGAGGTGCTGGTGGAGGGCAACTGGCTCATCACCCGCTCGGGCCGTGGCTTTGCCGCGCTTTATGCGACGAACGGGCTTCAGCCCATTACCGCCGGCGCCACCGCCAATCGCGAGATCAGATCGCCCGGCCGCCGTGCCGGCTGGGTCGGCATCATCGGCTGCGGGGATGTCGCGGAGTTTGCCCGTTTTCGGGAAAAAATCCTCGCGACGCAGATCACCTTCGATGCCGAAAGCCGGCTGCTCTCGGTCACGCCGCCGGGCGGAGCTGAGCTTACCCTGACCTGGGACGGCGCATTCACCATTGGCGGGCAGGCTATGGCCTTCGACCACGACCAGCCCCAGCCGGAAATCACCTTCGACAGTGCCGACCCCGCATCGGGCGGCGCGGCACAACCATTCTACTCCTAAGCGGGATTGACAGATGAACCAGCCAAGCATGGAAAAAGACACTCTCAGGACGACGATCGACAATGTCGCCGCCGCCTTCAGCCGCCTCAAGGGCATTCAGGAAGGTCTGGTCAGCGGCAGTTCCGATGGCAAGATCCAGTTCGATGAGTGGGACTGGGAAGTGGGTGTGGGCCTTTACGGCTTCCTGCGCCGGGCGCTCGCCGCCAACGACCGGAAGGCTCTTGACGACCTCGTGACATGGTATGGCTGGCAGATCGAACGTGGCCTGCCGCCGCGCCAGATCAACAGTTCCGCTCCGATGCTGCCGCTTGTCATCCTCACCGAACATGTCGACCGGCCGGATTTCCGGGCGTTGGTGGAAGATTGGGCCGACTGGCTGGTGCATCAATTGCCGAAAACCGAAGATGGCGGCTTCCAGCATGTCGTCAAGGAGCGGCTGAATGAGGGCGAACTCTGGGACGACACGCTGTTCATGGCATGTCTGTTCCTCGCCCGCGCCGGCGTCGTCTGCAAACGTCAGGACTGGATCGACGAGGCGGTCTATCAGTTCATGATCCATACGCGTTATCTGTCGGACCCCGTCACAGGGCTCTGGTATCACGGCTGGACCTTCAACGGACGCCATAATTTCGCGGACGCCTTCTGGGCACGCGGCAATTCCTGGATCACGGTTGCCATTCCCGAACTTTTCGAACTGGTGCCGACGCTTGGCGAAAAGGACAGGCGTTTCCTCGCCAATGTGCTGGCAAGCCAGGTGCGGTCGCTCAGGCAATATCAGCGCGAGGACGGCATGTTCCACACGCTGCTCGATGACCCGACCTCGCCGGTGGAAACATCGGCGACGGCCGGCATCGCCTATGGCATCCTGCGCGGCATCGAGGCCGGCATTCTCGGCGAAGAAAATCGCCCGCATGCGGAACGGGCGCTGAAGGCTGTGCTTGGCAATATCGACGATGAAGGCGTCGTCCACGGCGTCTCCGACGGCACGCCGATGGGCCACGATCTCGACTTCTACCGCCGCATTCCCAATCTGCCCACGCCCTACGGGCAGGCGCTGACCATGCTGCTTCTGATCGACGTTTTTCTGAAAAGGCCAAAGGCATCGTGAGCATCATGAACATCAGTCAGGACATCACAGTCGCGGCCGGTGGCCTTGATGCCACGGCGGCCATCCAGCAGGCTATCGACAGCGTGTCAGCCGCAGGCGGCGGGCGCGTGTCTCTCTCGGCCGGGCGTCACGTCAGCGCCGGCCTCCATCTCAAAAGCGGCGTGGAACTGCACCTTGCCGAAGATGCGGTGCTTGCCCCCGTTTCCGATTACGACGCCTATGCCCTCACCCGGGTTTCGGTGATTGCCGAAGACTCCGATCGCGGCATGATCATCGCCAGCGGCGCGCATGACATCGCCGTCACCGGCCCCGGCCGCATCGAGGCCGGCGGTGAAAACTTCATCGTCGGCGACGACAAGGCCATGGGCACCTATGTCCCGGCGAAAAAACGCCCACGCGTGATGGTGCTGGAAAGCTGCCGCAACGTGCGCCTTGAAAACCTCTCCGTCAGTGGTTCGCCGATGTGGACGCTGCACATGGTCGATTGCGAAGACCTTCATTTCCGCAATCTGCGCATCGAAAACGACCGCCGCCTGCCCAATACCGATGGCATTGTGCTCGATGCCTGCCGGCGCGCCCTGATCGAGGATTGCTTCATCTCGACCGCCGATGACGGCATCTGCCTGAAAACCAGCGCCGGGCCGGACGGCAAGGCCGTTGGAGCCTGCGCCGATATCACCGTTCGCCGCTGCACCGTTTCCAGCATGAGCTGCGCGCTGAAGCTCGGCACGGAATCCTTCGGCGATTTCACCAATGTCGTGTTCGAGGATTGCAAAATCGTTGAGTCCAATCGCGGCGTCGGCCTGTTTTCCCGCGATGGCGGCGCGATGCGCAACATCCGCTTTTCAAGGATCGAGACCGAATGCCACGAAACGCCGGGCGGCTTCTGGGGTTCGGGTGAGGCTGTCACCGTGACCGTCGTCGACCGCCGCCCCGAGCGTCAGGCCGGCAGCGTCGACAATCTGGTCGTGGAAGACTTGAGCGGCTCCATGGAAGGGGCGATCAACCTCGTCGCCATATCGAAGGCCGGCATTCACAATGTCCGGCTGGAGCGCATCACGCTGTCGCAGCAAACCGGCAAGCTCGGCACCGGCCTGCAATACGATCTGCGCCCAACCAATGCGGATATTGCGCCAAGCCCCCATGCCGCCGGCCGCGCCAATGCCTGGACGCAGGATGCTGAGGGCAGGATCGTCGGAATGGAGGATTATCCCGGCGGAATGCCGGCGGTCTATCTTGCCGGCGTGGAAGGATTTGCGGCCCGCGATGTCGCCATCAAAAGAACGACGCCCTTGCCCGAGGGCTGGAACAGCCAAGAGATCGTCGCGATGACGAACTTGCCCGAAGGGAGCAGGTGATGGGAAGTCTGAAACTCGAAAACCTCAACAAGGCGTTCGGCGCCGTTCATGTGCTGCATGACATCGATCTTCAGATCGAGAACGGCGAATTCGTCGTTTTCGTCGGCCCTTCGGGCTGCGGAAAATCGACGCTGCTGCGCATCATCGCCGGTCTCGAGGACGTCACCTCGGGCAGCATAGCCATCGGAAACCGCGATGTCAGCGCGCTGTCCCCGGCCGAGCGCAAGATTGCCATGGTCTTCCAGTCCTACGCGCTTTATCCGCATATGAGCGTGCGCAAGAACCTTGCCTTCGGCCTGGAAAACCTGCGTTTCAAGCGGGCGGAAATCGAAAGCCGCATCAATGAGGCGGCGCGGATGCTCGCCATCGAGCCCTATCTCGACCGCAAGCCGAAACAGCTTTCCGGCGGCCAGCGCCAGCGCGTCGCCATCGGCCGCGCCATCGTGCGCGAACCGGATATCTTCCTGTTCGATGAGCCCCTTTCCAACCTCGATGCGGCGCTGCGCGTGCAGACGCGTGCCGAAATCACCCGCCTGCATCGCGATATCAAGACGACGATGATCTATGTCACCCACGATCAGGTGGAAGCCATGACCATGGCCGACAAGATCGTGGTGCTGCGCGCCGGGCGTATCGAGCAGGTGGGCAGCCCACTCGAGCTTTTTGACAATCCGCGCAATCTCTTCGTCGCCGGTTTCCTCGGCTCGCCGCGCATGAACATCCTCAAGGGTACCATCACCAAAGGCAGCGACGGCAGCATCGCCATCGACGCCGGCTACGGTGTGTCCCTGCCCTGCCTTGTCGATCCGGCAGCCGTCAGCCCCGGCCAGGCGGTTCTCGCGGGCATCCGCCCCTCGCATTTCACCATCTCCGACAATGCCGGCTTGCCATTCGAGGTGCAGTATCACGAAAGTCTCGGCACCGAGACCTATCTCTACGGCAATCTCCAGGGCGAGAAAGAGCAGATCATCGTGCATCAGGCGGGCCATTTCGCCCCCGCTTCCGGCTCGGTGCTGAAGATCATGCCGGCGCGGGAAAAGGTGCATGTCTTCGATCCCGCCACCGAACTGGCGTTGCCGCGCCTGAACAGCGAAGGGAGAAGTTAGCATGGCCAATCCGACGCTTGCGAGACTGTCCGACCGTGCGCTCGATGCCGTGATGGCGATTGCCGAAGTGCCGCTCAACTTCATCGAGCGGCTGATCGGCAAAAGGCGCATGCCCTACATTTTCCTGATGCCGAACCTCGTTCTCTTCGGCATTTTCACCTTCCTGCCGATTGCCATTGCCGTCGGTTACGCCTTCACCGGCGGCACCGAACTTCTCATTACCGACCGCCCCTTCGTCGGGCTGGAAAATTTCGGGAAGCTGCTGGATTGCCAGAGCTACATGGACCCCGGAAGCTGCCGGGAATCGCTGTTCTGGACCGCGATCTGGAACACGCTGTGGTTTGTCGGCTTCAACGTCGTCGCCACGCTGCTGGTCGCGCTCATCACCGCCCTCATCCTCAACCGGGCGATTGCCGCGCGCGGTTTCTTCCGCGCCATGTTCTTTTATCCGGTGCTGCTGTCGCCCGTCGTCATCGGCCTCATCTGGAAATGGTTCCTCGACCGCAACGGCCTGCTCAACGCCTTTTTCCAGATGCTCGGCGTGCCGCCGGAAATCTTCCTGCTGGATGTCGGCTGGTCGCGTTTCTTCGTCGTGGTGGTCTCGGTCTGGTTCCACATGGGCTTTTATACGCTGATCCTGCTGGCCGGCCTTCAGGCCATCCCGAAGGACCTTTATGAAGCCGCCGCCATCGACGCCGCCTCGCCCCGGCGCACGCTTTTCCGCATCACCCTGCCGCTGCTCGGGCCCAACCTGCTCGTCGTGCTCATCCTCCTGATGATCCGCTCGGTGCAAATCTTTGACGAGGCATGGGTTCTGACCAATGGCGGCGGGCCGGGCACGGCCAATACATTCGTGGTGCAATATATCTACCAGATGGCCTTCGGCAGCGATCTGAGGCTGTTCGGCCTTGCGTCCGCCGCATCGGTTCTGATGGGCCTTGTGCTTCTCGCGCTGACGCTCGTGCAACTGCGCCTCGGCAAAAAGATGGAGTCCTGACCATGTCCAACGCCGTCTCGTTCCTCACGCGCACCCGCCGCCCCGGCCGGATCGGCCTCACCGATATCCTGTCATGGGTCTGGCTCATCGGCGGCACGCTCGCCGTCCTCATCCCGGTCGTCTGGGCCGCCATGTCATCGCTGAAACCGGAGGCCGAAATCACCCGGTTTCCGCCCAGCCTTCTGCCCCGCGCCGCCGTGCAGGTGGACGTGCAGGGTTACGACAAACCTCTCAGCCTCTGGAAAGCCCCCATCGACGGCATGGAGCGGGAAATGGCCATGGTCCGCCGCATCGGGCTGAAAGCCCAGATGGTCGATCCCGCCAATCCCGGCCCACCGGTCAGCGTCGATACGCGGGAAATAACACCCGTCCAGAAACTGACTATCGCGACGGAGAACTTCACCGATCCGCTCACCCGCTTCAGCTTCCTGACCTTCCTCAAGAACTCGGTCTTCGTCACCTTCGTCGCAACCGTCCTGACGCTGATCGTCAATGCCATGGCCGCCTTTGCGCTGTCGAAGTACCGCTTCCGCGGCGAGAAGGCGATCTTCGTGCTGATCATCTCCACCCTGATGATCCCGCTCACCGTCGTGATGGTGCCGGCCTATCTGGTCATCGTCGGGGTCGGCCTCGTCGACAATCTCTGGGGCGTCATCATCCCAACAGTTGCGACGCCGACCGGCGTGTTCCTGCTGCGGCAATATATGCTGACCATACCCGACGAGCTGATCGAGGCGGCCCGCGTCGATGCGGCAAGCGAATTCCGTATCTTCTGGCGCATCATCCTGCCGCTGACGGCGCCGGCGCTTGCGGTTCTCGCCATCTTTTCGGTGCTTTGGCGCTGGAACGACTTCCTCTGGCCGCTGATCGTTCTCAGCAGCCGCGAAAACTTCACGCTGCAGGTGGGGCTGAACGCCTTCCAGGGCGAGTTCTCGGTGCAATGGCACTATATCCTCGCCATGACCTTCCTCAGCCTCGCACCTGTTACCGTCGTGTTCCTGTTCCTGCAGCGCTATATCACGACAGGGATTGCCGGCACGGGGATGAAGTGACGTGGGGTTTGAGGATGCTCGCTTTGAAGCATAGCCGCATCGACTGTTGGATGATGTGGTACCGAGACCTCTCCACCCCGTCATACCGGCCTTGAGCCGGTATCCAGCCAGCCCAAGTCCTTGGGCTGAAAGGGTCTCTCCGCCGCGCAGACGCGCGTCGGCTGGATGCCGGATCAAGTCCGGCATGACGGCGAGAAAATTAGCCGCCCAACAGGCACTCTGCCACCACCCCGCAGAGACGACCTATGATCCTACTTCGGGGGCGGCGCGATGCTGCCCCTCAGCACAAGGCGACAACCGAGTTCCAGCCGGTGCGCCGGGCGGGTGGGATCGGCCGCCACAAGCCGCTGCTCCAGCAGCGCGAGCGCCGCGCCGCCCAGCCTGTCGGCGGGCAACTGGATGGTGCTGAGCGGCGGGGCACTGAAGGCCGCCGGCATGATATCGTCAAACCCCAATACCGAAACATCGTCGGGCACCCGGATTCCGGCTTCTGTCAGGGCCTTCAGGCAACCGAGCGCCAGATTATCGGCGGCGCAGAAAATCGCCGTGGCGTTTCTGAGCGGTTTTTCCTCGGCCAGCAGGCGGCGGGTGGCGGCCTCACCCCATTCCGGCTCATAGCTCTCCACCTCGATGACCATATCGGCGGGAATAGAGAGACCCGCCGCGAGATACGCGTCGCTATAACCGTCATATCGGCGGCGGATCGTCGTGCGCCCTTTCCAGGTGATGTGCAGAATATTGCGATGCCCGAGCGACAGCAGATGTTCGATACCGAGCCGCGCGCCAAAACGGTTCTCGGCCGTCACCGTATCGACGATCATGGCCGGGTCCTCGCCATTGATCAGCACCACCGGCCGCGAAAGCGCAGACAGCGCCTCGACCAGTTGCGGCCTGTCATCGTTCAGGATCACGATACCATCGACATTGTCGGCATCCGCCGCCGCCGCCACCGCAACCGGGTCAAGCCGGCTCGTTGTGCTGACATAGGGAACAATGCGAATGCCGCGCCGCTCGCATTCGCGCCGGAAGCCGTTCAGCATGGTCCAGCTGACCATGTTGAGATCGCTCTGCGGTGCGGCATCATTGGTCATGGCCAGAAGCACGACACGCAAAGTGGCGATCGTCGCCTTCTGTCGCCGGTTTTCGAGATAACCGAGTGCGCGTGCCGCCTCCAGCACCCGCTCGCGCACCTGCGTGGTCAAGGGTGCGGTGCCATTGATGGCGTGCGAAGCCGTGCTCAGCGAAACATTCGCTTCCCGCGCCACGTCCTTAAGCGTCGTTTTCCTGTCTATTTTCATAAAGGGGAAATTCAACCACTCTACTTCGGACGGTGCGGGCAGAAAGCCTGCCTCACGCAGTCGATCTGAAGAATACCCGTGCCTGTTTGCTGCTCTCTCGTCGCTCGAAGACTACAGCATCATCCGTAAATGCGGAATTGATTTCTCTGGGTTTTTAATCCCCCGCAAGAAACGCCGCCCGCAGCGAACCGCGGGCGGCAAGGCGGTCAGAGCGCCTGGGAGATATGGTCGATACTGCTCTTTACGGCAGCGGCCGGATCCTTCAGCTCGTGCACTTCCGTCGCGAAGGGTTCGAAGCTGTAAGGTCCCTTGTAACCGGCCACCTCAAGCGTCCTGATCTGGGCGATATTTTCCAGCCGGTCGCCGCCATCCACCAGAACGCGGTGAGCGTCGAGCATGTCGGCTACGGAGACCGCAGGATCGATCACGCCGGAAATGTGAACCAGCCCCGTTCGCTCCGGGAAGAACTCCGTCTCGCCTGCGAGATGATGGTGGAAGGTGTCGTGCACCAGCCTGTAGACATCGCCGCCACCGGCCGCATCGATGGCCCTGATCGCCTCGGCCTTGGTGCGCAGCGAAGAGATCGGGAAACCGAGCGGCTCGACGAAACCGATCAGGCCTCGTTCCTTAAGGATCGGCTTCATGGCCTTCAGCGCCGTGACAAGATCGTCAAAGGACACCGGCGTACCGTCGTTGAGCGGGCACATCACCAGTGCTTTCGCGCCGCTGGCCGCCGCATAATCGGCCATGGCGACGGCCCGCGCAGGCAGGTCGCCCGACCAGACGTTGAAGGGATAAAGCGCATTGATCGAGATAATCGTCACACCGGCCTTTTCGGCCGCCGCCTTTACCTCGGCCGGATCCACCGTGCCGACGATATCAGGCAGGTCGTTGCGGATTTCGACTTCGGTAAGGCCGAGTTCGCGGGCCGTCGCAAAGAACGCCTCAAGGGAAAGCTTCGGCGCGGTAATGTGGTTGATGGCAAAACGCATGAAAGACCTCACTGATAAAGGGCGGGACGGGTGGGAAGCTTGATTTCAACTGCTGCCCCGTCCGTTTCCTGCGCGGCCACGCAGGCGTCGGAGGTGATGGCGGCCACGTAGCCGTCCCAGGAGTTGGGTCCCGATGCCGTGCCCTTCGCCGCCGCATGGATGAAGTCCTGCAATTCCACATCGTAGCTGGCGATGAACCGGTCTTTCCAGTCGGTCAGGATATCGTTCTGCAGCTTGGCGCCAAGGCGGGTCTGCACCGACATCGGCTCCGGCAGGCTGGCAATGCCGTCCTCGCCCACCACCTGGCACTGGATATCGTAGCCATAATGGCAATTGACGAAGATTTCGACGTCGATGATCGTGCCCTTCGCCGTCTCCAGAATGACGATCTGCGGGTCCTTCAGCCGCGCATGGCTTCTGGCCGCCGAACGGGGAAAGAGAACCCGCGCCGAAACATAGTCATCGTCGAGCAGCCAGCGCAGCACGTCGATCTCATGGATCATCGTGTCATGGATCGCCATCGGGGTGACATATTGCTCCGGAACCGCCGGGTTGCGGTGGGCGGCGTGCACCATGATCGGCGCGCCGATCCTGCTATCGACGGCCTGTTTCAGCGCCACGTAACCGGCGTCATATCGGCGCATGAAGCCCACCTGAACCAGCCGCCTGCCATGCGCCACCTCGGCGTCGACGATGCGTCTTGCGCCTTCCGCCGTTGTTGCGAGCGGCTTTTCGCAGAAACACGGCTTGCCGGCGGCGATTGCCGCCAGCACATATTGCTCATGGGTTGCGCCCCATGAGGTGACGAGCACGGCATCCACATCCGGCGATGCGATCAGCTCTTCACCGGTGGCGAAAACGACGGCATCCGGGGCGATGTCGTTTTTGACCGCCTCGGCCGAGGCGCGGTTGACGTCGCTCAGCGCAACGATCTTCGCGCCGCCCAGAACCTTGTTGATACGGCGGGCATGATCACGCCCGATTGCGCCGGTGCCGACGACACCAATTCTGACAGTCATTTGAAAAACCTCATTTCCAGTATTTGGCGACGTATCGCCGGGTTTCGCTGAGCATGAACCGCGCGCTTTCATCGACACGATCTTCCCAGGCAAACACGCAGTTCGAGAGCACGCCGTCGAATTTCATGTCGGCGAGCGTCGCAAAGAAGGTCTCCCAGTCGATCTCGCCCTGGCCGAAATCGGTGTGCTGGTGCACCCTGACCTTGGAACCGGGGGGATTAACGATGTAGCGCAGCTGCGACGACTTGTTGTGATCATAGGTATCGGCAAGGCGCACATGCACCAGATGGCCCTCGGTCGCACGCAGGTTAGCCACCATGTCCGGCCCGTAAAAGAACGTGTGCGGCGCGATGAAGGAGGCCTTTACCGCCTTGGAATTGATGGTCTTGATGATGTCGATGGCAGGCGCGATCTCCTCGATCCAGTCTTCTGGATGGGCCTCCAGCGACAGCACCAGACCTTCCCGTTCAAGGATCGGCACGAGAATATCCATTGCGCGGAAGAACTGCGCTTCGCAGGTTTCCGGGCGATGCAGGCCGGAACGGTCGTTAAGGCTGCGATCCGGCGAACCGCCGCGGCCGAATTCCGAAACGAACATCGGGCATTCCATCTCAACGGCAATCTCGATGGCGCGTTTCCAGTTGTCGATCGCGACCTCCCATTCGTCCGGATAGGGACTTGCCCAGCGATACATGGGCTGCAGCGTCGCAAGGCCGACACCATGGTCCTTCAGCGCCTTTTTGAATTCGGCGACGCGTTCGGGATAGACCTTCGGCCGGGTCCACCAGGAGAGGAAATCCGGACGGGGTGAAAGTTCGACGTAATCATAGCCGAGATCGGCAACCTTGCGGCAGGTCTCGGCCAGCGAAAGGTGCCGGAACATGTGGGGGTCGAGCGTATGTTTCATGGCTGTTTCCAGTGGAGTGATAGATGGGCCGGGGCCGAAGCCCCCGCTTATTTGGCGTAGGCGGTCATGTTTTCCGGGGTGACGAGTTCGAAGGGCACCCAAAGCGTCTTCTCAGTGCTTTGCCCGGCAGCGGCCTTCACCGCCGTTTGAACCGAGACCTCGCCCTGCTTCGTCGCATTCTGGTAAACGGTGATATCGACGTCGCCGGCCTGCATGGCGGCAAGGCCGTCCGGCGTGGCGTCGATACCGGCGATGACGACATCTTTCATGGAAACGCCCGCCGCCTTCAGCGCCTGCGCGGCGCCGATCGCCATTTCATCATTGTTGGCGATGACGGCATCGAACTGGATGCCCGCCGTCAGCCAGGAGGAAACGAGATCCTGCGCCTGCGTGCGGCTCCAGTTCGCCGTCTGCTTTTCGAGGATTTCGATCTTGCAGTCCGGCCGGGCAAACACCGTTTCCACATCCTTGGTGCGCACCAGCGCCGCATGGTTTTCCAGAGGTCCCATCAGCACCACGGCCTTGCCCTTGCCGCCCATCAGCTTGCAGGCGGCTTCCGCCTCCATGGTGCCGGAATCGAGCTCGTTGGAACCGACGAAGGCCGTGCCGTCAGGCAGGCCGGTTTCGAGTTCTGCCGGCGGGTGATTGACATAAACGAGCGGGATTTTTGCGGCGGACGCGGCTTTGGTGATCGCCGAGGTGGCATCGCCATCGACCGCGTTGACGATGATCGCATCGACACCGTTGGCGATGAAATTCTGCACCTGATTGAGCTGTTTCGAAGGATCGAGCTGGGCGTCCTCCACCAGAAGCTCGATGTTCTTCTCACGCCCGGCCTCAGCCCTGATACCGTTCAGCAAAATCGTAAGGAACGGATTGTCGAACGATGTCATGGAGACCGCAACACGGGTCTCGGCAAGGGCAGGCGTTGCGAAAATGCAGAGCGCAGTCGCCATCAACAGGTTTTTCAAAGTCTTTCCTCCCGCGGAAAACCTCCGCTGGTTCAATCGCACTGATATCGCTGAAGCCGGAATATCCTCCCCCCGCCTTCAGCGTCTTCGGTCTGTCACGTCTTGTCGGGCCCGAACAGTCTCAGTTCTTGGCCTGATAGTCCTTGAGGTTTGCAGGTGTGACCAGTTCGAAGGGTACGAAAACCTTCTTGTCCACCGCGTCCCCCTTTGCCAGTTTCAGGGCCGTATCAACCGCGCCCTTGCCCTGACCGGCGGCATTCTGGAAAACGCTCACATCCAACTCACCCGCCGCCATGGCGGCAAGCGCGTCCTGCGTGGCGTCGATGCCGGCGACGATGACGTCATCCATCGACCGGCCGGCCGCCTTCAGCGACTGTATCGCGCCGATGGCCATTTCGTCATTGTTGGAAATCACCGCATCGAACTGCACCCCGGCCGAAAGCCAGTTGGTCATCAGGTCCGAGCCTTGCGTGCGCGACCAGTTGGCGGATTGTTCCTCGACAAGCTTGATGAAGCTGCAATCGGGCGTCGCCACCACATCCTTGATATCCTGCGTGCGCATGCGGGCCGCCTGGTTGGAAAGCTCGCCCATCATCACCACCGCCTTCGCTTCCGCCTTGCCGGCGGCCTTCAGCAGGCGGCAGACTTCCTGCGTCTGCAGGGTGCCGGACTGCTTTTCATCGGAGGCAACGAAAGCCTGTTTTTCCGGCAGGCTGTCGAGGTTGACCGGCTGGCGGTTGACATAAACGAGCGGAATGCCGGCGGCAGCGGCAGCCTGCGAAAGCGCCACGGTCGCATCCGTATCCACCGGGTTGACGATGATGGCGTCGACGCCGGCGGCGACGAAGTTCTGCACTTGGCTCAACTGCTTGCCGACATCGTTCTGCGCATCCTCGATCTGCAGCGAAACGCCGCTCATGCCCTTGGAATAATCGATCATGCCGTTGCGCAGCACGGTCAGGAAATTATCGTCGAACAGGGCCATCGAAACGCCGATGGTTTCCGCCGAGGCGGTCGTCGCCAGCATGGTGGCGAGCGCTGCAATCGCAAAATGTCTTTTCATGTCGTTCTCCTCCAAAACCCTTGAAAAGAACCGGTTGCACGGTCCAGCGCCCATCGCGCCGCCACCGTTTTCCGGCAAAAATACCCGTCGCCGCGAAGACAAGTCCGCGGCCTGAAGCAATCTGAAACATCGTTATTATCGTGGATCAGCCTCCTGCCCGCTCCACACGCAGGCAAGATTTCCCAGTCCCGGCCCGGCGTCAACGGGTCAGCGGCAACCGAAACCATCAAGGCTGATAGAAAGAGACGCGGAATTTATGATAGAATCTATCAAACCATCAAAGGCTTTCAGGAACCCACAGATGGGCGGGTACAAACCGCTGTCCCGGCGTTTCCGCCATGCCATGTTCGATGCTGTGAACCATGGTGGCGATGAGGTCCGTGCATAATTCACGGAGCGGCGTCTGGAATATGCCGCTGATACGCTTTTCCAGCAGCGCCTGACGGGATTCGGGCGTCAGTTCATTCACAAGACAGACGATGGCCTCCTGCCGGTTTTCCTGCTGCAGGGCCTCGATGACGCCTTCCATGCCGCCGCCGATGCAATAGATGCCGACCAGGTCCTTGTGCTTGGCGATGGTATCCATCACCAGCTCATAGGTCAGCCGCCGGGTTTCCAGCGTGATCAGCGCGTCCATCACCTCGAATTCCGGCGCATATTCCCGCATATAGCTGCGAAAGCCGGTTTCGCGCAGCGAATGACCGTGAAAACGGTGGCCGCCGAGCAGCAAAAGCACCTTACCCCTGCTGCGCGCCAGCCGCGAGATCATCCAGGCCGCCGTGCGCCCGACTTTCATGTTGTTGGCACCGAGATAAGCTTCCCGCACCCCCTGCGCGAAATCCGAAAGCAGCGAAAATGTCGGAATGCCCTTCGCCTTCAGGGCCTCGACGGCGGCGGTGACATCGTGATGGTCCGGCCCGGTGGCCGCCACGGCCTGCACGCGGCCCTTCATGCCCGTCAGAAGGGTCGCAAGCTCGCTCGGCTCGCCCGACTGGGCAAATTCGATGCGCAGATTGAGATGACGATCCCGGACGTTGCGCGCCGCAAGCTCCAGCTCGTCGGCAAAGGTCTGGTAGAAGGCGTGCCGTTCCTTGCGCAGGATGATGCCGAGACTATAGGACGGCAGATCGGCCAGCATGCGCTGGCGAATGATGTTGGTGGCGTGAAAACCGATCTTCTCCGCCGCCTCGAACACCCGCCGCGCGGTTTCCTCCCGCACCGGCAGGCGACCGTTCAGCACCCGGTCGACGGTGGCGACGCTGACGCCGGCGGCTGTCGCAACATCTGTAATGGTCGGACGTTTCATGCGGGCACCCCGTAGACGGAAAGATTCCTGTCATATCTCGCAAAACATGTCACGGATCGTGATGGAATCCAACATGTGCAGAGGGATAAGAGCGTGGAGTACTTTATCAGGGAATAATCGACCGGGGCCCGCATCGCAGGGCCGGCTTGCTTGGCCCAGCACGCCTCCTCCCCTCATCTCTGTGCTTGTCACAGAGATCCAGCCAGCCCAAGTCCTTGGGCTGAAAGGAGTCCTTCCGCCGCGCAGACGCGCGTCGGCTGGATTCCTGTGACAAGCACAGGAATGAGGGGGGCTGGGATGTGTCAGAGCGAAAAAATCACCTGCCGAGTAACCTGAATGGCAACTGTCACACGTAAGGAAGCTGCGGCAGCGGGCATTCGTACCGTTTTACGGCGGCATTAGCACCGTTATCACGATGCTGAAGCCGCTATCCCGTCAGACCCGTTCCAGCGCCACGGCAATACCCTGCCCGACGCCGATGCACATGGTGGCGAGCGCAAGACGTTTGCCGGTCAGCGAAAGTTCGAGCGCCGCCGTGCCGGCAATGCGCGCACCGGACATGCCGAGCGGATGGCCGAGCGCAATGGCGCCGCCATTGGCATTCACCCGCGCATCGTCATCCGCAATGCCGAGCTGCCTCAGCGTCGCAAGGCCCTGGCTGGCGAAAGCCTCGTTCAGCTCGATTACGTCGAGCTGCTCCTGCTTCAGCCCGAGCCGGGCCAGCAGCTTCGCGGAGGCCGGGGCCGGGCCGATGCCCATGACGCGCGGCGGCACGCCGGCGGCGGCACCGCCGAGAATGCGGGCAATCGGCGTCAGCCCGTATTTTTTCGCAGCCTTCGCCGATGCAACGATGAGTGCGGCCGCGCCGTCATTGACGCCTGACGCATTGCCCGCCGTCACCGTCGCGCCATCGCGCCTGTTGACAGGCTTCAGCTTCGCCAGCGCTTCAAGGCTCGTCGCGCGCGGGTGTTCATCCTTCGAGACCACCAGCGGATCGCCCTTGCGCTGCGGGATGGTCACGGACACGATTTCCCTGTCGAGGCGACCATTGGCCTGTGCATCGGCCGCCTCTGCTGGCTGCGAACGGCGAAGGCGTCCTGATCCTCACGGGAGACCTGATAGTCAATGGCGACGTTATCGCCGGTCTCCGGCATGGAATCGACGCCATATTGCGCCTTCATCAGCGGGTTGACGAAACGCCAGCCGATGGTGGTGTCGTAGATTTCGGCATTGCGCGAAAAGGCGCTCTCCGCCTTCGGCAGAACGAAGGGCGCGCGGCTCATGCTTTCCACGCCGCCGGCGATCATCAATTCCGCTTCGCCCGATTTCACGGCGCGGGCGGCTGCGATGAGGGCATCCATGCCCGAACCGCACAGCCGGTTGATCGTCGTTCCGGTCACCGAAACCGGCAGGCCGGCGAGCAGCAGCGACATGCGTGCGACGTTGCGGTTATCCTCGCCCGCCTGATTGGCGCAACCGAAGATCACATCTTCGACCGCTTCCCAGTCGACGGACGGGTTGCGCTCGACAAGCGCCTTCAGCGGCACCGCGCCGAGATCGTCGGCCCGCACCGAAGAAAGCGCGCCGCCGAAGCGGCCGATGGGCGTGCGGATATAGTCGCAGATGAATGCGTCGGTCATCGGTTTTTCCTCAAAGTTCCGGGGCGACGAGATCTGCGACCTCGCCATCGACCGCCAAAGGCGCTCCGGTCATGGCCTGCAATTCATCGAAGGTCATCGCCGGCAGTTTTTCACGTAGCACGAAACGGCCATCCACCACGTCGATGACAGCATGGCTGGTATAAATGCGGGTGACGCAGCCAACGCCGGTCAGCGGAAAGGCGCATTTTTCAACGAGCTTCGGCTCGCCATTCTTGGTCACATGTTCGGTGATGACGAAGACCTGCTTGGCGCCATGCACCAGATCCATGGCGCCGCCGACGGCCGGCACGCCCTTGGAGCCGACACGCCAATTGGCGAGATCGCCATTCTGCGCCACCTGATAGGCCCCGAGGATCGCCACATCCAGATGCCCGCCGCGCACCATGGCGAAGCTGTCGGCATGGTGGAAGAAGGCCGCACCCGGCTTCAATGTGACGGCCTTCTTGCCGGCATTGATGAGGTTCCAGTCCTCTTCGCCTTCCGGCGGCGCTTCGCCGAAATTCAGGATGCCGTTTTCGGTGTGGAAGATCGCCTGACGCCCGGGCGGCTGGTAGCGCGCCACCATTTCGGGAAATCCGATGCCGAGATTGACGTAAGCACCATCCTCGATGTCCTGCGCCGCGCGCCATGCGATCTGGGCGTTGGAAAGCTTGATGTCTTCGCGGGTGTCGATGGTCGTGGTCATGCGTAGGCTACTCCCGCGCGAATGAGGACTTCTTCCTGTTGCGGATCGGGGATTTCCACGACGCCGTTCACGAAAATGCCTGGCGTGACGACATGCTCCGGATCGATCTCGCCGGCTTCGACGATCTTCGAGACCTGCGCGATGGTGGTCTTCGCGGCCATGCACATCAGCGGGTTAAAATTGCGGCCTGCCTTGTTGTAGGTGAGGTTGCCATAGGTGTCGCCAAGCTCCGCCTTGACGATGGCGAAATCCGCCTTCAGCCAGCGTTCCTGCACGTAAGACCGCCCGTCGAATTCCGCGATGACCTTGCCTTCGGCCAGTTCCGTGCCGAAGCCGGTGGGGGTGTAGAAGGCCGGAATGCCGGCACCGCCGGCGCGGATGCGCTCGGCAAGCGTGCCCTGCGGCACCAGTTCAAGCTCGATTTCGCCGGCCAGATACCGGTCGGTGAAAGCGCGCGGATCGGAAGAGCGCGGGAAGGAGCAGATCATCTTCCTGACCATGCCAGCGTCGATCATCGCGGCAATGCCGATGCGGCCGTTGCCGGCATTGTTGTTGATGACCGTCAGGTTCTTCGGGCCCTTGTCGATCAGTGCGTGGATCAGCTCGATGGGCGCGCCGGAGCCGCCGAAACCGCCGATCATGATCGTCGCACCGTCACCGATGCCGGAAAGCGCCTCTCTAGCGCTCTTGATTGTCTTGTCCATTAAAACCTCCATCCAGCCGGACGGATGGAACCCGCAAGGCTGCCTGACCGTGAGGTAAATCCGAAACCGGCTCGACGGCAAGGGTTTTGTGCGTTATATAATTTTTGTTCGTATATCGCACAAATGGAGCTTCGACATGGCCGTCAGCGAAAGAGACATGATGGGCGGTCTCGCCAAGGGATTGCGGGTGATCGAGGCCTTCAGCGCCGAACGGCCGCGCCTGTCGATTTCCGATGCAGCCGAGATTGCCGGGCTGGACCGCGCCACGACGCGGCGCTGTCTGCTGACGCTTTCGGAACTCGGTTATGCCGCTTATGACGGCAAGTTCTTTACCGTGACGCCGAAGGTGCTGCGCCTCGGCACCGGCTGTCTGGCCACCATGCCGCTGCCGCGCATCGTGCAGCCGCTGCTCGACCGCCTTTCCGAAGAGATCGGCCAGAGCACCTCCGTTTCCATTCTGGATGAGACCGAGATCGTTTATGTCGCCCGCGCTGCGCAGCAGCGGGTCATGTCGATTGCGCTGATGCCGGGTTCGCGCCTGCCCGCCTATTGCACCTCCATGGGCCGGGTTCTTCTTTCGGCGCAGACGGCCGAGCGGCAGCGCGACATTCTCGAAGCCTCCCGGCTGGTGGCGCGCACGGAAAAGACGATCACCAGGATGGACGCCCTGCTCGCCGAAATCGAGGCGACCGGCCATCGCGGTTATGCGCTGATCGATCAGGAGGTAGAGATCGGCCTTCGCTCCATCGCAGTGCCGCTGAAAACCATGCGCGGCCAGACAGTGGCCGCCCTTAATGTCGGGCTTGCCGCCTCGGTCGCCTCGATGGAGGACCTCGTGGCGCGATACCTGCCCGCCCTTCTTGCCGTTCAGCGGGAACTGGCAAGAATGCTGGTCTGAAGGGGCACCTGCCGCGCGCCGGAATCCCCCATTTTCCGCTGCTCCGCCAGCCGCCAGGCGCGCGGGGTCATGCCGGTCTCGCGCTTGAAGAACCGGTTGAAATAGGCCGGATCGGCAAAACCCAGCCCCTCCGCAATCATCTGCACGCTGGAAACGGTAAAGATCAGCTCCTGCTGGGCGATCTCGATCTGACGCTTAGCGATCAGCCGCTGCAGGCTGAGGCCGGAAACGGAACGGACCAGACGGTTGAGGTGCGTCTCGGAAAGACCGAGCTTTTTCGCGTAAAACTCCGCCTTTTGCGGCTCGCGAATATGGCGTGCAATCAGTGACAGCAAAAATTCGAAACGCTGTTCCGCCAGACCTTCGCCGGTTCCTTCCAGGAGCGGCCGCGCCGCCCGCGCCAGAAGCGCCGTCACGATGGCCAACTGACCTTCGATGATGGCATCCCGGCCTGTCTCGCGTGTTTCATATTCTGCGGAAATCTGTTCGAACCCGCTGCGCAGGCGTTCGCCATCGGCAAAATCCCGCAACGGCAACAGGACAGGCCGGTGGAAATTCCGCAGCAACAGCGCCTGCACCGATGCCGGCAGGGCGCCCGGCAGCACGGTAACGATCACCCCGCCAATATCGCGCGAAAACCGGAAGCCATGTTCGAAACCCGGCGGCACGACAATGGCGACCGGCGGGCGGATCGCCTCGATGCGACCATCCAGCAGCGCATCGCCCTCGCCGCCCCAAATGTACAAGATTTGCTGAAAGGCAGCGTGACGATGCAGGCCGATTTCAAAGCGGTGAAGGCTGCTTCTGGAAAAAAGCGTCTCGCAATGAAAGCGGAAATCAGTGCCTTGCACCGCTTCTTCGCCATACAAACCCTCACTCGCAGCAAGCCGCATGTTCCTTCGCTCCTCCGCACAATGGTCGGATTGTGCAATTTGCCGATCAGAAAGTCCATTGAGCTTGCCGCATCCCTTGGTCAATTTCTTGATAGGAGACAAGTTCGGGAGGAAACAATGCGCACCCAGGTCGTCATCATCGGCTCCGGCCCCTCGGGGCTTCTGCTTGGCCAGCTTCTGGCCAGAGAAGGCGTCGAGACCGTCATTCTCGACCGGGTCAGCAAGGATTACATTCTCGGCCGTGTCCGCGCCGGCGTGCTGGAAGAAGGCACGGTGCAGCTCATGGAAAAGGTCGGTGCGGACAAGCGCCTGCACCGGGAAGGCCTGCCGCATGACGGATTTTCGCTGACCTTCGACGGCCGCGACCACCGTATCGATCTCTTCGACCTGACCGGCGGCAGCCATGTGATGGTCTATGGCCAGACCGAGGTGACCCATGACCTGATGGATGTCCGCGAAGCGGCAAACCTTGTGACCATCTACGACGCCGGCAATGTCGAACCGCATGATTTCGATGGCGCAAGCCCCTATGTCACCTATCAGAAAGACGGCGTAACCCACCGGATCGATTGCGATTTCATCGCCGGCTGCGACGGCTTCCACGGGGTGAGCCGAAAATCGGTGCCGCAAGGCGCCATCAAGGAATTCGAGAAGGTCTATCCTTTCGGCTGGCTCGGCATTCTGGCCGATGTGCCGCCCGTCAACCATGAACTCATCTATGCCAACCACCCGCGCGGTTTTGCGCTCTGTTCCATGCGCTCGCACACCCGCAGCCGTTATTACATTCAGTGTTCGCTGGAGGACCGGCCGGAGGACTGGAGCGACGAGCGTTTCTGGGACGAAATCCGCCGTCGCCTGCCGGAAAACCATGCGGATGTGATGGTAACCGGCCCGTCCTTTGAAAAATCCATCGCGCCGCTCCGGTCCTTCGTCTGTGAACCGATGCGGTTCGGAAGGCTGTTTCTGGCCGGAGACGCCGCCCATATCGTGCCGCCGACGGGCGCCAAGGGCCTCAACCTCGCCGCCAGCGATGTGCATTATCTGAGCGAGGCGCTGATCGAATTTTATCGCGACCGTTCCGAGGCCGGCATCGACGGCTATTCGCAGAAGGCGCTTTCCCGCGTCTGGAAGGCCGTGCGTTTCTCGTGGTGGATGACGACGATGATGCACCGCTTCCCTGACACGGGAGATTTCGGCCAGCGCATTCAGGAGGCGGAGCTGGACTACCTCGTGCAATCGCGCGCCGCTTCCACCGCGCTTGCGGAGAATTATGTGGGGCTTCCCTATTAGGGGCTGCCCCAGACACGCGGCTTTTATCTCTACCGTTTCCCCATCCGTCACCCCGGACCTGATCCGGGGTCCAGCGCGATCAAGTCATTGATCGCAAGAGACTCTTTTCACGGCGCAGACGCACCATGGCTGGATTCCGGCTCAAGGCCGGAATGACGGAGGAGAGGTTCTCAGACTTTTCCGACCCCCACCCTCATCTCAAGAACCAACCTCCGCCCTACCATCCAGCAACTCACCCGCCGCCTCGCGAATAGCCTGCATCAGCAGCGAAAGCGGCAGTGAGGGCTGCATATCGGTCCTCACCGTCAGCCCCACCGGGCCGCTGGTATCGCCGGTCTCGACCGGCAGGATCGCGAGGATGCCATCCGCCACATCCGCCGCCACCACGCCTTCCGAGATGATCCAGATCGCATCGCTGGTGCGCAGGAAGGCGCGGCCGAAGGCGTCGGATACGGTTTCGATGCGGATCGGCAGGGCCGGCACGCCGTTGGCGATCAAAAACTGCTCGACGACAGGGCCGATGACCGATTGGCGTGTCGGCATCAGCACGGGATATTCATGCAGGTGATCGAACACCGAAAGGCCGGGTGACAACAGCGGGTGCCCGGCGCGCACCACGAAGCGCACCTTTTCCGAATAGAGATGCTCGAAGGAAAAACCTGCCATTTTCTGCGGTGCGGCCAGACGGCCGACAACAAGATCGAGATCGCCGACACGCAGTTGTTCCAGCAGCACGGCGTTTTCGCCCGTCACGATCTTCACCGGGCTGCCGGTTCTCTCGGCCAAAAAACCGGCCATCGCCTTCGGCATGATGCGAACAGACACCGTGGGCAGCGCGCCAACCCGCACCGGCGGACCGGCGCGCGCCGCCTCCTGCGATACCGAATCGACCGCCTGCCTGAGCGCCGTCATCGTCGCGCCGGCATGGCGCAGGAACACCTCGCCATAACGGCTGATGCGGATGCCGCGCCCCTCCCGGTCGAACAGCGAGACGCCGAGAATATCTTCCAGTTCACGGATCGTCTTCGTCACCGCCGGCTGGCTGACATGCAGGATTTCCGCAGCGCGGATGACGCTCTTTTGCCGCGCCACCTCCACGAAAGTTTGCAGGTGGCGGAACTTGATACGCTGATCGACCATCGCTCATATAATCCACAGGTTATGATTTTCATCGATAATGTCATTTTACTTAACCGGAACCCGCTTGCAATATCCCCGGCAGGAGGAGCACATCATGCATTTTCTGCGCTGCGGCGAGACCGTGATCCATTACCGCGTCAAGGGATTGGACACAGGCAAGCCGGTCATCGCCTTCATCAATTCGCTCGGCACCGATTTCCGCATCTGGGATGCGGTGATCGAAGCACTCGGCGATGATTATGCCTATGTGCTGCACGACAAGCGCGGCCACGGGCTCTCGGATGTCGGGCACGCTCCCTATTCCATCGACGATCATGCCGGCGATCTGACCGCACTCCTCGACCATCTTGGCGTGAAGAGCGCGATCATCTGGGGCCTGTCGGTCGGCGGCCTGATTGCGCAGGGGCTTTATGCCCGCCGTCCCGATCTGGTGCGCGCGCTGGTGCTCAGCAACACCGCCCACAGGATCGGCACGGCCGAGATGTGGAACGCCCGTATCGACAAGATCGCCGCAGATGGCCTCGTCTCGCTGGTCGATCCCGTGATGGAGCGCTGGTTTACACCCGCCTTCCGTAAGCCTGACAATGCCGCCTATGCCGGCGCGCGCAACATGCTCTCGCAACAGCCGGAAGCCGGCTATAGCGGCACCTGCGCCGCCATCCGCGATGCGGATTTTACCGAAGCCGCCGGGCGCATCGCCGTGCCGACGCTTTGCGTGGCGGGCGATCAGGATGGCTCCACCCCACCGGAACTGGTGCGGTCGCTCGCGGACCTCATTCCCGCAAGCCGTCTCGTCACCATCGCCGGCTGCGGCCACATTCCCTGCCTTGAACAGCCGCTCGCCTACGCGCAGGCAGCCTCCATTTTTCTCAAGACCTTGCCGGAGCATTGACCGATGGCGGACCATATCGACAAGAACGCAAGATTCGAACAGGGCATGAAGACCCGCCGCTCCGTGCTCGGCGACGCCCATGTCGACCGGGCGCAAACCATGACGTCCGGTTTCGACCAGCCTTTCCAGCAGCTCATCACCGAAGCCGCCTGGGGCACGGTGTGGTCGGGCAACCACTGGACGAAGCGCGAGCGCTCGATGGTCACCATCGCCCTGCTTGCAGCACTCGGGCAGGACGAAGAGCTGGCCATGCATGTGCGCGCCACCGCCAATACCGGCGCCACCGAGGCGGATATTCGCGAGGCGCTGCTGCATGTGGCGATCTATGCCGGCGTGCCCGCCGCCAACCACGCTTTCAAAATCGCCAAGCTTGCCCTGGCCAGCATGAAAGCCGATAGTTCCCCTGATAATTCTGGCACCTATAATTCTGGCGATGAGGAGGAGACGAAATGAGCAATCAGCCGCCGGAAACCGGACCGTTCTTCGCACGCAACCGCGACATCCATCCGCTCGCCTATGCGCCCGGCTACAAGACCTCGATCCTGCGTTCGCCGCAGCGCGCGCTGATTTCGCTTGAGGGCACAAAAAGCGAGATCACCGGCCCCGTTTTCGGCCATGGAATGCTGAACCCGCTGGATAACGACCTCATCCTCAACTATGCCCGCCCCGGCGAAATGCCGGTCGGTCCGCGCATTCTGGTGCACGGCCGGGTGCTGGACGAGCGCGGCCGCGGCGTGGATGGCGCGCTGGTGGAATTCTGGCAGGCCAATGCCGGCGGCCGTTACCGCCACAAGAAGGAAAGCTACCTCGCCGCTATCGATCCGAATTTCGGCGGCGTCGGCCGCACCATCACGGATGAGAACGGCTATTACTGGTTCAAGACCATCCAGCCCGGCGCTTATCCCTGGCCGAACGGCGTCAATGACTGGCGGCCGGCCCATATCCATTTCTCGGTCTTCGGCCACGGGTTCGCCCAGCGGCTCATCACCCAGATGTATTTCGAAGGCGATCCGCTGATCTGGAAATGTCCGATCGTCAAAACCATTCCGGATGAGGATGCGATCAGAAGACTGATCGCGCCGCTGGACATGAATGCGACGCTGCCGATGGACATGCTGGCCTACAAGTTCGATATCGTTCTGCGCGGCCGCCGCTCGACCCTTTTCGAAAACCGCATGGAGGGCAACTGACCATGGTTCAGCCGCTCAACTATCTCAAGGAAACCGCCTCGCAGACGGCCGGCCCTTACGTGCATATCGGCTGCACGCCCAATTTCGTCGGTATCGAGGGCGTGTTCGAGAAGGATCTCGGTTCCGGTCCGCTTTATAGCGACAAGGCCCGCGGCGAACGCATCAGCGTGCGCGGCACGGTCTATGACGGTGCGGGCATGGCGCTGAAGGACGCGCTGATCGAAATCTGGCAGGCCGATACCGACGGTTATTATAACAGCCCCAGCGAAACGCGGGGCAAGGCCGATCCGAATTTCATCGGCTGGGGCCGTTCGCCCGGCGACATGGATACGGGCGAGTTCGTCTTCGAAACCATCAAGCCGGGCAAAGTGCCGTTCCGTGATGGCCGGCCGATGGCGCCGCATATCACCTTCTGGATCGTCGCCCGCGGCATCAATATCGGCTTGCAGACCCGCATGTATTTCCCGGAAGAACAGGAGGCCAATGCCGCCGACCCGGTTCTTGCCCGCATCGAGCAGAAAAGCCGCATCGCCACGCTTGTCGCCAAAAAAGAGGAAGGCAACGTCTATCGTTTCGATATCCGCCTTCAGGGCGAAGGCGAAACCGTGTTTTTCGATATCTGACGCATATCGCGCAAAAGTGTGCAGCGGTTTTGCGACGACGATATGCGCAAAAGAAAGCGAGACGGAAGATGAGCCTTTCCCCCTTCGAGCATCCGTTTTTGTCAGGCCTCTTCGGCGACAGCGAGATCGTCGAGCTGTTTTCGGCAAGAGCGGATATCGACGCCATGGTCCGTTTCGAGACGGGGCTGGCGCAGGCGGAAGCGCAGGCCGGCATCATCCCCGAGGAGGCGGCGGAAGCGATCATTTCGCGGCTTTCGGATTTTGCCGCCGATATGACGGCGCTTCGCCATGGCGTCGCGAAGGACGGCGTCGTGGTTCCCGAACTCATCCGGCAGATGCGCGCGGCGGTCGCCGGTCAGGCGGCGGAGAGCGTGCATTTCGGCGCCACCAGCCAGGATGTCATCGATACCAGCCTGATGTTGCGGCTGAAGGCTGCGGCGGAAATCATCTCGGCCCGGCTCGGCCGCCTGATCGATACGCTGGGAGACCTTGCCTCCCGCGACGGCCACAACCCGCTGACGGGCTATACCCGCATGCAGGCCGCCATCGGCATCACCGTCGCCGACCGGGCGGCGAGCTGGACTGCGCCGCTGGAACGCCACCTGCTGCGGCTCGAAAGTTTTACGCAGAGCGGCTTCGCCCTGCAATTCGGCGGGGCGGCCGGCACGCTGGAAAAGCTTGGCGACAATGCCGCAGCGGTGCGTGCCGATCTCGCAAAACGGCTCGGCCTTGCCGACAGGCCGCAATGGCAGAGCCAGCGCGACGGCATCGCCGAATTCGCCAATCTGCTCTCGCTGATCACCGGCGCGCTCGGCAAGTTCGGGCAGGATATTGCGCTGATGGCCGAGCTCGGTGCGGAAATCCGCCTCTCCGGCGGCGGCGGCTCCTCGGCCATGCCGCACAAACAGAACCCGGTCAATGCCGAAGCGCTGGTGACGCTCGCACGCTTCAATGCCGTGCAGATATCCGCCCTGCACCAGTCGCTCGTGCACGAACAGGAAAGATCCGGCGCGGGCTGGATGCTGGAATGGCTGTCGCTGCCGCAAATGGTGACAGCAACGGGCGCCTCGCTGCTGATCGCCGAGCGATTGGCCGAGCAGATAGACAGGCTGGGCACAGGCGAAAACTAGAGCATTTCCAGGAAAAGTGGAGCCCGGTTTTCCGTCCGGAAATGCGTCAAAACAAAGAGGTGGAGTGTTTTCGCGGTTCGAAGAAAAGCGAAAAAACTCCAGCCGCAGGGCCGGTCGATTTCGTGCGCAGACAGGGTTTTCGGGCACTGCCGAACGGCGGGCCGGAAGCAGCATGACGACGCGTGGAAAGCGCTTGCGCTTTTCCGCATTAGTCATTGATAAAAAAGACTTTATTCAGAAATCCAGAAAATGAAAAAACAGCATGAAAGCTGCTTTTTAACCGGACATGACGCTTGACACAAAAATGAACTAACTGGTACAAACATTAAGATTAACAGCCTGCCGCCGACAGGGGTTTTGAAGCCTGCAGCGGCAGTGAACGACAAATGGAGGGCTTTGGCGCCGCAAGGTTTCCAAAGCGATGCGGACAAGGCGAAACGCCTGTCCGGACCCGAACGGGTTGGGAGGAAGAATGTCTTACAGTCTCGATTTTTCGGCGGTCATAGAGCGCCTTCCCGAGCTGCTTTTAGCCTGTCTGGCGACGATCGGCCTTGCGATTGCCGGCATGTCGCTCGCCACCGTCATCGGCGTTCTGGGCGTCGTCGCCCGCCGCTCGCGGTTCAAGCTGCTGCGCGGCCTCGTCATCGGTTTTGTGGAAACAATCCGCAACACGCCGTTTCTGGTGCAGATATTCTTCATCTTCTTCGCCCTGCCGCAGATCGGCATCAAGCTCAACCCGACGGTAACGGCCATCATTGCGCTGGCTCTGAACGGCGGCGCCTATGCGATTGAAATCATTCGCGGCGGGGTCGATTCCATTCCCAAGGGCCAGGTGGAGGCGGGGCTTGCGCTCGGCCTTCACCGTGCGCAGATCTTCCGGCACATCATCCTGAAGCCGGCGCTGCGGGCGGTCTATCCCTCGCTCACCAGCCAGTTCATCATGCTGACGCTGACCACCTCGGTCTGCACCTCGATCGCCGCTTACGAGCTGACCTCGGTGGCGCAGAAGATCGAGGCGGATACCTTCCGGTCCTTCGAGGTCTATTTCTCGATCACGCTGCTTTATCTGGTCATTTCCTCGCTGATGATGGGCATTTTCTCGCTCATCTCCCGCGCATCCTTCAGCTATCCGGTCAAGTGAGGAAAAGACAATGGCATCCATCGGTCCCAACGAACTCTTCTTCCTGCTGCAAGGCCTGAAATGGACGCTTGCGCTGACCATCATCGGCTTTATCGGCGGCGGCGTCTTCGGCCTTTGCGTGGCGCTTGCCCGCGTCGCGGACAGCCCGGCAATCCAGCGCGCCAGCACCGGTTACATCGCCGTCTTTCAGGGCACGCCGCTCCTGATGCAGCTTTTCGTGGTCTATTACGGCGTGGCGCTTGCGGGCCTCAATGTCGATGCCTGGATTGCGGTCGCCATCGCTTTTACGCTGCATGCCAGCGCCTTCCTCGGCGAAATCTGGCGCGGCGGCATCCAGGCGGTGCCGAAGGGCCAGACGGAAGCCGCCAATGCGCTCGGCCTGCATTATATCTCGCGCATGAAGGACGTGGTTCTGCCGCAGGCCTTCAAGATTTCGCTGCCGGCCACCATCGGTTTCCTCGTGCAGCTTATCAAGGGCACCTCGCTTGCGGCCATTGTCGGCTTCGTCGAGCTGTCGCGCGCCGGCCAGATCGTCTCCAACCAGACGTTCCGCCCGCTCACCGTCTTCGCCCTCGTCGGCGTCATCTATTTCCTGATCTGCTGGCCGCTTTCCCTGTGGGGCGCCAGCGTTGAAAAGCGGCTGCAGACCGCAACCCGCTAAATCCATGAAGACCTCATCAGCTTTGTAAGGAGGAGCAAAAGATGAAAACCACCAGCATGAAATTCTCTCGTCGCGCCCTGCTCGCGCTTGCCGCGGCAACGGTTGCCCTGCCCTTCGTCGCACCGGTCGATGCTTTCGCCGGCACGGTGGAAGAGGCCAAGGCCAAGGGCAAGGTCGTCATCGGCATTCAGGGTGACAACTCGCCGTGGGGCTTCGTCAATTCCAGCGGTGTGCAGGATGGCCTCGATGCGGATATCGGCAAGGCCTTTGCCGATTATCTCGGCGTCAAGGTTGAGTTCGTACCGCTCGCCGTGGCCAACCGCATTCCCGCTTTGCTGACCGGCAAGGTCGACCTCTTGTTCGCAACCATGGGCATGACGGCCGAACGCGCCAAGACCATTCAATATTCCAAGCCCTATGCCGGCAACGTGCTTTCCGTCTACGGCCCCAAGGACAAGAAGATCGGCGGTTATGACGATCTGACCGGTATCGCCGTCGGCGTTCCGAAGTCCAGCGCCATGGATACGGCGATCACCGCCGGCGCAGGTTCCAAGGCCAATATCCTGCGCTTCGACGATGACGCCGCCAATATTCAGGCGCTGATCTCCGGCCAGGTCGAGGTCGTCGGCGGCAACCAGTTCTACGGCGACCGCCTGAACAAGGCTGCCGAAGGCAAATATGAGCCGAAATTCGACCTGACGACGCTTTACAACGGCGCCGGTACCCGCCCCGGTGAAAAGGACTGGAACGAGACCGTCAACGCCTTCCTCGACAAGATCAAGTCCGACGGCCAGCTCGCCAAGATCTACGACAAGTGGATGAAGCGCGAAGTCCCGGCCTTCCCGGACAGCCTGCCCGACATCCCGTTCACCGTGAAGTAACGGCGGGTTCCGTCTGGATTTGGGAGGAGCAAACAATGAGAATCTTGAAAACCCTGACGGGTTGGCGAGCAACCCTTGCAGCGGGACTGACGGCAGCTTTGCTGCCGGTTCTGACGCCGGTGGCGGCAGATGCGAGAACGCTTGACGAGGCAAAAGCCAGCGGCAAGGTCGTGATCGGTATCCAGGGCGATAATGCGCCCTGGGGTTTCATCAATTCCACCGGCGTTCAGGAGGGTTATGACGCCGATCTCGCAAAGGGATTTGCGGATTATCTGGGGCTGAAGGTGGAATTTGTGCCGCTTGCCGTCGCCAACCGCATCCCTTCGCTTCGCACCGGCAAGGTCGATGCGCTGTTCGCATCGATGGGAATGACGCCGGAGCGGGCGAAGAACGTGCAATATGCGCAGCCCTACGCGCATAATGTCATGTCGGTCTATGCCACCAAGGACAAGAAGATCGCCGGTTTCGACGATCTGACCGGAATGACCGTCGGCGCACCGAAATCCAGCCCGATGGATACGGCCTTGACCGCAGGGGCTGGCACCAAGGCGAATATCCTTCGCTTCGATGACGATGCCGCCACCATTCAGGCGATCCTGTCGGGCCAGATCGAGGCGATCGGCGGTAACCAGTTCTATGGCGACCGTCTCGCGGCTGCCGGCGGCAAGGATTACGAGGTGAAGTTCGACCTCGTGACCCTCTACAACAGCGCCGCCACACGCCCCGGCGAAAAGGACTGGAACGAAGCGCTGAACGCCTATCTGGACAAGATCAAGGCCAATGGCGACCTCGAAAAAGTCTACGCCAAATGGATGAAGCGCCCGGTGCCGCAGTTCCCGGCTTCGCTTCCCGACATTCCCTACACCGTCAACTAACACTGCTGCCAAAGCATGAAGGAAAGTTCCATGCCGCAATCCGCCGCTCAGGCTCCGCTGATCGCCCTTGAAGGGGTGGGAAAGTGGTATGGAGCCTTCCACGCGCTTAAAAACGTCAACATGACGGTTCGCAAAGGCGAAAAAATCGTTCTTTGCGGGCCGTCCGGTTCGGGCAAATCCACGCTCATCCGCTGTATCAACCATCTGGAGGAAATCCAGGAGGGCAAGATCACGGTCGAGGGAACGACGCTGTCGGATTCCAGCCGGGCCATCGATGCGGTTCGCCGCGAGGTGGGCATGGTGTTCCAGAGCTTCAATCTCTTCCCGCACAAGACCATCATGGAAAACTGCACGCTTGCGCCCATGCGGGTGAAGGGCCTGTCGAAAGCCGATGCGGAGGCGACGGCGCGCAAATATCTGGAGCGCGTGCGCATTCTCAACCAGGCAGACAAGTACCCGGCCCAGCTTTCCGGCGGCCAGCAGCAGCGCGCGGCCATCGCCCGGGCGCTGTGCATGGAGCCGAAGGCCATGCTGTTCGATGAGCCGACCTCGGCGCTCGACCCGGAAATGGTGAAGGAAGTGCTCGACACCATGATCGGCCTTGCCCGCGACGGCATGACGATGATCTGCGTGACCCATGAAATGGGCTTTGCACGGCAGGTGGCCGACAGGGTGATCTTCATGTCGGAAGGCGAGATCATCGAGGAAGGCCCGCCGGAAGAATTCTTCCGCGATCCCAAGCACCAGCGCACGCGCACGTTCCTCGGCGAAATTCTCGCCCACCACTGAGGTTCGCGCGCTCTTAAGACAGGCGGGGATAATCCCGCCTCTCCCACACCGTCCGATGAGCGACACGTGATCATGACAGAGAAAACTTCCTTCAAGGTCGGCCTGATTGGCGCCGATATACAGCTTTCAAAATCGCCCGCGCTGCACATGCGCGAAGGGGCGGCGCACGGCCTCGATTATTCCTACGAGCTGGTGGATGTCACCGCCCGCAAGCTGCCGTCGAGCGCCCTTCCCGACCTGCTGGACGAGCTGGAAGCGCGCGGTTTTTCCGGCACCAACATCACCCATCCCTTCAAGCAGGCCGTTATTCCGCATCTGCACGAACTGTCGGACGATGCCCGCATGCTGGGCGCAGTCAATACGGTCGTCTTCCGGGACGGACGCCGCATCGGCCACAACACCGACTGGTACGGCTTTTACGAAAGCTTCGTGCGCGGCCTGCCGGATGCGCGGCGTGACCGGGCGCTTCTGGTCGGCGCGGGTGGCGCTGGCGTTGCGGTGGCCCATGCCGCATTGAAGCTCGATATCGCCCGCCTCGACATTTTCGACCGGGATTTCCCAAGGGCGGAGCAACTGGCCCGGGAACTCAATGCCCGCTTCGGCGAGGGCCGCGCGCTTGCCGTCAAAGACCCCGCCGCCTCCCTGCCCTTTGCCGATGGCCTGATCCACGCCACGCCGATGGGCATGCCGGCCCATCCCGGCATGCCGGTTCCGGCCGATCTCATCGAACGGCGGCACTGGGTGGCCGATATCGTCTATATGCCGCTTGTCACCGAATTGCTGGCGACGGCGGCGAAAAAGGGCTGTCGCACCCTGCCCGGCGGCGGCATGACCGTGTTTCAGGCCGTCGGTGCATTCCGCCTCTTCTGCGGCCGCGAGCCGGATGCCGGGCGCATGACGGCGCATTTCACCGAGCTTTGTATGGCGGAGGGCGTCGCATGAGCCTTTTTACTGTTCTGAACGGTCCCAACCTCAACCTGCTCGGCCAGCGCCAGCCGGAAATCTATGGTTATGAAACGCTCGCCGATATCGAGGCCAATTGCCGTGGGATCGCCGAAAGCGCGGGCCACGATTTGTTTTTTGCCCAGAGCAACCGGGAATATGAGCTGATCGACTGGATTCACGAAGCCCGCGGCAAGTCCGCGGGCATTGTCATCAATCCCGGCGCCTTTACCCACACCTCGGTCGCGATCCTCGATGCGCTCAATGCCTTCGAGGGGCCGGTGATCGAGGTGCATATTTCCAACATCCACAAACGCGAGGTTTTCCGGCACCACTCCTATATCTCGACCCGCGCCGAAGGCGTAATCGCCGGCCTCGGCGTCGATGGCTATGAGGTGGCGCTGCGCCACCTCATCAATCGCCTTTCCCGATCCGCGTAATATGCTCGGGCATCAATACATAGCGCAGCAACATCTCCGCCACATGCGCAGACAGCGCTTCCTGGCCGGCCTCGCTAAAAAGCGTGTCGCCAAAATTGAACGAAAAAGTCTCGGTGTTCGAGACGTTATAAAAAGACAAAGCACTGATCTGCCAATGCAGTTCAAGAGCGTCCAGTCCGGGCCGAAACACGCCGGCATCCTGCCCGCGCTTCAATATTCGGCGCATGATTTCAATGGCCGGTCGGTTGACGTTGCGGATCGCTTCGGAAACCCTGATGTGCCTGCCGTGGTGAATGTTTTCCGTCATCACCATCCGCACGAAAGCGGGGTTGCGGCGGTGGTGCTCGAAGGTAAACCGACAGAGCTTCTCAAGTGCGGCGACCGGCTCGAGATCATCCAGCTCAAGACTACCTTCGCCGCCGCGCACCTGCGCATAGGCTTCCTCCAGCACGCGTTTGTAAAGGCCTTCCTTGTCGCCGAAATAATAATAGATCATGCGCTTGGACGTGCGCGTGCGCGCCGCAATCTCATCGATGCGGGCGCCAGACAGGCCATTCTGCGAAAATTCCTCCATCGCGACGGAAAGAATATCCCGGCGCACCCCTTCCGGATCGCGCTTCGCCTGCCGGGTATCGCGGGTGCCTTTGGAGGTCGTGCTTTTGCTCATGCTTCATTCCCTGGACGGGGCTGGCCTCTGGCTGCGTCCCCTTTATTAACCAATCAGTACATAAGGCTGAAAAGGAAGGCAATATGGCGAGCTATGACACAATAAGACACGGCATGCCAATGCGCACATCCATTGCAACCGTATCGATCAGCGGCGAATTCCCCGAAAAGCTGGCGGCCATCGCCAAAGCGGGCTTTTCCGGCGTTGAGATTTTCGAAAACGATTTCCTGACCTACGACGCCTCGCCGCGCGAGGTGAAAGCGCTGGCCGCCGATCACGGGCTGGATATCACCCTTTTCCAGCCGTTCCGCGATTTCGAGGGCATGCCGGAGCCGCACCGGAGCCGCGCTTTTGAAAGGGCCGAGCGCAAATTCGACATCATGGGCGAACTCGGCACCGACCTGATGCTGATCTGCTCGAATGTCTCGCCGGTCTCGCTCGGCGGCATCGACCGCGCCGCCGCCGATTTCCATCAGCTCGGGGAGCTTGCGGCAAAACATGGCGTGCGCGTCGGTTACGAGGCGCTGGCCTGGGGCCGCCATATCAGCGATCACCGCGACGCCTGGGAAGTGGTGCGCCGCGCCGATCACGCCAATGTCGGCATCATCCTCGATAGTTTCCACACGCTGTCGCGCAAGATCGACCCGAATTCGATCCGCTCCATTCCTGGCGACAAAATCTTCATCGTGCAGCTTGCCGATGCGCCGCTGATCGACATGGACCTGCTTTACTGGAGCCGCCACTTCCGCAACATGCCGGGCGAAGGCGATCTGCCGGTGGTGGATTTCATGCGCGCCGTGGCCGCAACCGGCTATAACGGCCCGCTGTCGCTCGAAATCTTCAACGACCAGTTCCGTGGCGGCTCGGCCCGGCTGCTGGCCGAAGACGGCCACCGCTCGCTCATCAACCTGATGGACCAGGTGCGCCGTCTCGAACCCGATATCCGCATCGATGTGCCCGCCATGCCGGAACGGGTGGAGACGGAAGGCGTGGAATTCGTCGAATTCACCACAGCACCGGAAGAAAAGCCCAATCTGGAAGCCCTTCTCGCCACGCTCGGCTTTGAAAACACCGCCCGGCACCGCAATCGCGATGTCGATCTTTATACGCAGGGCGATATTCGCATCGTCATCAATACAAGCGATGGCGGCGACAGCTTCGCGGGAGCCTCCTATTCCATCCACGGCACCAATGCCTATGCCTTCGGGCTGAAGGTGGATAATGCCGCAGCAGCACTGGCGCGGGCCGAAGCATTGGGTGCGCCAACCTTCGCCGAACCGCGCAAGTCAGGCGAAGTCGCCGTTCCCGCCATTCAGGGCGTGGGCAACGGCGTCATCTATTTCCTCGATGCTTCACCAGAGCTTTCCTCCATATGGGACAATGAATTCGTGCCGACGGAAGGCCGAACGCCGGAAGGCGACGCCGGCCTCAGGCGGATCGATCATCTTGCGCAAACAACGCATTACGATGAAATGCTGACCTGGCTTTTATTTTACACCTCGCTGTTTGCGACGCGGCGCACGCCGATGGTCGATGTGGTCGATCCGGGCGGGCTGGTGCGCAGCCAGGCGATTGAAAGCATGCCCTCACCGCATTTCCGCCTGACAATGAACGGTGCGGACAATCGCAAGACTTTCGCCGGCAAATTTCTGGCCGAGGGCTTCGGCACCAGCATCCAGCACATCGCGTTTGCCACCGACGATATCTTCGCCACCGCAAAAGCCTTGCAGGCGCGCGGTTTCCACGCCCTGCCGATCTCGCGCAATTATTACGACGATCTGGAAGCCCGTTTCGGGCTGGAGCCGGAGTTTTCGGACGCGCTCCGGGCCGCGAGCATTCTTTATGACCGCGACGACAATGGCGAATATTTCCAGATCTACAGCCGCACCTTCGGCGAGGGTTTCTTCTTCGAAATCATCGAAAGACGCGGAGCCTATGGCGGTTATGGCGCGATGAACGCCCCCTTCCGCATCGCCGCGCAAAGACGGCTTGCGCCGCCGGTCGGCATGCCGAAGGAATAAATCCCGGCACCGAAATACGATCTGGGAAACCCGATCAGGCCGCAGCCGGCAGGAATGCCGCTGCGGCCTGTTCTCATTCACGCCAATGTCGTTATCTCGTAGTCGCGTGGAATGGCGGAGGTCGCCGTGAACCACTCGGACGCCCGTGTCCGCTGCTGATGGAAATCGAAGGCGGCACGGTCGGCAAAAAGCTCATCTACCTGCCAGATCAGGGGATCGTCTGTCTCGGACACCTCGAAGGAAAGACAGCCGGGTTCCGCTCTGGTCAGACGCAGATGTTCGGGAAGGTGGCGTCGCACCAGTTCGACATCATCCTTGGACAAGCACCGTAAAAAGCCCCTCAGCCTGACTGCACCTGCCTTGTTGTTCATGCCCGGCATTCCCATTCCTCATCGTTCTTCCCAAGGGTTTTTAGCGACAATAATCGTGGAATACACGCATCATTGCGAAGCATTCTTCAGGAATGCGCGCTCAAAATCGGTGCAGCTGCGCATTTGTAGAGCAGTACACAAAAATTGTTCAACACTCTGGACATGATTGTTCGGTTTTGTTAGCTTTTTCGCAAAACAAGGGTGGGGAATTAGAGTTACATGCGCATCGTCGAATCTGCGGCCGACGCAAATCATCCGGCCGGTACCGATGAGGTTGCCTGCGGCGCTTCGGTGACATCGAATGTGCTGTGTCCGCGGGCGACGTCCAATGCGCATTTTGCCGATAAAGCGGCCTGAAGACATGCAGTTCTTCGCAACATCCCCGTCCTTGCCCATGGCGTCGCCCAGCACGCGCCTGCCCGAGACATTTTTCCCTTCCTCATTTTCACATGGCCGCGCCAGCTTTGCCGCGCAGGCCACGCCGGAGACGCTGACATGACTGCCGCACCCGCAAACGCCCTCCTCTCGGTCGAAGGCCTGAGCGTCGAGTTCGGCAATAGCCGCGTCGTGGACGATATCTCCTTCAGCGTCGAGCCCGGCAGCACGGTCGCGATCGTCGGCGAGTCCGGATCGGGGAAATCGGTCACCTCGCTTTCCACCATGCGCCTTGCCGATATGATGGGCGCGACCTACCCCACCGGCAAAATCCTTTTTGAAGGCAAGGACTTGCTGAAGGCATCTCAGAAAGAGATGCGCGCGATCCGCGGCAAGGAGATCGCCATGATCTTCCAGGAGCCGATGACCTCGCTCAACCCCGTCTTCACCATCGGCGACCAGATCTGCGAAGTGCTTGTGCTGCATGAAAAGATGGGCAAGCAGGCAGCGCTGGCGGAAGCACAGAAGCTGCTCGAAATGGTGCGCCTGCCCGATGCGGCCGAACTTCTGAAACGGTATCCGCACCAGCTTTCCGGCGGCATGCGCCAGCGCGTGATGATCGCCATGGCGCTCGCCTGCCGGCCGAAGCTTTTGATCGCCGACGAACCGACGACGGCGCTTGACGTCACCATTCAGGCGCAGATCCTCAACATCATGCGCGACCTGCAGAAGAAGCTCGGCATGGGTATGGTCTTCATCACCCATGACATGGGCGTGGTGGCGGAAATGGCCGATGACGTCGTCGTCATGTGGAAGGGCAAGAAGGTCGAGGAAGGTCCGGTCAAGGATATCTTCGCCAATCCGCAGCACCCTTACACGCGCGCCCTGCTTTCCGCCGTTCCGCGCCTCGGCAGCATGGAAGGCGAAGAGTTTCCCAAGCGCCTGCCGCTCACCGTGTTGCAGGACGGCCAGCCGGTCGTGGTCGGCGAGGAGCGCGTGCAAAACACCGCGAAATATGACGCCAAGCCGCTTCTGTCGGTCAAGGACCTGTTCGTGCGTTTCGATATCCGCAAGAACCTGTTCGGCAAGGCGACGCACCGTTGCAGCGCCGTGCAGAAGGTGAGCTTCGATATTCACGCCGGCGAAACGCTGGCGCTGGTGGGCGAATCCGGTTCCGGCAAATCCACCATCGGCCGCACCATCCAGCAACTGCAGACGGCCATATCAGGCGAAATTGCCTTCAATGGTCGCAGCTATTCGCAGATGTCGGCGGCGGAACGCTTCCGCATGCGCCAGGAAGTGCAATATATCTTCCAGGATCCCTTCGCCTCGCTCGATCCGCGCAAGACGGTCGGTTTTTCGATTGCCGAGCCGATCAACACCCATGGTTTGATCAACGATCAGAAGGCCGTAAAGCGGCGCGTGGATGAATTGCTGGAGCGTGTGGGCCTCAGCTCCGAACATGCCGCGCGGTATCCGCATGAGTTCTCCGGCGGCCAGCGCCAGCGCGTCTGCATTGCCCGTGCGCTGGCTTCCGATCCGAAGCTCATCATCGCGGACGAGGCGCTCTCAGCGCTCGACGTCTCCATTCAGGCGCAGATCATCAATCTGTTCATGGATTTGCAGGCCGAGCGCGGGCTCGCTTATCTCTTCATCAGCCATGACATGGCGGTGGTGGAAAAGATGAGCCACCGCGTCGCCGTGCTTTATCTCGGCCAGATCATGGAAATGGGCAGCCGCCGGCAGGTCTTCGAAACGCCGACGCATGATTATACCCGCCGCCTGCTTTCGGCCGTGCCGGTCGCCGATCCAACCATCGAGCGCCGCATCGCCATGATCGAGGGCGAAATCCCCAATCCCGTGCGCCGTGTCGGCGATGAGCCGGCCATTCTCGCCCATGAGGAAATCAATCCGGGCCACTTCATCGCGAAGAGCGCCTGAATAACAACCAGACCCACAACCATCTGAAGAGGAACAGGTAGATGACAATGATCAAGAAGGGGATGACGACAACGTTCGTCGCACTTGCCATGGCCGCCACGGCCTTTACCGCCGCACCGGCTCTTGCTGCCGGCAAGATGACCATTTCCAGCCCGCAGGACCCGGGTAGCTGGGATCCGATCGACACCTTCCTCGTGCAATGGGCGGCGGTCGCCACCAACATCTTCGATGGCCTCACCTATCGCGGCCCGGACCTGAAGGTCGTGCCCGGCCTTGCCGAATCCTGGGAAGAGCTGGATGAGGGCAAGCGCATCCGCTTCAAGCTGCGCCAGAACGTCAAGTTCCATAATGGCGAGCCCTTCAACGCCGCCGCCGTCAAGTTCACCTTCGAGCGCCTTCTCGGCGAACAGGGCGCCAAGGGCCCGCAGCGCTCCAACTATGTCGCCATCGAAAGCGTCGATGTCATCGACGATTACACCGTCGACATGAAGTTGAAAGCGCCCGATCCCGTGCTGCTGACCAAGCTTGCCGGTTATGGCGGCATGATCGTTCCGCCGAAGTACATTCAGGAAAAGGGCGAGGACAATTTCAACCTCAACCCCGTCGGCACCGGTGCATTCAAATTCGTTTCCTACGCACCGAAGACCAACATCAAGCTCGAAGCCAACCCCGATTATTGGGGCGGCGCGCCAAAACTTTCCGAGCTTGAATATCGCTTCATCGCCGAGCCGGCGACCGCCGTTGCCGAATTGCAGGCCGGCCGCGTCGATCTCGTCATTCCGCCCACCATCCCGATCGGCATGATCCCGGTTATCCAAGGCGATTCCAAGCTCGAGATCGTCAGCGTTCCCGGCCCGACGGTCGATGCGCTGCGTTTCAACACCCGTGACGGCATCACCGCCGACCCGAAGGTGCGCAAGGCGATCATCATGGCCGTCGACCGCGGCACCATCGTCAAGTCGATCCTTGCCGGCCAGGCATCGGAAATCGCAAGCTTCCAGAGCGCGCTGTCCTTCGGTTACGACCCGGAACTGAAGCCGCTGCCTTACGATCCGGAAGGTGCAAAGAAGCTGCTCGCGGAAGCCGGCGTCAAGGCAGGCGCGGCGCTGCAGATCGATATCCGCGGCAATGACGCGACGATGAACGAGGTGGCGCAGGTCATTTCCAGCTACCTCTCCATGGTCGGCATCACCGCCACCATCAAGCCCTATGAAACCAACGTGCTGCTGAACGACATCATCCCGCAGGGCAAGACCGGCGCGATGTTCCAGCAGAAATGGGGCGGCTGGACCTTCGACTACGACAACACGGCCTATTCGATGTACCACTCGGGTGAAAAGTGGAACCCCTATGACAAGGACGAGAAGCTGGACAAGCTGCTGGAATCCCAGCGTCCGCTGACCGACCGTGCCGAGCGCGAAAAAATCCTCAAGGAAATCGGCAGCTATACCGCCGACCGCGCGCTGGAAATCCCGCTTTACAACACCAATGCCATTTACGGCATCAACAAGCGGGTCAAGGGTTTCGTCGCACCGCCGGATAACCGCCTGAAGCTGACCGACGTGACCGTCGAATAAGCGGGTTGATCCTCTGACACGCCGCCTTGTCCGCCTCTCGCGGGCAAGGCGGGATTTCTCTTCCCCCGTTTCCTCGCAAGGTAAAAAACGTGGCCGGTTTCCTCATCAAGCGATTGCTGCAGGCGATTTTTGTCGTCATCGCCATCACCCTTCTCGTTTCTTTCGCCATTCGCCTCACCGGCGATCCGGCTGTCACCATGTTCCAGGGCGGCGGCAGCATGACGGAAGACGATCTGGCGCGCATTCGCGCGGCGCTGGGCACCGACCGGCCGTTCTTCGTGCAATATTTCAGCTTCCTGAAGGGCCTCGTGACGCTCGATTTCGGCCGCAGCTTCACCGGCAGCACGCCGGTTTCGCGCCTCATCGCCGATGCCCTGCCCGCCACGCTTTTGCTCGCCTTCATTTCCATGGCGGTGTCGATTGCGCTTTCCATCCCGCTCGGCATCAAGGCAGCGACCTCGCGCGGCAAGGCGGCCGATCAGGTGATCCGCATCTTCTCGCTTGTCGGCCTGTCCTTCCCGAATTTCTGGCTGGCCACCATGCTGGTGCTCTTATTCTCCATCACGCTCGGCTGGCTGCCGCCAAGCGGCATGGGTGGTTTTGCCAGCTACATCATGCCCGCCGTCACCATGGGCGTCATCCTCACCGCCACCAATGTCCGCCTTGTCCGAACGGCCATGCTCGATACGCTGCGCTCGCAATATGTTATGGTGGCGCGCGCCAAGGGTCTCAGCGAAAACAAGGTTCTCTACAAACACGCGCTGCGCAACTGCGCCATTCCGCTCATCACCTATTTCGGCCTGCAATTCGGCGGGCTGCTCGGCGGCATCGTCGTCATCGAACGTGTCTTCAACTGGCCGGGCCTCGGCACGCTGGCCTTCGATGCGGTCGGCGCGCGTGATTATCCCGTGCTTCAGGCCGTCATCACCGTGCTGTCGCTGATGATCGTCGGCATCAACCTTCTGGTCGATATCGCCTATGGGCTTGTCGATCCGCGCATCCGCACGGAGTAAGTGACGATGGCTGCCAAAACCTCGCGTCTCGCGCGCTTCACCAATCTCGAATTCGTCCTCGGCGCGTTCCTCACGACAGTCATCTGCCTTGCCGTCGTCTTTTCCGACGTGCTGTTTCCGGGCGGCGCGGACAAGATCGACCTGATGGCACGCCTTGCCAAACCCTTCGCCAATGCCGCCCATCCGCTCGGCACCGATCCGCTGGGGCGTGACGTGCTCGCCCGTGTCGTCGCCGGCGGCAAGATTTCGCTGCTGGTCGGTTTCACCTCGGTCATCGGCGCGGTCATCTTCGGCGTCGCGGTCGGACTGGTGGCCGGTTATTATCGCGGTTTCTGGGATATGCTGGTCATGCGCTTTGCCGATATCCAGCTCGCCATGCCCTTCATTCTGCTTGCCATCACCTTCATCGCCATTGTCGGCGGCAGCCTCACCAACACCATCATCCTCCTCATCGTCTCGCAATGGGTGCAATATGCCCGCCTCGTGCGCGGCTCAGTGCTGACGCTGCGAGAGCGGGAGTTCATCCTTTCCGCCCGCGCCATCGGCGTGAAGGACTGGCGCATCATTCTCCAGCATCTGCTGCCCAACCTCATCGGCCCGGTCATCGTGCTGATGACGCTCAATGTCGCCAACAACATCCTGCTTGAAAGCAGCCTCACCTTTCTCGGCCTCGGCGTCGATCCGACCATTCCGAGCTGGGGCGGCATGCTGGCGGATGGACGGACCTATTTGCAGACGGCATGGTGGGTCAGCGTCTTCCCGGGTCTTGCTATCCTTCTGACGGTGCTTGGCCTCAACCTTCTCGGCGACTGGCTGCGCGACAGCCTCGACCCCACCGGCAGAACCTCGAGGTAACAGCGATGAGCCAGATTTTCGACCAGACTTTCGAACGCACGCTGGATGCGCTTCTCGCCAATGCCGAGCCCGGCCAGTCCTTCGAGGCATGGAGCTTCGATGATGCCAAAAGCCGCCGCGAAGCCGAAAACCGGCTGAAGAAAAAAGGCGTCAGCGCCCGCATCCGCAGCGCCTACAAGCCGCTTCTCTTCACCTTTCTGGAAGAGATCAATCTGGATGGCGTCGACACCATAGAGGTGCGTTACCCGGTGCACACCAACGCGCCCGCCAATCGTTTCCGGCTGGAAGCCTATCCGCTGGCGGCTCTGGTGGGCGATGCGAAGATCGACTTCGTCGCCCGAAAAGATGACGCCTTCCATTATGATGTTACCCTGAACCGCAACGGCAAGAAGGAAACCCTGAAGATTCTGGCGCCAAACCGGGTGCACACCGATATCGTCGGCGAAACCAATGTTTCACCCACGGGCTGGTTCCGGCTTGCCGGCGACGCTGTGGGTGAACGGCTGGAAACGGATTACGAACGGCTTTTCGAAGCGGCGATCCATGCCGTCGCCAACCATGGCTGGGGCGATGAAGAGCCCTATTTCGAGGAACTGAACATCCACGTCGCGCATCCGGCCGAAGATCTGCCGCTCTCCCTCGGCGATGAGGTCGTCAGCCTGCGCGAAGCCCTGCATGAGGATTTCTATTTCTCGCTTTTGGAGTTCTTCCAGAAGAAATCCGGCCGGCCGCTGGGTGACCGGGGCCTGAAGCCCGGCCAGATCGTACCGGAAATCGTGAAAAGCGAAGGTGAAGTCTCCGTCCGCATCGAGGCCCGCACGCTCACCACCGCTTTTCTCGATGGCCGTGAACAGCAGATCGATACGGCCAGCGAACCGGTTGCGGCAGGCCAGCTCGCGAAGCTGCTTGAAGAAATCGGCGGCGAGGCCTTCGAGGCCCGCTCCCGTTCCGGCCGCATTCTTGCCGCCCGTTATGTCGCCGGCAGCGATGCCGCGGTGATGATCAGCGGCGGCCAGCATCCCAACGAGACGACAGGCATCGTCGGCGCCATCCGCGCCGCGCGCAAACTCGCAGAGCGCAAGGGCGCACATTTCACCATTTCTCCGCTGGAAAATCCGGATGGTTACGCCCTGCATCAGCGGTTGAGAGCCGACAATCCGCGCCACATGCATCACGCGGCGCGTTACACGGCGCTCGGCGACGATCTCGAATATCGCACGCGGGAGAATTCGGGTGTCCATCTCAACGAGAAGGCAATCCGTTTCAGGGCGCAGGAAATGAGCGGCGCCAGCCTGCATGTGAACCTGCACGGTTATCCATCGCATGAATGGACCCGGCCGCTTTCCGGCTATGTCCCGCGCAATTTCGCCATGTGGACGCTGCCGAAGGGTTTCTTCCTCATCATCCGCCACCATGCGGACTGGGAAAGGCAGGCCGAAGCCCTGCTCGACCGGGTGACGCGCCATCTCGGCGCCATTCCCGGCCTGCTCGATTACAACAACCGACAGATCGCTCTTTATGAAATCCACGCCGGCGAAACCGGTTTCCGCATCATCAACGGCTTCCCGTGCCTGTCCTCCGTCGACGACCGCCACACCGTGCCGATGACGCTGATCACCGAATATCCCGATGAGACGATCTACGGCAACGACTTCATCACCGGCCACACCGCACAGATGGAAACGGTTCTCTCCGCCTATGATGCCTGGCAGGAGATTCTTGTCGGGGAAGTGGCCTGATATTGCAGGCCGCCCTCGATGGGCGGCCTATTTTCCTGCCGTGCCGGCGAGTTTTTGGTCCCGCTGCTTCTGCAAAAGCCTCTTGCCCTTGCTCAGAATATGCAGATTAGCGGCATCAAGCTTGTTGTACCCGGCCTGAATAATATCGAGATCAGCAACGTGACCGATTGCTGCCAGCTCATGCATCACGTCGCCAATAGCGACATCGACACTCGGCTTTTGCAGGTTGACCACATCCTCCACCGCAGCATGCATGCCTTGCGCGTCTCCGCCCATGACGTGATACAGCGCCAGCGCCTTGCGAAGAAATGCTTCACGGCGCTCGATCTTATTGTTGAGTATACTTTCGCCAACGCGATCTCGCATCAACTCAACAACTCTATTTTGATATTCGCCCATCAGACACCAAATAAAGTTCACAATATGCTTCGCGAGGCTACAAACAATCCCCTTAGAACTGGTTAAGGCACGAGGCTTGCGCGGGTATGACCGTCATTTTCGAAACATGTCACAAAAGCTGGTTTTCATGAGGAAGCATTTCGATACCACGTGCCGCGAAAACACCGGTCGTGATGGCTGCGGCGGCGCTATACATTGAGAATCACGGGATGATCACTATTGTGCGATCTTACATGAGACAAACCCGGCGAGACGGGTATTGATAACCGTCAGGTTATTTATCACCCCCCTTATTTCATTTTACTTTGGCCACCGCACTCATCAATCTGGCAGTCTGGATCGGTGGATGGGAGCCACGGGTCAATTGGGAGGAAATCATGAAATTACGGATCACCGCCGCCATCGCGGCCATCTGCTTCAGTACTGCCGCTTATGCCGATACGATCAAGGTGGGCGTGGTCGGTCCGTTCTCCGGCCCCTTCGCGCTGCAGGGCAAGAACTTCAAGGCCGGCATCGATGCCTGGTTCGCCCTTCACGGCAACAAGGTCGGCGACGATACGGTCGAGGTCGTCTATCGCGATGTGCCGCAGGCCGATCCGGCGCAGTCCAAGGCGCTGGCGCAGGAGCTGGTGGTCAAGGAAGGCGTGCAATATCTCGCCGGCTTCTATTTCACCCCCGACGCCATGGCCGTCACGCCTTTGCTGAAGCAGGGCAATGTGCCGATGGTTATCATGAATGCCGCCACATCGGCCATCGTGACGAAAAGCCCCTATGTGGTGCGCACCTCGTTCACCACCTGGCAAACCTCCACCCCCATCGCCAAGGTGGCCTTTGATGGCGGCGTGAAGAAGGTCATCTCGCTGGTCAGCGATTATGGTCCGGGCGTCGATGCCGAAAATGCCTTCAAGGCGGCCTTCACCGCCGCCGGCGGCGAGGTTGTCGAAAGCATCCGCATGCCGCTTTCCACCAATGATTTCAGCCCGATCATGCAGCGCGTGAAGGATTCCGGCGCGCAAGGCGTTTTCGCCTTCCTGCCGTCGGGCCCGACCACGCTCGGCTTCGTCAAGGCCTTCAACGATAACGGCCTGAAATCCGCAGGCGTCAAGCTCTTCGCGCCGGGCGATCTGACGCAGGAATCCGACCTGCCGGCGCTCGGCGAAGCCGCGCTCGGCATGCAGACGACCTTCCATTACGCCGTCTCGCATGATTCGCCTGAGAACAAGACCTTCGTGGAGGCCGCCGCCAAGGCCATCGGCAATCCGAAGGAACTCTCCTTCCCTTCCGTCGGCGCCTTTGACGGCATGTATGTCATCAGCAAGATGATCGAGGCCACCGGCGGCAAACAGGATGCGGAAAAGGCGGTGGACGCGGTGAAGGGTCTTTCCTGGACAAGCCCGCGCGGCCCTGTCAGCATCGATCCGGAAAGCCGCCACATCACGCAGAACATCTATCTGCGCGAAGTGGCCAAGGGCGATAACGGCAATTATTACAACAAGGAAGTCCAGACCTTCGAAAAACAGGGCGATCCGGGCCTCGCCGCCGCGAAGTAACCGGCGACACGGGCCTCGCCGCCACAAAATAACGGCAGTTTGTAAAGACTTTCCGGGCCGCCCGTCGCGGCCCGGTTCCGGCCCGGATGGGTATTGCAGCACCGGGAGGAGCTTTTCAGCATGCAGACGGTCTTCAGCATCCTTGTCGATGCGCTTGCCTATGGCATGGTCCTGTTCATCATCTCCATCGGCCTTTCGGTGACGATGGGGCTGATGCGGGTGGTCAATCTGGCGCATGGCGCCTTCGCCATGATCGGCGGTTATCTCGCCTCCTATGCCGCCCATGGCCTCGGTCTCGGTTATGCCGTGGCGATCCTCGTCGCCATCGTCGGCACCATCGTCATCGCCATACCGCTTGAGCGTTTTCTCTATCGCCGCATCTATGGCGCGCCGGAGCTGACGCAGGTGTTGATGACCATCGGCATCACGTTCTGCATCATCGGCATCGCCAATTTCGTCTTCGGGCCGACGCTGAAGACCATTCCCCTGCCGCAGCAGCTGGCCGGCCCCACCGATCTTGGCTTCCGCACCATCGCCACGCATCGCATCTTCGCCATTGCCTGCGGTCTCGCCGTGGCCGGCGCGCTGTGGTTCACCTTCGAAAAGACCGCCTTCGGCATCAAGCTGCGCGCTGCTGTCGATAATGCCGCCATGGCGGCCGCACTCGGCGTTCGCACCGAGGTTATCTATGCCGTCAGCTTCGCCATCGCCGTCGGCCTTGCCGCCATGGGCGGCGTCATCGGCGCGGAATTGCTGCCGGTCGAACCCTATTATGCGCTGCGCTACATGGTGACCTTCCTCGTGGTGGTCTCGGTCGGCGGCGCGGGCTCCATTCCCGGCGCGCTGATCGCCTGTCTGCTGCTCGGCGCCATCGATACGACCGGGCGTTACCTCGCGCCGGAATATGGCGAATTCTTCTTTTACCTGGCGGTCATCGTGATCATCACGCTGTTCCCGCGCGGCCTTCTCGGAAGGGCGAAATGAGATGGCGGTGCTCATGAACGACGTGACTGAAACGGCAGAAATCCCGAAGGCGCGCTCGCCGCTGCGCACGCTTGCGGGACCGCTCCTCATCATTATCGCCGCCATTGCCGGTTATTACCTGTTTCCGGATAATCTGGCGCTTCTGACCCGCATCATCGCTATTGCTCTCCTGGTGCTGTCGATCGATCTCGTCACCGGCTATTGCGGCGTCGCCACGCTTGGCCATGCCGCGCTCTTCGGTGCGGGCGCCTATGCCGCCGGCATCGCCGCCGCCCATTTCGAGATCACCGATCCGCTGCTGATGACCGTGATCGGCGCGGCTGCGGGCGGCGTCGCCGGGCTGGTCTCCGGCACGGTTCTCTTGCGTGCCCACGGCCTGCCGCAGCTCGTTCTTTCCATCGCCGTCATCCACCTGTTCCATGAGGCGGCCAACAAGGCATCCGGCTGGACGGGCGGCAGCGACGGTCTTGCCGGCGTCTCCCCAGACGCGCTGTTCGGCACCTTCGAATTCGATCTTTTCGGCCGCACCGCCTATATTTATGGCGTCTGTCTGCTGCTCGTCGTCTTCCTCGCCCTCAGGGTCGTGGTCAACTCGCCCTTTGGCATGTTGTGCCGTGGCGTCAAGCAGGACAGCATCCGCATTCAGGCCATGGGCGGCGCCGTCAACGGCACGATTTTGAAGATGTTCGTCATATCGGGCATCGTCGCCGGCATTGGCGGTGCGCTCAACGCCATTTCCACCCAGGTCGTCGGCCTCGACAGCCTCAGCTTCACGCTTTCTGCCGAAGCACTGGTCATGCTGGTGCTCGGCGGCGCGGGCTCGCTTTACGGCGCGCTGATCGGCACCGTCACCTTCATGTGGTTCGAAGATGTCGTTTCCGCCGCCAATCCGTTCCACTGGCTCACCATTGTCGGCCTGCTGCTGATTGCCGTCGTGCTTTTTGCGCCGCGCGGGCTTTATGGCGCGGGTGAACAGATCATTGCGCGCATCCGTGGAGGTCGCAAATGAGCGCCATTTTCGAAGTCTCCGGCCTCAAGAAGAATTTCGGCGGCCTCGTCGTCACCAACAATGTCTCGCTGTCGCTTTCGCCGGGAGACCGCACGGTGCTGATCGGCCCGAATGGTGCCGGCAAGACCACCTTCGTCAATCTCGTCACCGGCAATATCAAGCCCTCGGCCGGCACGGTGCGCATTGCTGGCGAAGACGTGACCGGCCTCAGCGCCAGCCAGCGGGTGAAGCGCGGCCTCGTGCGGTCCTTCCAGGTCACAAGGCTGTTTCAGGACATGACCCCGGAGGAACACGTAGCGCTTGCCATTCTCCAGCGCGAAGGCAAGACTGGCCGGATTTTCGGCCGTTACCGCGCCATGCCTGCGGTGATGAGCGAAGCCCGCGACATTCTCGGCACGCTTGGCCTTCTCGCACTTGCCGAAACAAAGGTGCGCGAAATCGCCTATGGCCAGCAGCGGCTGATCGAGATCGCGCTTGCCATGGCGCTTCGCCCGAAAATCCTGCTGCTGGACGAACCGGCCGCCGGCGTGCCTTCCACGGAAACCGCGCGTATCGAACAGGCGCTCGACCGGCTGCCGGCCGATCTCGCCATATTGATGATCGAGCACGACATGGATCTGGTCTTCCGTTTCGCCAAACGCGTCGTCGTTCTGGCGGCCGGCGCCGTCATCTTCGACGGTTCGCCGGAAGACGTCACCAGCAATGCGGAAGTCCGCCAAGCCTATCTGGGAAGTTACGCCGATGCCCGCAGCGCCGCTTGAAATCGTCAACCTCACCGCCGGTTATGGCCCCACCCGCGTCATCGAGGGCCTGTCTCTTTCCGTGCCGTCGGGCTCGCGTTTCGCCGTGCTCGGCCGCAACGGCGTCGGCAAGACCAGCCTCTTCGCCACGCTGGCCGGCCAGACGAAACGCTTTGCCGGCGATATCCGCATCGGCGGGCAGGACATCGCCGCTTTGCCAAGCGCTGCCCGCGCCAAAGCCGGCCTCGGCTACGTGCCGCAGACCCGCGATGTGTTTCCCACCCTCACCGTCGAGGAAAACCTGTTCGTCGGCCTCAAGACCCGGCCGAAATCGGCCATCGAGGAAGCCTACACGCTGTTTCCGCGCCTGAAGGAGCGCCGCCGCAATCTCGGCTCGCAACTTTCCGGCGGCGAACAGCAAATGCTCTCCACCGCCCGCACGATTCTCGGCCAACCGCGCGTGCTGCTTCTCGACGAACCGCTGGAAGGCCTCGCCCCCGTCATCTGCGAGGAGCTGATGGCCGCCTTCTCCAAACTGGCGCAATCGGGTGAAATGACCATTCTCCTCGTCGAACAGCGCATCCAGATGGCCATCGACTTCGCCGACCACGCCATCATCATGGAACGCGGCCGCATCGTCTGGGAGGGGCCATCCAGCGACCTTGCGGAAAACCCGGATATTATCGATACGCATCTTGGCGTTGGCGGGTTGCATTGAGTCCCCACCACCACCCTCATTCCTATGCTTGTCACAGGAATCCAGCCAGCCCAAGTCCTGGGGCTGGAACGAGTCTCTCGCCGCGCAGACGCGCGTCGGCTGGATCCCTGTGACAAGCACAGGGATGAGGTGAGTGTGTGGTGACCGTCAATGGTTGATCATAGTGCGTGGGTCACAGGCCATGCAAATGAGCGGATATATCATCCCACTCCGGGTTCATGCTTTCGATCAGATTGAGCTTCCATTGCCGCGGCCATTTCTTGATTGTTTTTTCGCGCGTAATAGCGCTCGTCAACAGGTCGTATTCCTCGAACCACACGAGCATCTTCACGCCATATCGCGAAGTAAAGCCGGGTGTTAGTTCATTCTGATGTTCGAAAATCCTGTTCGGCAAATCCTTCGTCACACCAGTATAGAGCGTGCCGTTTCGTTTGGATGCTAAAATATAAACGTAACCCTTCATGTAAATGAACGTGCATCTTTCTCGATTACTTCACAAGGGAAAACCCGCGCTCCCCTCATTCCTGTGCTCGTCACAGGAATCCAGTCAGCCCAAGTCCTTGGGCTGGAAGGAATCCCCTCGCCGCGCGGACGCGCGGCGGCTGGATCCCTGTGACATCCTCGGGCTTGTTCCGGGGAACAGGGATGAGGAGAGTATGCTGGCCATTACTGCCCCAAATGCCGTCCATCACTCATACCTTAAAAAACCCAATGGAATAAAAATTCCACTGCAGTTAAAGTGCACACGATTTCAGTCTGCACAAAGGAACGACAATGACGGCAATCGAGGCGCCAGAATCCGTAAAGGCTTTTGAGGAGCGGCTGCTCCAGGTCGCGGAGGGTTTGCCGAAACGATTGCGGCAATGCGCCGATTATGTCGCCTCCAATCAGGATCGCATCGCCGTTTCCACCGTCGCTGAAATGGCGGAAGGGGCTGGCGTGCAGCCCTCGGCCTTCATGCGTTTTTGCCAGATCATGGGCTTTTCCGGCTTTTCGGAAATGCAGCGGCTGTTCCGCGATTCCTATGTCGGCGGCGGCCGGATTATGCCACGCGGCTCGACCATCTGCGGGAGAAGGGCGATGAAAGCGCATCCGGCCTGCTTGCCGAATTCGTAGAGGCCGGCCGTTCCTCACTGGAAATGCTGCTGAAATCGGTCGATACCCGCCAGCTTGACGAGGCGGTTTCGGCGCTGGCGAAGGCGCGCACCGTGCATATCATCGGTCTGCGGCGGTCCTTCCCAATTGCCAGCTATCTCGCTTACGCCTTCGAGAAGATGAAGGTGCCGGCGGTTCTGCACAGTGCGGTCGGCGGGCTCGGCAATATCAGCGCCATTTCCCGTGACGATGCGCTGATAGCGATCACCTTTTCTCCCTATTCCGCAGAAACGCTGGAGCTGGCGGAAAACGCCCGCGCCAACGGTATTCCGGTCGTCGCCCTTTCCGATTCCGCCGTCAATCCGCTGCGCAAATCCGGCGCGACGCTGCTGACCGTCACCGAGATCGATTTCGGCGCGTTCCGCTCGCTTTCCGCCACGCTCTGTCTGGCCATTACGCTGGCCGTGGCTGTGGGAACTCGCAAAACAGCCTGAATATTTTTATTGAAAACGGAAAAAATAGAATTTATGATCCAAATCCATGAAACGGGCATTCCATAATCGTCCGTCTCGTGACGAACGAAAATGAGCGGAGGAGGCTCATCGGAGCGGGATGGCGAAAGATGCGGGCGATCGTCGCCTGAATGCTGCTCCAGACATGTGAGGCAGACCGTACCGAGGTGCGGTGCTAAGGAGGAACCTTTTGAAAAAACTTGATCTCATCACGATCGGGCGCTCGTCTGTCGATCTGTACGGCTCGCAGGTCGGCGGCCGTCTGGAGGACATGGCCTCCTTTGCCAAATATATCGGCGGCTCTCCCACCAATATCGCAGCCGGCGCTGCCCGCCTCGGGCTCAACAGCGCCGTCATCACCCGCGTTGGTGATGAGCATATGGGCCGCTTCATCCGCGAACAGCTGGTGCGCGAAGGCGTCGACGTGCGCGGCGTAAAGACCGATCCGGAGCGGCTGACGGCGCTGGTGCTGCTCGGCATTCGCGACCAGAACCAGTTCCCGCTGATCTTCTATCGCGAAAACTGCGCCGACATGGCGCTCAGCGAAGACGATATCGATCCCGCCTTCATTGCCGAAGCCGGCTGCGTCTGCGCCACCGGCACGCATCTGTCGCATCCGAAGACGGAAGCGGCCGTGCTGAAGGCGCTGAAACTCGCCCGCGAAAATGGCGCGAAGACCGCGCTCGATATCGATTACCGCCCCAATCTCTGGGGTGTGGCCGGCCATGGCGATGGCGAGAGCCGTTTCGTCGAATCACAGAAGGTCACCGCCAAGCTGCAATCCACCCTGCATCTCTTCGACCTCATCGTCGGCACGGAAGAGGAATTCCACATTGCCGGCGGCTCCACCGATACGCTGACGGCGCTGAACGCCGTGCGCAAGGTCTCGAATGCGACGCTGGTGTGCAAGCGCGGGCCGATGGGTGCTTCGGTTTTCGCCGGTGAAATTCCTTCCAGTCTCGATGATGGCGAAACTGGCGAGGGTTTCCCGATCGAGGTCTTCAATGTTCTCGGTGCGGGCGATGGCTTCATGGCCGGGCTGTTCCGTGGCTGGCTGCGCGGCGAAGACTGGCCGACAACGCTGAAATACGCCAATGCCTGCGGCGCTTTCGCCGTTTCCCGCCATGGCTGCACGCCCGCCTATCCGAGCTGGGAAGAACTGCAATATTTCTTCAAGGCCGGGATTCGCAACAGGGCGCTGCGCAAGGACGAGGCGCTGGAACAGGTGCACTGGTCGACCAACCGCAAGGGCGACTGGGACACGATGCGCGTCTTCGCCTTCGACCACCGCATGCAGCTGGAAGCCATCGCCGACGAGCTTGGCGTGAAGCACGAGCAGATCGGCGCTTTCAAGAAACTCTGCCTTCAGGCCGCGCAGCAGGTTGCCGGCGACAGGCCGGGTTACGGTATTCTCTGCGACGGCCGCCTCGGCCGTGACGCCCTGTTTGCCGCCAGCGGCTCGGGCCTGTGGATCGGCCGCCCGGTGGAATGGCCGGGTTCGCGCCCGCTGACGCTGGAACCCGATCTCGGCAAGGATTTTGGCGGGCTTTCGGAATGGCCGCTTGAAAATGTCGTCAAGGTTCTGTGTTTCTATCATCCCGACGATACGGATGAGATGCGCGCCACGCAGGAAGAGACGGTCATGCGCCTGTTCCAGGCGACACGCCGCAACCGGCTGGAAATGCTGCTGGAGGTCATTCCCTCCAAGGTCGGCCCGACCGACGATTTGACCGCCGCCCGCATCATCGAGCGCTTTTACGAGATCGGGGTCTATCCCGACTGGTGGAAGCTGGAGCCGATGAAGACCCGTGCTGCGTGGAAAAACGCCTGCGACGCGGTGCATCGCAACGATCCTTACGTGCGGGGCATCGTCGTTCTCGGTCTCGACGCACCGCAAAGCGAACTGGAGGAGAGCTTCCGCCTTGCCGCCGGTTTCGATCTGGTCAAAGGTTTCGCCGTCGGCCGCACGATTTTCGCGGATGCCGCCCGCAGCTGGCTCGGTGGCAAGATGACCGATGAGGAAGCGGTAAAGGATATGGCGCAGCGCTATACCAGCCTGTGCCGCATATGGGATGAGGCGCGCGCCAAAAAGGGAGAGGCAGCGTGAAGACAATCAGATTGACGGCTGCGCAGGCCATGGTTCGTTACCTGGCAGCGCAGATGAATGAACACGGCGAAACCTATATCGCCGGCATGTGGGCCATTTTCGGCCATGGCAATGTCGCCGGCATCGGCGAGGCGCTTTATGGCATCCGCGACGAACTGCCGACCTATCGCGGCCAGAACGAGCAATCCATGGCCCATGCGGCCATTGCCTATTCGAAGCAGCTGCGCCGCAGACGCGCCATGGCGGTCACCTCCTCCATCGGCCCGGGTGCCGCCAATATGGTAACGGCGGCTGCCCTTGCGCATGTCAACCGCCTGCCCGTGCTGTTGATCCCCGGCGACGTCTTCGCCAATCGCGGCCCGGACCCGGTGCTGCAGCAGCTGGAAGATTTCGGCGACGGCACGATGACGGTGAATGACTGCTTCCGCCCTGTCAGCCGTTATTTCGACCGCATCATGCGGCCGGAACAGTTGCTGACAGCGCTTCCCCGCGCCATGCGCACCATGACGGACCCGGCCGATTGCGGCCCGGTCACGCTCGCCTTCTGCCAGGATGTGCAGGCGGAAGCCTATGATTACCCCGAGAGTTTCTTCGAAAAGCGTGTCTGGCGTCAGCGCCGTCCCGAGCCCGACGTGGTGGAATTCGATGAAGCCGTCGCTACGCTCAAGGCGGCGAAGAACCCGATTATCGTCGCCGGCGGCGGCGTGCATTTTGCCGGCGCGACCGAAACGCTGAAGCGCTTTGCCGAAACCCACTCCATTCCCGTCGTCGAAACGCAGGCCGGCAAATCGGCATTGGCCTGGGATCACGATCTCAATTTCGGTCCCGTCGGCGTCACCGGTGCGGAAAGCGCCAATATCATCAGCGAAAAGGCCGATCTCGTTTTCGGCGTCGGCACCCGTTTTCAGGATTTCACCACCGGCTCCTGGGCGCTGTTCAAGAACCCGAACCGCAAAATCCTGGCGCTTAACGTTCAGCCCTATGACAGCGCCAAGCACGATGCGATCAGCCTGACGGCGGATGCGAAGATCGGACTAGAGAAATTGTCGGCCGCCCTCGGCAGCCACCGTTTTGCAGCGCCGGATGCCGGTCTCAAGGCGGCATGGTTTAAAAAGGCCGATGCCGATACGGCGGCGCCGGGCGAGGACAATGCCAACAGCCTGCCCACCGACATGCAGGTCATCGGCGCGGTGCAGCGCCAGTCGCGTGACAATACCGTCGTCATGTGCGCCGCAGGCACCATGCCGGGCGAGCTTCACCAGCTGTGGAAATCCAAGCTGCCGCTCTCCTATCACATGGAATACGGCTTCTCCTGCATGGGTTATGAAGTGGCCGGCGGCCTCGGCATCAAGATGGCGGAACCGGACCGGGACGTGATCGTCATGGTCGGCGACGGCTCCTACATGATGATGAATTCCGAGCTTGCGACATCGGTTGCCATGGGCGTCAAAATCACGCTCGTCATCACCGACAACAGAGGTTACGGCTGCATCAACCGCCTGCAGATGGAAACCGGCGGCGCGGAGTTCAACAATCTCTACGCCCACACCAACGTCAACCCGATCGCCATCGATTTCGTGGCCCATGCCGGCTCGATGGGGGCGGATGCACGCAAGGTTTCCACCATTACCGAGCTGGAAGAGGCGCTTGCCGCGGCCCGCGCCTCCAGCCGCACCACCGTCATCGTCATCGATACCGACCCTTACCCGACGCCGCAGGCCGGCGGTCACTGGTGGGATGTCGCGGTGCCTGAAGTTTCCGACCGCGCCGAAATCGGCCCGGCCCGCGTCCGTTATGAAAACCATGTCAAGGAAAGACAGTAAGATGATCCGTTACGGAACCAACCCGATTGCCTGGTCCAACGACGACGACCGCACGCTGGGCGCGCATATCAGCCTCGAACAATGCCTCGATGAAACCGCCAGGATCGGTTTCGACGGCATCGAGAAGGGCCACAAATTCCCGACGGAGCCGGAAGGCCTGAAGGGCGCGCTTTCGCCGCGCGGCCTCTCCTTCGTCTCCGGCTGGCATTCGCTGAACCTTCTGACCGACGACATCGAATCCGAAAAGAAGGCGATGCAGCCGGCGCTTGACCTGCTGAAAGCCATGGGCTCGAAGGTCATCATCGTCTGCGAGACCTCCAATGCCATCCATGGCGATGACAACAAGGCGCTGGTCGACCGGCCGCGCCTTGCGGCCGGGGACTGGGCGAAATTCGGCGCGGGCGTCGAGGCGCTGGCCGCCTTTGCCGCCGAACAGGGTATCACCCTCGTTTATCACCACCACATGGGAACGGTAGTCGAGAGCGAAGAGGAAATCGATCTCCTGATGAAGCATACCGGCCCGAAGACGCATCTGCTGCTCGATACCGGCCATTGCCTGTTCGGCGGCGGCGATCCCGTGCGCGTCGCGCAGAAATACATGGGTCGTGTCGGCCATATCCATGCCAAGAACGTGCGCCCTGCCATTGCCGATCAGGTTCGGGGTGAGCGGCTCTCCTTCCTCGAAGGCGTGCGCCGCGGCGTGTTCACCGTTCCCGGCGACAGCGAAGGCGGCGTGAACTTCCCGCCGGTGCTGAAGGTGGCGGCCGAGCATGGTTACAGCGGCTGGCTGGTGATCGAGGCGGAACAGGACCCTGACGTCCGCAACCCGTTCGAATATCAGAGCCTCGGGCTGAAATCGCTGAAGGCTTTTGCGCGCGAAGCGGGGCTGGACAAGGCTCAGGCTGCTTGAGCTGAGCGGAGGGCATTCGTCCATACGTCCTAGAATCGTATGTTCCGGTGCAACCCCTCCTCCCTCATTCCTGTGCTTGTCACAGGAATCCAGCCGACGCGCGTCGGCGCGGCGGAAAGACTCCTCTCAGCCCAAGGACTTGGGCTGGCTGGATCCCTGTGACGAGCACAGGGATGAGGGAAACGCGGGAATAGCCGCCCGATAAATTGAACGACTGACCAAAAAGGAACACCACCATGACCTCACTTCTGCGCAAGCCGGTCGCGACCAGCGGCAAGGTGCACGATATCACGCCCCAAAGCGCGGATTGGGGTTATGTCGGTTTCGGCCTTTACCGCCTGAAGCCGGGCGAGACGGCGGCGGAAAACACCGGCGATACGGAAGTCATCCTCGTGCTGGTCGAAGGCAAGGCGACGATTTCCGCAGGCGGTAAGGACTTCGGTGAACTCGGCGACCGCATGAATGTGTTCGAGCGCAAGCCGCCGCATTGCGTCTACGTCCCCGCCGGCTCCGAATGGTCGCTGAGCGCCACGACCGACTGCACCGTCGGCGTCTGCACCGCACCCGGCGAAAAAAGCGGCCGCGAGGCGCAGCAGATCGGGCCCAATGGCGTGCAGCTGACGGAGCGTGGCAAGGGCGCCAATACGCGTTACATCTTCCCCATCGCCATGGAAGAACGCGACGTGGCCGACAGCCTGCTGGTAACGGAAGTCTTCACGCCGTCGGGCAACTGGTCCTCCTATCCGCCGCACCGGCATGATGAGGATAACTATCCCGACATGACCTATCTGGAGGAGACCTATTATCATCGCCTCAACCCGGCGCAGGGTTTCGGTTTCCAGCGTGTCTTCACCGAGGACGGTTCGCTGGATGAGACCATGGCGGTGTCGGACGGCGATGTCGTGCTGGTGCCCAAGGGCCACCACCCCTGCGGCGCTCCCTATGGTTATGAGATGTATTATCTGAACGTGATGGCGGGGCCGATGCGCAAATGGCGCTTCAAGAACCACCCGGATCACGACTGGATTTTCAAACGGGATAATCCGTAAGGCATTTCAGGCAAACACCGCCGCCTCCTCATCCCTGTGCTTGTCACAGGGATCCAGCCAGCCCAAATCCTTGGGCTGAAAGGAGTCTTTCCGTCGCGCGAGAGCCGCGTCGGCTGGATTCCTGTGACAAGCACAGGAATGAGGGGTCTGCGGAGGTACGTCTCGACTCTGCGTTGGAGCTGAACCAACGCATCCAAACAATTGAATTAATTTAAAAACTCTCGGGAGGAGAATACCATGGCCGCTCTTGGCGTGGGCCTTATCGGCACCGGTTACATGGGCAAATGCCACGCGCTGGCGTGGAACAATGTCACCAGCGTCTTCGGCGATGTGGACCGCCCCCGCCTCGTGACGCTCGCGGAAGTCAATCCCGAGCTTGCCGCGAAGAAAGCCGCCGAATTCGGCTTTGCCCGCTCGACAGGCAACTGGCGCGACCTGCTGTCCGACCCCGAGATCGACGTCATCTCGGTCACCACACCAAATGCCTTCCACCCGGAAATGGCGATTGCCGCCCTTGAAGCCGGCAAACATGTCTGGTGTGAAAAGCCAATGGCGCCTGCCTTTGCAGATGCCGTGAAGATGCGCGATGCGGCCCGCCGTTCCGGCAAGGCCGCGGCGATGGGCTACAACTACATCCAGAACCCTGTCATCCGCCATATCCGCCGCCTGATCGACGAAGGCGCCATCGGCAGGGTCTATCATGTCCGCGCCGAAATGGACGAGGACTTCATGGCGGATGCTACCCAGCCCTTCTACTGGAAGAGCGAAGCTTCCTCCGGTTACGGCGCGCTGGATGATTTTGCCGTGCACCCGCTGTCGCTGCTCTTCGCCCTTTTCGGTCATGCCGAAAGCGCCATCACCGACATGGTGAAGCCTTACGAGACCCGCCCGCTTGCCGGCGGCGGCGACCGTGCCGTCGAAACACATGACCTCGCCAGCGTGCTGCTGAAGCTCGAAGGCGGCATTTCCGCCGTGCTCATCGCCAACCGCTCCGCCTGGGGCCGCAAGGGCCGCATCGCCATCCAGATTTACGGCTCCACCGGCTCGATCCTGTTCGATCAGGAGCGGATGAACGAGTTCCAGCTTTACACCACGGACGGACGCCCGGAGGAGCAGGGTTTCAGAACAGTCCTCACCGCGCCGCATCACAAGCCCTATGATCGCTTCATCCCCGCCCCCGGCCACGGCCTCGGCTTCAACGATCTGAAGGTGATCGAATGCCGGGAGCTTATCGCGGCAATCGAGGGGAAAAAGGCGCATATCATCGATTTCGAGGAAGGGCTGAAGATCGAGCGCAGCATCCACGCCATGGCCCGGTCGTTTGCCGAAGGGCGATGGGTGGGAAGCGCGGAGATTGCGGAATAGAACGTCCACAAAGGGCGAAAACGTCTCCTCCGTCATGCCGGACTTGATCCGGCATCCAGCCACGGCGCGTCTGCGCCGTGGAAGAGTCTTTTATGATCAAAGACTTGATCATGCTGGACCCCGGATCAAGTCCGGGGTGACGGTGCGTGGAGGTTCCGGCCTCACCCCTTGACCGGCGTTTCCGGCACCGGCGTCAGCACCTTGCCGTCCCTGAACCAGCCGAGAATATTGTCAGCCACCAGATCGGCCATGGCGTTGCGCGTCGGAACCGAGGCGGAGGCGACATGCGGCAGCAGCGAGACATTCGGCAGCGACAGGAAGGCTTCCGGCACCTTCGGCTCGGCATAGAACACATCGAGACCGGCAGCACCCACAGCACCGCTCTTAAGCGCCTGCAAAAGCGCATCCTCATCGACGCTGGAACCGCGCCCGACATTGATGAACACGCCCTCAGGCCCAAGCGCCGTCAGAATTTCAGTATTGATCGCCTTATGTGTTTCCGGCGTGCCGGGCACGATGCAGATCAGGATATCGACGGCTTCCGCCATCTCCTTCAGCGAGCCGTAATAGGTGTAAGTGAGGCCATCGCGCTTGCTGCGGGTGTGATAACCAATCTCCACCTTGAAGGGCTCCAGCCGCTTGGCGATTTCCTGGCCGATGCGGCCCATGCCAAAGAGACCCACCTTGCGGCCGCGCAGCGAAAACGGCGACAGCGCGAACGGACCTTCGCCAACCCATTTGCCATCGCGCAACCAGGTCTCGGCCTGATAGAGCCGGCGCACGGTGTTGATCAAAAGCGCAATCGTCGTATCGGCCACCTCGTCGTTCAGCACGTCAGGCGTATTGGTCACCACGATGTTGCGCGTGGCGGCATGTCTGGCGTCGACGCCGTCATAACCCACGCCGAAATTGGCAATGATCTCGAGCTTCGGCAGCGCATCGATCCATTTGGCGTTGACGACGCCGGAAACGGCGATGGCATTGACGCGCTCGGCTGCACCCTCAGGCAGAACCGGCTCGGCACCGGCAGGCACTGCCACGATCTCGACCTTGCCTTCGAGGCGTTCGAGAACGCGCGGGTTTATCTTGCCGGGAACGAGAACGACGGCCTTTTTGTCAGACATGAGCGGATATTCCTCCTGATAACATTCCGATAGCCGGAGCAGGTTTCAGGCGAACCTTTCGCCATCCCACTCCTCTGGGCGGCGATCTTTTCAAACAACGGCGGCCGTGAAAAGGGCAATAAGGGGATGCTATGGGGGCAGACGGAAGTTTCATGCCGATTTTTTTAAGCGCCCTCACCGTCATGCCGGACTTGATCCGGCATCCAGCCAGCCCAAGTCCTTGGGCTGAGAAGGTCTTTTTCACCGCGTGGACACGCGGTGGCCGGATTCCGGCTCAAGGCCGGAATGACGGAAAGGTGCAATGCACAGAACGCGCGCCATTTCCCATCGTCTGAAGCCTCACACCCGCGGCCGCACCGGCCCGGTCGATTGCCGGATGCGCATTTCCGGCTTGATGAGGTGAATGCCGTCAGGCTCGTGGCTGCCCGCCAGCCTGTCCAGCAGCGCACGGGCCGCCAAGCGCCCCACCTCGGCCTGACCGTTGGACACGGTGGTCAGCGCTGGTGTGGCAATCGCCGCCTCTTCCAGATCGTCGTAGCCGGTTACCGAAATATCGACGCCCGGCACGAGACCAGCACGGGAAATGCCGTTCATGAGACCGATGGCGACGAGATCGTTCCAGCAGACGGCGGCGGTCGGCTTCTGCGGCAGGGAGAGGAAATGCACGGCCGCCTCGAAACCGCCCTGTTTGGAGCGCGGGCCGGGAATGCGCAGGTTCGGATCGACCTCGATGCCGGCCTTGCGCAGCGCATTGACGTAACCCTGATAACGGTCGCGTCCGGTCGAGGTCTGGTCCGTGCCGCCAACCATGGCGATGGTGCGGTGGCCGAGGCTGATCAGGTGGTTGGTGGCAAGCGAAATGCCGTAGCTGTCGTCGCCGCGATAGGTCGGCATGTCGACGCCATCCATCGAACGGGCCACCAGAATGGCGGGCATGCCGTTTTCCTCGGCCAGCGTCATATCCTCGATCGGCGTGCCGATGGCCGGCGACATGATGATGCCGTCCGAGCCGAGCTGCAGCAGCGTTTCGATGAAGGTGCGCTGTTTTTCCACCGAATCGTAATGGTTGGAAAGAATGAAGGTCTGGCGGCTGCGGTCCAGCTCGCTTTCGATGGCTTTCAGAATTTCCCCGTAAAACGGGTTCATCACATCGTGGAACACCACGCCGACGATGCCGGAACGCGAGGTGCGCAGGCTGGCGGCGCGGCGGTTATAGATATAACCCAGCGCCCGCGCCTGTTCCTTGATCTTGTCCCGCGTATCGGCAGCGACCAGCGGGCTGTCGCGCAATGCAAGAGAAATGGTGGCGGTCGAAAGACCGAGGCTTTCGGCAATCGTGGACAGTTTGACCTTTTGGGCCACGGCATTCCTCCCCAAACGCGTGTCAGTGACGGATGGCTCCGTTTAAATTGCAATTAAACAATTTAAACAAAATCCGCAACCCGTTTAAGGAATACCCACAAAACAGATGGTTCTTTTAAAAATTTCAGCAAAAATTATTGAAGATTGGCGTCTATCGCCTTCAAGAGTTTAACGATGTTGCGCACATCCTTGGCCGAAAGCCCCTCGACGGCTCTTGCGCCGCAATTGGCGATGGAAACATTGATGTGTTCGACGCTTTTCAAACCCGCTTCCGTCAGCTTCACCAGCGTCACACGGCCATCCTCGTCGTCGCCGCTGCGTTCCACGAAGCCCTGGGCTTCCATGCGGCCGATGGTGCGCGTCATGGTCGGCGCCTTGACACCGAGTTTCTGGGCGATCTGCCCCGGCGTGAGACTGCCTTCCTGCGCCAGCGCCAGAATAACGCCGTCTTGGCCCGCATAAAGCCCGCTTTCGGCAAGGCTGTGGCTCAGCGCCGTGCGCATGGAACGGGCCGCCTGGGTGATGGATTGCGCCAGTTCCTCGGGGTTGAAATTCTCATCCCGTTTTTTGGCGTCCTTTACCTTCTTGCCGCCCTTTTCCTTCTTGGCGCTTTTGTCCTTATGCCCGGTTTTGTCCTTGCTCATATGCGAGTGCCTTTTACCCTGTGGCGGAACCGATATATGTTGCTGGAAATCCTTAACGAATGCACGCGCGGACTGCCATATGCCAAACTCATACACGCATTATCACGACGAAAACGTAACAGACCCGCATCTTCGCGCAACAGCTGCAATTTCCGTGCTGCCGCTCGGCGCGCATGAACAGCATGGGCCACACCTGCCATTCGAGACCGATACGCTGATTGCCGAAGGCATCGCCGCCCGTCTCGCCGCCGCCCTGGCCGCTCACCTGCCCGTCTCCTTCCTGCCGGTGGAACCGGTCGGCTATTCCATCGAGCACATGAATGTGCCGGGCACGAAAACGCTGCGTTACGATGAGGCCATCGAGCGCTGGCTTGGCATCGCCGAGGCGGAATATAAAAAGGGCGTGCGCAAATTCGTGATGCTGAACGCCCATGGCGGCAATTCACCGCTGATGACCGTCGTCGCCACCGAGGCCCGCGCCCGTTTCGGCATGCTGGCGGTCGCCACAAGCTGGACCCGTTTCGGCGTACCGGCGGATATTGTAAAGCCCGAGGACAAGGCAATCGACATCCATGGTGGCGATATCGAAACATCGGTCATGCTGGCGCTTCACCCCGAACGCGTGGCGATGCAGAAGGCCGAAAACTTCCCCTCCCGCCAGAGCGATTTCGCCAGCCGCTTCAAACACCTGCGCGCCTATGGCCCGCATGCCTTCGGCTGGCTGATGAGCGATCTGAACCCTGACGGCGTTGCCGGAAACGCCGCCGCCGCGACAGCGGAAAAGGGCGAAAGGCTGATTTCCCACGCCGTAAAAGGCCTTGTCGAACTGCTTGAAGATATCCACGCTTTTGACATAACGTTATTTCATAACAAAATTTGAGCGACATGGCCGAATTCGGCCAAAATCTCTTTGAACTGCCCGGACGTCGCGCCTATATGGACGACGACACATCTTCCTGAGGCTTGATAGCCTCTCTCCACGCGGGGTTTTCCATGACCGAAACAGCTATAGCCAAGCCCATTCCAGTCACCGTCCTGACGGGATATCTCGGCGCCGGCAAAACGACGCTTCTCAACCGCATTCTCTCCGAGAACCACGGCAAGAAATACGCTGTCATCGTCAATGAATTCGGCGAGATCGGCATCGACAACGATCTGATCGTCGAGTCCGATGAAGAAATCTACGAAATGAACAATGGCTGCGTGTGCTGCACGGTGCGCGGCGACCTCATCCGCGTCGTGGAAGGCCTGATGCGCCGCCCCGGCCGTTTTGACGGCATCATTGTCGAGACGACAGGTCTTGCCGACCCGGTTCCCGTCGCCCAGACCTTCTTCATGGATGACGACGTGCGCGCCAAGACCGAGCTTGACGCCGTCGTTGCCCTCGTTGACGCCAAGCACCTGCCGCTGCGCCTGAAGGACAGCCGCGAGGCCGAAGACCAGATCGCCTTTGCCGATGTCGTCGTCGTCAACAAGACCGATCTCGTTTCGCCGGAGGAAGTTGCCCGCATCGAGGATATCGTGCGCGCCATCAATCCTTCCGCCCGCATCTACAAGACGACGCGTTCAGGCGTCGATCTCGCCCGGGTTCTCGACCAGGGCGCCTTCAATCTGGAACGCGCGCTCGAAAACGATCCCCATTTCCTCGAGCATGGCCATGAGGATCATGTCTGCGGCCCTGATTGCGACCACAATCACGATCACGGCCACCATCATCACGACCATGACCACGATCACGGGCATCATCACCACGATCATGACCATGGCCACGATCATCACCACCATGGCGCGGTTTCGCCGATCCACGACGTGACGGTGCAGTCGGTCTCGCTGCGCGGCGGCGAGATGAACCCCGAGCGGTTCTTCCCGTGGATCCAGAAGGTCACCCAGACCGACGGCCCGAACATCCTGCGCCTCAAGGGCATCATCGCCTTCAAGGGCGATGCGGAACGTTACGTGGTGCAGGGCGTGCACATGATCATCGAGGGCGACCACCAGCGCCCGTGGAAGGAAGACGAAAAACGCGAAAGCCGCCTCGTCTTCATCGGCCGCGAACTGGACCGCGAGAAGCTGGAAAAGAGCTTCAACGCCTGCCTCGCGACGGCCTGATCGCTCTCCCTCTTTCACCCCGGCCCTGAGCCGGGGTGTCACGTTTCCTTCCCTCATCTCTGTGCTTGTCACAGAGATCCAGCCAGCCCAAGTCCTTGGGCTGAAGGAACTTTTCTCGCCGCGCAGACGCGCGTCGGCTGGATTCCTGTGACAAGCACAGGAATGAGGTTGAAGGGATGTAAAGCGGTTCCGCTTTTGCCGGAAATGCTCTAGAACCATGCCAGCGAGCGGGAGCAACGCCCCCGCCAATCCGACACAGATACGAAAGACCGATGCCCCATGCCGACTGTTGCCCCGCTTGATATCGAAGGCCACGTGGTCTCGACCCATTTTCTCGGCGACATTCCCCTGTTTGCCACCGCCGCCGGCACCATTCACCGGCTGGATGGCGGCGAGAAGGTGACTGAGGCACATGACGGGCTTCTGACCTGCGTGCGCGATCCCTATAGCGCCACCCTGCTTTCCGGCGGCGAGGACGGCCGCGTGCTGCGCATCGGCCATGACGGCAGCATCGGCGAAATCGCCAATGTGCCGCGCAAATGGGTGGGCGTCGTTGCCGGCGGACCGCAGAAGGCTGTCGCTTATGGCGTCGGCAAATCCAGCTTCGTCCGGCTGTCGGACGGCACGGTCAAGGAATTCAAGGAAGAGCGCACGGTGGAGGCCATCGCCTTCGCGCCTAAGGGCCTGCGCATTGCGGTGGCCCGTTATAACGGTGTGACATTGCACTGGGTGGCGACCGCCGGTGATCCCGTCGATCTGGAATGGAAGGGTGCGCATACCGGTGTCACCTTCTCGCCCGATGGCAAGTTCCTCGTCACCACCATGCAGGAAAATGCCCTGCACGGCTGGAAGATGGAAGCCACCAAGGGCGGCATGGAAGCCCGCCACATGCGCATGACGGGTTATCCCGCCAAGGTCAAATCCGTCTCCTGGTCGGCAAAGGGCAAATGGCTCGCCTCTTCCGGCGCCCCGGCCGCCATCGTCTGGCCGTTTGCCGGCAAGGACGGCCCGATGGGCAAGGCCCCGGAAGAACTCGGCAGCCGCGCCAACATCATGGTCACCAATGTCGCCTTCCACCCGGTGGAAGATGTGCTCGCCATCGGCTTCATCGACGGCATGATCCTCGGCGTGCGCCTTGCCGACGGCAAGGAAGCCCTGCTGCGCCGCCCCGGCAAGGGCGCCATCACCGGCATGGACTGGAGCGCCACCGGCAAATTGCTCGCCTTTGCTTCGGAAGCGGGGGATTGCGGGATTATCGATATTTCGGCTTGAGGGATGGTCGCGGGCGTAACAGGCCGCCCCCGCACTCCCCTCATTCCTGTTCCCCGGAACCAGCCCGAGGATGTCACAGGAATCCAGCCGACGCGCGTCTGCGCGGCGAAGGGAGTCTTTTCAGCCCAAGGACTTGGGCTGACTGGATTCCTGTGACATCCTCGGGCTGGTTCCGGGGAACAGGAATGAGGGTTCGAGCTGCAAGGGCAAATGAAACTCTCCGCACTTCCGCCGGAACGCCCTACTCCCCCACCTGCCGCCGCGTCAGAAACAGGAGCAGCAAGGCCGCGCCCGCACCAACCGAAGCGAGCCGGATCGAGACGCCGAAACTCGCATATTGCGATACGAACCCCATCAGCGGCACCGCAAAAAGCGCGGCGAGAAAGATGGAGTTCATGTAGAGCGCCGTCGCACGGGCCGTGCGGCCGTGCGCAAAGCCCTGCACGAAGGTAAGGCAAGTGCCGGCGCAAAGGCCGTAATAGGCGCCTTCCAGCGCCGCGCCCGCGATCATGGCCGGCAATGTGGTGACCGAGGCGATGACATTGAAAGCGACGATGGCCATCACCGCCGAGACGCCCAGCAGCAGGCGGGCGCTGAAGCGGCGCATCATCCGCGGCGCAAGCAGGATGAACAGAACCTCCATGGCGCATTTGACGCTGAGCGACAGGCCCGGCACGTAATCCGGCAGGCCGACCTCCCGCACCAGAAACACCGGCAGGGCCGAGGCGCAGAGAGCATGGGCGAAAGACATGCAGAAACTGGCGGCCGCCGCCAGAAGCAGCGGCAGGTTGCGCCCTGTATCGTCGTCACCCGCCTGTCGCCGCTCCATCGGGCTGGTCTGGTCGCGCGGCACGACCGCAAGGGCAAGCCCGCCCCAGATGACCGCCATCAGCATGGCATTCATGAACACGGCCTTCGCGCCGGCAAGATCGAAGATCAGATAGGCGGCGGCGGGAAGCAGCATCCATGCCAGCGACACCATCGTCCGCAGGAAGGCATTATAGGCGGCCGTATCCAGCGCCTTCACCCGGCCATGATACCGGCCGTAACTGAAAATGAGCGTGCTGGCGGCATTGGAAAGCCCCATGCCGATCGCCGTTATCGCCACCAGCAACGCCAGATGCCCGAAACTCGCCGCAGCCGCCGCGACAAAAGCGCCGCACACGGAAAGCATCAACAGCGGCCTCACCCGCACCCCGGCATCGACACGCTCGCCATAAACACGGCTGGCGACAATCGAAGCCAGCGCCGCCGTCACGCTGTAAAAACCGACGGTCGCCGGCGGATGGCCAAGCACCTGGATGATGTAAAAACCGATAAACGGCACGACGGCCGCATTGGTGCTGCCGGCAATAAAAACCAGCAGGGCGATCAAATAGGCCTGACGATCGAAAGCGCCCGGCAAAGTGCTTTTCTGTAGCATGGGAATCGACTGAAGGCTGGGAGGCGGGACGGGATGACGGCGACCACCATCACACCAAAACGGCCTGCTGTTCAAGCCTGCCTGAAAAGCAATGCGCGTTTTCATCTTCGGCGGAACGTTCGCTGGATCGATGCCAGGATCGCCGCATCGAGCGCGTGGGGCGTCGCAAGGTTGCGCCGCCCCCTGTCGAAAACGGAATAACTGTCAGAACTTCACGCCGAGGCCAACCTTGACGACGTGTTCGCTGACATCGCCGGTCGAGGTGATCGGACCGGTACGGTAGGTTGCCTTGCCGAAGTCGTTGTAACGATATTCGACGCGTCCAAACAGGTTGTTGGTGAAGGCATAATCGATACCCGCACCGACCGTCCAGCCGTGCAGAACCTTGCTGTCCTCACCGAACGGCGCTTTGACTTCGCTATCCGTCGCGGTGTAGCCGGCGGCGGTATAGATCAGCGCACGGTCGACGGCGTAGCCGGCGCGCAGGCGTGCAGAACCATTCAGGCCTGCGGAAACCTCGCTGGTGACAATGGTCTTGTCGCCCCAGGCGTAACCGAGATCGCCCTCGACGCCGAGAATGACGGAAGGGGCAACTTCGAAATTATAGCCCGCGAAACCGGAAAAACGGCCGCCGTCAAATTCATGCTTCGTGGTGACGCCAAAAGTCGTCGACTTAACCCGGTTCCAGCCGTAACCCGCAGACGCACCGACATAAACACCATCCCAGGAAAAGGCAGGCGCAACGTCGTTGACGACCGGCGCGGACGGAATGTCGCTGACGGCATCGGCGGCAGCCGCCACACCGGAGAAAACACCGAGCAGGCCGAGCGCGAGAAGTGATTGTTTCAACATGCGATAGCTCCTTGAAAATAACATCCCGTCACCTGCGGGCTGCGAGTATTTCGCGACCAGAAGCGCAGTGTCGTGACGGGGTTAACGCACCCGTAGATTGAAGAACATCGTGGTTAAAATCGCGTAAATAGCGCAGATAAAATAGCCGTCATGAAACGTATTTCGATTAATATCTGCAATATTTACCAAATATAAATTAGAATTAACGCGGATATTCACAAGTCGGCCGCCGCAACGTAAAAACGGCTCCAACCGCATCACAAAGACCACCACGAGTAGTGGCCATCCCGCACTTCTGTGCGCGTCGTTCACATCGGCGACGCGGACAAAAAAAAGAGGGCCGCGAGGCCCTCTTCCAGTCATGCGATGCGCCGTTTGTTCTTGCCGGAAACGCCATGCGTCAAACACACGCAACTCGAGGGTCATTGCCGGCTTATGCGCTGCGCGCATCGTCTGCGTCGAAAATCCCTGATGATTTTCGAGCTGTTGCGTTGGAGCGGGATGGAGAAAAGCCCGATGGTTTCGCCATCCCGTTCCACGTTTCGGTTAGTGGCGGCGCTTTTTGCCGCCGTCATTCTTGTTGTCGATTACATCGACGGACGTCTTGTTGCCGTTCAGCACACCGTTCAGGATGCCGGTCTTGTTGCCGTTCAGAATCCCGTTATTGGACAGGATGCCGCTGACACCGAGATCGATGCTCGGCGAGACGACGACAAGGGCGCCGCCCTTGTTGCTGTTGCCGGACAGGATGCCTCCCAGAAGACCGCCCGCATTGGCCTGACCAACGGAAGCGACAGTAAGAATAGCGGCTACACAAGCGAACTTTGCAATCATTTCTCTCTCCTCTTTTGTTTGATCACGCCATCTGGCGTAACTGAACTGTATATTTAGAGGATTCTAATTCAAGCAAAGGCTAATATTACAATAAACGATTAACACTAATACTTGTCATTTTAATCAAATTTTACATATCGCGACTTCGCGCTCCCGCCCCTTGCTCAAACAATGTCGGTCAGCACCTGTGCCGCAACAGTAAAGCGGCGCGGGAAACTTTATTAACCATCCAAATATAAGATATTGCTTAATTAGGGACCGGAGATGCGCATGCGGGTGGGGGGATATATCGCGCTTGTTCTCGGGCTTGCCTGCGCCTGCGGCGCGCGGGCGGGGGAAAAGGCCGATGAGCACAATGTCACCTATAAATCCGGCATTGCTTATGACAGCAATTATTTCGCCGATACCAACCGGCTGAGCGCGATTTCGCTGCGCGCCGGCTTCGGGCTCAATGGCAAGATCGCGCTGGAGGGGGCGGAGTTGCGTTATTCGCTCGAGCAGGAAGAGGTTCGCCTGCCCCGTTATCGTTTCGCCAATGAACATAACACCATCGCGGCCCTGGGGCTGACGAAACGATTTTCCGAAAAGCTGGAATGGGCCCTTGAGCTGCGCGGCACCCGCAGCGATGCCGGCGATATCTTCCTGCACCTGCCGGAGGAAGACATTGGTTACCGGCAGCTGGATCACAAGCTGGAGGCGTCTTCCCAGCTCGGCATCCTCGCCCTTGGCGGCAAGAACACGCTGACGGCAAGCCTCGCCAGCCTGATGAAAGGCAAGGCGCGGTTCCGCCCGGCCTATTTCCTGCCCACCCGACTGGAAGCGAACGAGGCGCTTTTATCGCTGAAGGCCGAACATGCACGATCGCTCGGCGGCGGCGAGGCCGGGCTGACGCTTGCTTACGACCGTATCGCCGTGCCTGAGGGGCAGCAGGAAAAATATGAACGTTTCCCGGCCAACACGCTGCGAGGTTCTCTGGCCTATGGTTACAGGTTCTCCGACCGTTTCGCGGTTCTGGCCGAAGCGGGCTTCACCTCCATTTCCGGCGATGAAATCAGCGACAAGGTAAAACGCACCCGCCCCTACCTGCGGGCTGAGGCCGAGGTGAAAGCCACCGAGCGCATCGCCTTCGGCGCGGGCTTTTCGCAGGACTATGCGCTTTTCGACCCGGATGACCCGATTGCCGAATTCCATCGCCGCTTTCAATTCGTCATCAAAAGCAGGCTCACCGAAAAGGTGGGGCTCGATCTTGCGCTGCACCGGGTCCACAAGGACTGGATCTATTATAATTACGATACCAGCGAGCGCCGGCTGGTCGCGACGCTTTCCTTCGATACCGGCAAGAACAGCAAGCTGGAGGTGGAGTTCAACCGCCTGCTGCATGGCGAGCGCGATACCGATCTTGCCTATAGCGGCTCCAGCATCACCTCGTGTTTCAGCGGCACCTTCTGAAATTTAACGTCAGCCCGCGCGAAGGATCAGCCGCATCAGGTCGAAATTCGGTCCCAATTTCTGCTAGAGTCGGGCCTTCCAGATTCGAAGGCAGGACAGACCGGATAATGAACAGACGCTTTTTGCTCCTCGCGGCCGGCCTTGCCTGCGTTCCCGTCGCCGCGGCGGCCCATCCGCATATCTTTGCCGAAGCCCGCATGGAAATCGTCGAGGGGCCGAACGGCACCGTTCAGGAAGTGCGCAATATCTGGCGTTTCGACGAGATGTTCTCGGCAAGCGTGGTGATGGATTACGACAAGAATAGCGATCTGAAGCTCGACAAGGACGAGCTGGCCGAAATCGGCAATACCGTCCTGGAATCGCTCGCCGAATATTCCTACTACACCTTCATCACCGCCAATGGAAAACCGGTGGAATTTTCCAAGCCCGAGGCCATTCACGTGGACTATAAGGATCAGCAAATCCTGATGTTCTTCTCCGTGAAGCCGACCAAGCCTCTGGCCGTCAAGGGCAAGCTCAGCTTCGGCGCCTGGGATCCGACCATGTATACGGCGATCGACTTCGCCAAGGACGGCGATATCGCCACGCAGGGTAAGGATCTGAATGCCTGCAAGCATCATGTCGTCCGTCCCGATCCCGACGAGGTGATCTCACAGAACCAGGGCACGCTCACCGACGCCTTCTTCAACGATCCGACCGGCACCGACATGACCAAGCTCTTCGCCACCCGGCTGGAGGTCTCATGCTGAGCCGCAGGGCCGGCCTCTTCGCCGTCGCCATCGGCCTCATTGCCGTGGCCGGTGCGGCCCATGCGCAATCGCCGCTCGGCATCGGCTCGGCCGAACCTTCCTTTTCCGTCAGCGGCCCCTTCGCGCCGCTGATGCAATGGATCAATGTGCACCAGCAGATGTTCTACCGTGCGCTGACCGGCGCGTTGAAGGCCATGCGCGAGGATGGCTGGGCGCTCAGCTCGCTGATCGGCCTCTCCTTTGCTTATGGCGTTTTCCACGCCGCCGGCCCCGGTCATGGCAAGGCGGTCATTTCGTCCTACATGATCGCTAACGAGACACAGCTGAAACGCGGCATTCTCATTTCCTTCGTCTCGGCGCTCATTCAGGGTGCGGTCGCCATCGGCCTCGTCGGCGCGGCCTGGCTGGTGCTGCGCGGCACCTCCATCACCATGACGAAAGCCACGCAGGCGATGGAGATCGCCAGCTTCGCCATGGTGGCGCTGTTCGGCGCCTGGCTGCTGGTGCGAAAACTCTGGTCACTGCGCACCCGGCGGGAACCCGTTCCCGTATTCGCCACGACGGGCGAGGCATCGGTGGCCCGAACCAGCGGCATGGGCACAGGGCTGCGGTTCCAGGGCAAGCCGGTCTTTGCAGATCACGACCATGACGGCACCGGCGATCTCTGCACCGCCTGCGGAAAATCCCACGCGCCCGATCCAATGCTGCTGAAGGGCAAGAACTTCAGCCTGCACGAGGCATGGTCCGCCATCATCGCCGTGGGGCTCAGGCCCTGCTCGGGCGCGATCATCGTCATGAGCTTTGCGCTTCTGAACGGGCTTTATCTCGGCGGCGTGCTCTCCGTCCTCGCCATGTCGCTCGGCACCGCCATAACGGTATCGCTGCTCGCCATCATGGCGGTCTCGGCAAAAGGCCTCGCCGTGCGTTTCGCCGGCCCCGGCAGCCGCAGGGCAGCCGGCATCAGCCATGCGATCGAGATCGCCGGTGCGTTGTTCGTGCTCATCATGGGGCTGTTGCTGCTCGGCGCGTCGCTTAAGCTCTAACCGTCACGGCGACGCTGGTAACGCGCGCGCAGCCAGAACAGCAGGAAGAAACACAGCACCGCCACCGTGCCGAAGGCAGCGGCGAGCCAGGGCGAATAATCGCCAAGCCACAGCATGATCTTCGGCATCACAAAGAAGACCAGCCCGAAACCGACGATGATTAGGGCGGCGGCGATGGCCGGCGACCAATCCTTCTTGCCGGGGCTCGGCTTTTCAGGCGCCGGGTTTTCAGGCGCCGGATTTTCAGGCAATGGCATCGGCAAACTCCGCACGGATATCCTCAAGCTTGCGCTTCTGCGCGCCGTCGGCCGCAAAATTCTCCGGCGCAAGCCAGGCTTCGAAGGCCTTGCCGATCAGCGGCCATTCGCCGTCGATCATGGAAAACCACGCCGTATCGCGGTTCTGCCCCTTCGAGATCATATGCTGGCGGAAGACGCCCTCGAAGGTGAAGCCATAACGCTTCGCCGTTATCTTGGAGGGCTCGTTTTCATTGTGGCATTTCCACTCGTAACGGCGATACCCCAGATCCTCGAAAACATGTTTCGCCATCAGGTAATGCGCCTCGGTGGAAAGAGGAGAGCGCTTCATCTTCGCGCCATGGGCGACAGAGCCCACCTCGACCACGCCATTGGCGGGATCGGGCCGCATATAGCTCGCCATGCCGACGATATCGCCGGTGGCGTTTTCAACGAAGACCAGTGTGACCCAGTTGAGCTTCTGCCCCGCGCCGACGAGCCAGTCGCCGAAAGCGTCGGCATCGGGAAAGGCGCTTTGCGGGAAATATTTGAGCAGCGCATTCACGCCCTCGCCGCCAAGTGCGGCCCAGAGCCTTGCGAGATGTTTTTCGAGATCGAACGGCTCCGCCGTCACGTAACGGCCCTTCAACACCACCGGCTGCGGCGGCGGACATCCCTTGAAATCACTCAGATCGCGCATTCTCTTCCCCATTTGCTGGGAGAAGGATTAGGGCAAGCGGGGCGGGATGACAACAGTGCATGTGGGGTGAGATGCGGTGGCCGTGGTGGGGGTGGCTCACCCCCCTCTGCCCTGCCGGGCATCTCCCCCTCAAGGGGGGAGATCGGCCTGCGGCGACCTCTCGGCCATCTTCAACGTTGCGAGTGAGCGAGTGTTTCCTTCTGGCTGATCTCCCCCCTTGAGGGGGAGATGCCCGGCAGGGCAGAGGGGGGGTGAGCCACAGCCTCCGAGGCTATCCTCAAACCTTCGCCGCCACCACCGTCGCCTCGATATGGTCGACCAGCGCATCCGGCAGCCCAAGCCGCCCGGCCAGAAGATCGAGATACCCCCGCTCCGCCCGTGTATCGGCCTCGATGGCAAGCCGCGAGGCGGTGTAAAGCTCCACCTTCTGCTCTTCCGTGCGGGCAGCAGCCACCAGCGCGTCGATGTCGAGCGGATCGGCCAGTTCCTTTTCGAGGAACCGCTCGGCTTCGCTATCGAGGCCGGAGACCTGCACCTTGTCCATGATGTTGGCGCGCTCCTTCTCATCGATATGGCCGTCCGCCTTGGCGGCGGCGATCATCGCCTGGATGAGCTTCAGCGCAAAATCATTGGAAAGGGCTGGCGATTGTGGATGGAAGGCGGAATCGGCAGGCGGGGCGAGAAGCTCCGGCTCGGGTTTCGGCGCGGCTTCAGGCGCCTGGCCGGACTTGTAATTCTTGTAGGCGAGGTAACCGAGGCCTGCGATGGCGGCGACACCGCCAATGGTGGCGACATTGCCGGCAAGCTTGCGGCCGGTCTTGGTGCCCAGAATGGCGGCGGCGAGCGCGCCGGCCTTGAGCGGATTGTTCTTGGCGATATCGGCGGCCTGCCCGGCTCTGTCACGGACGCTTCCCGAAAGGCCCGGCACCTGCGAGCCGAGGAATTGTTCAAGAAGCTTCTTGGCGTCGAACATCAAAATCTCCTGTAAAGGTCAAATCTACAGGGGAGATAGGAAGCCGAGGGCCGAATACAAATGTCAAACCCGCTCACGCCTTCGTGAACGGGTTTGACAGGATGCAAATCAGGCGCGCAGTGCGGCGGCTTCGGCGGCAAGCTTGGTGATGCCCGCCCAGTCACCCGTCGCCACCAGTTCGCGCGGGGCAACCCAGGAGCCGCCGACGCAGACGACGTTCGGCAGGGAGAGATAGTCATTGGCGTTCTTGAGCGACACACTGCCGGTCGGGCAGAAGACGGTGCCGGCGAGCGGCGAGGACAGCGCCTTGAGGTAGGGTGCGCCGCCGGCCTGTTCGGCGGGGAAGAACTTCAGCACCTTGTAACCCTCGTCGCGCAGCGCCATGACTTCGCTGGCCGTGGCAGCACCCGGAAGCAACGGCACTTTGGAACCGCGCGCGGCTTCCAGCACGCTTTTATTGATGCCGGGGCTGACGATGAAGGTGGAGCCGGCTTCCGCCGCCGCTTCGAAATCCCGGGCATTGAGAATGGTGCCGGCGCCGACATTCGCGCCCTCCACTTCCGCCGCAACCGCGCGGATGGCATCGAGCGCTGCCGGCGTGCGCATGGTGATCTCGATCGCCTTCAGGCCGCCTGCGACCAAAGCGCGCGCAAGCGGCACGGCGGAAGCGGCGTCATCCACGATCAGCACCGGCACGACCGGCTGGAGCTTGAGGATGGAGAGCAGTTTTTCGGAGTCCTGGGCCAAGATGAGCCTCCCTTGCGCAATTGAAACGATTGAAATTCCGTCTACCGATTAGCCTGCCTCGGCTTTCATGTCGAGGCGCGCCAGCCGCATTTTTATCCAGATACTTCAATCAATTCGCTTCATCGCACTATCATATTGCGATAATCTGGCGCCCCAGTTCGCGGAGACAGCATGGCCAAGGAAATTGAACGGAAGTTTCTTGTTGCAGGCGGTGAATGGCGCAATGAGGTCACGCATAGCATGGCTTTCCGGCAGGCATATGTCGCCTCGATGGAAAACCGCTCGGTCCGGGTCAGGATCGTCGACCGGCGCGATGCGACCCTGACCATCAAGATCGGCGCAAGCGCGCTGGTCCGCGACGAATATGAATATTCCATACCCCTCAAGGACGCCGAAGAGCTGATGGCAAGCGCGCCGGGCGTGGTGATCGAAAAAACCCGCCACACTGTCGACCACGGCGGCTTCACCTGGGAAGTGGATGTTTTCGAAGGGAAATATCACGGGCTGGTGGTGGCGGAAGTGGAAATGAACGACGAGAATGCCGATCCCGATCTGCCGTCCTGGCTGGGCAGGGAAGTCACCGGAGACAAGCGCTTCTCCAACCAGTCGCTCGCCATGGACTGTCCGAACGGAGACTTGCCGGATGCCCTTCAGAATTGATCCGAAAAAGCCCTTCGACAATGAAATCCGCCGGGCCGGGCTGGAGCTGATCGACGACACGGTCACGATCCTTCGCGACCAGCCGTCCGGATCGCACGAGGCCGTGCACGACGCCCGCAAGCGGTTCAAGCGGCTGCGCGCCCTCTATCGCCTCATCCGCAAGGCGGCTCCGGATTTCGGCCGTGAGGAAAACGCCCGTATTCGCGATATCGCCCGCTCCCTCGCCTTTGCGCGCGATGCAACGGCGCTGGTGGAGACGGCGGAATATCTCGAGGCCTTCGCGCGTTCCGATGCGCAGGGCGAAGCGCTGCGCTCGATCACCGCGATGCTGCGCGCGCGCCGCGACGACGCCATAGAACATGAGGCCGGTCTCGACGAGGCCATTGCCGCCGCCATCGCCGGCTGCGGGGAAGCGCGCCAGAAGCTCGAGGACCTGTCGTTGCCGGATGAGTTGAAAGACACCGCCCGGCTGCTCAGGAGCGCCTGGGCGAAACAGAGGAAAACGGCGCGCAAGGCGCTCACCGATTGTCACGAGCAGGCCGACGTCGAGCATTTCCATGAATTGCGCAAGTCCGGGCAGGCCTATTGGATGCATCTTGGCCTGATGCGCCGGCTCTGGCCTTCCGCCATGCGCGCCAAGCGGGCCGATACCAAGCGGCTGGTGGATCTTCTTGGCCACGAGCACGATCTCTCGGTTCTCGCCGCCGTCGCAGACCGCGAGCCGGAGCGTTTCGGCAATGGCGAGCGGCTGGCCCTGCTGCTCGATGCCATCATCGAGAGGCAGCAGGCGCTGCGCACGGAAGGTCTTGCGCTGGCGAACGAGGTGTTTTCCGAATCCGCCCGCACCGAAAGCCGCATCGTCGGCCTGTTGTGGCGGCAGGCGGCGAAATAGGCTGGAGACAGCGTGAAAACGTCCCGCCGGGCTCGGCGTCATCCTCGGGCCTGTCCCGAGGATCTGCAACGTTTCGATTTTGCGCGACGTGATTAGATCCTTGGGACAGGCCCAAGGATGACGGAAGACAGGTCTTGCGCTTTCACCGATGTCGGATTTGAGGCACGAAGCGCCTCCCATTTGCCCCACTCCGGCAGATATTTGACGATTTTCAAAATACCCGAACCCGCCGATAAATATTGCTTTGCGGCCGCCGTCGCTGTATTTCAGCGCCCATGACCGACACGACCATTCTCCCCCGCCCGGAAGTCTCTGGTGATTTCCTTGTGGCCGCGCTTTATCATTTCGCCCGCCTGCCGCGGTTCGAGAACCTGCGCGAGCCGTTGTTTGCGCTCTGCCAGGAAAACGGCGTCAAGGGCACGCTGCTGCTTGCCGCCGAAGGTATCAACGGCACCATTGCCGGGCCGGATGCGGGCATTCACACCGTGCTCTCCTTCCTGCGTGCCCAGCCGGAATTCGCCGCGCTGGAGCACAAGGAAAGCCGCGCCTCGCACATGCCTTTCGTGCGGCTGAAGGTGAAGCTCAAGAAAGAGATCGTCACCATGGGCGTGCCGGATATCGATCCGAACCGCATCGTCGGCACCTATGTCGACCCGCGCGACTGGAACGAGCTGATCTCCGATCCGGATACAATCGTCATCGACACCCGCAACGATTACGAGACCGCCATCGGCGTCTTCAAGGGCGCGGTCGATCCGCAGACGAAAACTTTCCGCGAATTTCCCGACTGGGTGAAGAACAATCCCGGCCTGCACAACAAGCCGAAGATCGCCATGTATTGCACCGGCGGCATTCGCTGCGAAAAGGCCACCGCCTTCATGAAGGAACAGGGTTTCGATGAGGTCTATCACCTCAAGGGCGGCATCCTGAAATATCTGGAAGAAGTGCCGGAAGAAGAAAGCCTGTGGGAAGGCGCCTGCTTCGTCTTCGACGAGCGCGTGTCGGTGGTGCACGGCCTTGCCGAAGGCGACCACCAGCTTTGCCACGCCTGCCGCAACCCGATTACGCCGGAAGTGCGCCTATCCCCCAAATTCGAGGAAGGCGTGTCCTGCCCGAGCTGCTACGATGACCGCAGCGAAGAGGATCGCCAGCGTTTCCGCGACCGGCAGCAGCAGATCGAACTGGCAAAGAAGCGCGGCGAGCGGCATCTGGGGCGGTAATCCCCGTCGGCTATCGGACTGCATAACGGTTGGGGTTTGTTTGAGCGGGCGCCGCGTGTTTCTTCTCGCCGTCGGGGAGAAGTCCGCGGCAGCGGGATGAGGGGGCAAGCTCTCCGAAATCCGGCGACGTCGCCCCCTCATCCGACCCTTCGGGCCACCTTCTCCCCGACGGGGAGAAGAAATGGGCCGCACCTTCAGGTGATCAAGAATGGGTGGAAGTAATCAGCCTCACGCCCCTGCCCGCAACGCAAAGAGCGGCGCGTCCTGCCCGTCCAGCATGGCGGTGATCTCTTCCGCCGCGACCGGTTTCGAGAACAGGTAACCCTGCAACTCATCGCAGCCGCACAGATGCAGGATGGCCGCCTGCTCTTCCGTTTCCACGCCTTCGGCCGTCACCGGAATATCGAGCGACTTTGCCAGCGCCACGGTGGCCTGCAGCATTTCCAGCGACCGGCCGCCCTTGTCGAGCGCCATGATCAGCGAACGGTCGATCTTCATCCGGTCGAAACCGAAGCGGCGCAGATAACCGACACTGGCGAAGCCGGCGCCGAAATCGTCGAGCGCTATATGCAGGCCAAGCTGTTTCAGCTTGTCGATGGCGGCACTCGCCCGTTCCGGATGCTGGATGAAATAACCTTCCGTCATTTCCAGCCGCAGCCTTTCGGGCGGCGTCTGCGTCGCGTCGAGAATATCGGCCACATGGCCGGAGAAGGCCGGATTGCGGAACTGCACGGGAGAGATATTCACCGAGAGCTTGATGGACGGCCATTGCTGCGCCGTCTCGCAGGCCTTGTGCAGGACGAGAAGGCCGAGCCGGTCAATAAGGCCGCTGGTTTCGGCAGCCGCAATGAAGATATCCGGCGGCACGAAGCCATATCCCGGCCGCTGCCAGCGGGCCAGCGCCTCCACCCCGGTAATACAGCGCGTGGCGGCGCTGACGACCGGCTGATAGACCACCTGTATCTCGTCGTTCAGAATGGCGGAGCGAAGATCGGCTTCGAGCTGCAGCTTTTCCTCGCGCAGCGCATCCATCTTCAGCTCATAGGAAACGTAACGCCCGCGTCCGTTCTCCTTGGCCTGATACATGGCCATATCGGCACGCCGCAGCAACTCCTCGCCATTGATATCGCCGGCGCGGGAAACCGAGGTGCCGATGCTGCAGCCGATGCTCGCCACCCTTTCACCGATGCTGAAAGGCTCGGTAAAGAGTTCGAGAAGCGCCAGACACAGTTTGCGACCTTCGGCCCAGACATCGTTGCCCTGAATGGCGATGGCGAATTCGTCGCCGCCGAGCCGCGCCAGCACCGCGCCTTCCGGCACCAGCACTCTCAGCGCCGCCGCCACGCCCTTGATCAGCCGGTCGCCGGCGGCATGGCCGTAGGAATCGTTGATTTCCTTGAAACCGTCGAGATCGAGATAGAGCAGCTTGATATCCGTCTTGTCATGGCGGCCCCTGTCGACCATGCGGTTCAGCCTGGCGAAGAGCCCGGCGCGGTTGCTGAGCCCGCTCAGCCGGTCGCGCAGCGCCTCCTCCCGCGCCGCCGCCTCATCCGCCTTCAGGCGGTCGAGCGTGGCCGAACCGATGATGAGCAGCACCAGAAAAAACGTGCCGGCAATGCCAAGCGCGGTAAAGACGACCGGACGCGCCTCATGAAAGCTGACATCTCCCGGCAGGTGCGACCGCCAGACGAGCCGGGCCAGCACCTCCCCCAGCGGATTGACGATATCCACATGGTTGGCGGCGGGCCCGTCGCCATATTGCAGTTCCAGACCGTCGATGACGTAATTGCGGGCAAGCTTGTCCACCGTCGCCTGCTTGAGATGACGGGCGAAAACCAGGTAACGCCGCTCCGCACCGACCGGCGGCAGCGCCCCGGACTTCAGCCGCACGAGCGCGACACCCGCGGCGGCGATACCGTCGCGGGTCTTGACGAAACCGGTCACCTGCGAGGTGATACCCGGACGCATGGAACGCACGCGCTCGATCATTTCCCGGAGGCCGCCGGCAAAATAGGCGTCCGGCTTCCATGCCACCGGCTTGCCGTCCTGATAGGCCATGCGGACCTTGCCGTCCTCATCGATGACCACGGCCGTATCGAAGAGATCGTTATTGACCGTCATCTCGCCATAATTGCTTGCCACCCAGTCGAACCGATCAGGGGCATAGACATATTCGGCGGCATCGTCCCAGGCGGCGTAGTCGTTCAGCGTCGCGCCGAGCTGTTCGCGAAAAGTGACGAGGGCGCCCGCCGTCGTCTCGCGCGAACGGGCATTGTCGAGCAGGTTGGCCTTTTCCCGGACCTGGCTCAAGGCGGATAAAACCAGCGCGGTGACGATGATAAGCACCAGCGCGAAGGTGGACAATACGACGCCCACGGCGGTTCTGCGCCCGACCGGCAAATAGTCCCCAATGTTGCGCGGCGCAATCCGCATAAAATCCCCTTCGAAAGCATCATCTTCCGAAGGAAACATTCAAAAGCGGTTAAGCCGCATTGTGGCCCCGCCCCAAAAAACTACGGGTATAAAACGACAGTCTGGCAGAGGCGCTGAAAAATCCTTCCCTGAAATGCCCCGGGTTTTTCATGGAAGGCGGATTTGCGTCCGTCCGGAAAAGAAAAAACCTCCCCCGCGAACGGGAGAGGTCGTGATTTTTTTAGACCGGGATGGCGAAAAGTGTAAGCGGTTTTCGCCTTAAATCCCGGTCTCATCCTGCTCTCGTGCTGGAGCGGCTTACCAGGACGGGATGACCGTGCCGTTGTACTTTTCCAGAATGAATGCCTTCACTTCCGGGCTCTGGTAGGATTCAACCAGCGTCTTCACCCACGGCTTGTCCTTGTCCTGCGCACGAACGGCGATGACGTTCGCGTAAGGGGACTTTTCGCTTTCGATGGCGATGGCGTCCTTCTTCGGGTTCAGGCCGGCAGCAGTGGCATAGTTGGTGTTGATGACCGAAGCGTCGGTATCGTCAAGCGAGCGCGGCAGCTGGGCGGCGTCGAGTTCGACGATCTGGATGTTCTTCGGGTTTTCGGTGATGTCGGCAGGCGTTACCTTGAGGCCGGCTTCTTCCTTGACCTTGAGCACGCCCTTGGAAGCGAGAACCAGCAGCGCGCGGCCGCCATTGGTCGGGTCGTTCGGAATGCCGACGGTTGCGCCGTCCTTCAGCTCGTCGAGGTTCTTCACCTTCTTCGAATAAACGCCCATCGGGGTGGTGATGGTGGTGCCGACGCTGACGAGATCGAACTTGCGGTCAGCGATCTGGTTGTCGAGGTAAGGCTGGTGCTGGAAGGAGTTGGCCTGCAGCTCGCCATCGGCCAGCGCCTGGTTCGGCACGACATAGTCGGAGAATTCGACGATATCGATATCGAGACCCTTGGCGGCCGCGATCTTCTTCACCTGCTCCATGATCTGCGCGTGCTCGGCGGGGGTTACGCCGATCTTGATGGTCTCGGCCAGCGCCTGACCGGCGGTGAAGAGAGCGGCGAGCGAGGCCGCGAGAATGAGTTTCTTCATGGGTGTCTCCTTGGGTTGTTATTATAAACGCAGTTAATTCTTCCGGGTCCGCTTGTCGAAGCTGCGGGCCAGCCTGTCGCCGGCGCTCTGCACCAGCTGCACCAGCACGATGAGCACCAGAACCACGACCAGCATCACATCCGGCATGAAGCGCTGGTAACCGTAGCGGATGCCGAGATCGCCCAGCCCGCCGCCGCCGACCGCGCCGACCATGGCCGAATAACCGATGAGGCTGACCAGCGTGAGCGTAAGCGCCAGCGTGATGCCGGGCTTGGCTTCGGCGAGCAGAACCTTGGTGACGATCTGCAGCGGCGTGGCGCCCATGGCGCGGGCGGCCTCGATCAGGCCCTTGTCCACTTCGCGGATCGCCGCTTCCACCAGCCTTGCGATGAAGGGCACGGTTGCGACCGTCAGCGGCACGATGGCCGCGCTGGTTCCGATGGAGGTGCCGGCGACGAGACGGGTGAACGGAATGATCGCCACCACCAGAATGATGAAGGGCGTGGAGCGCGCGGCGTTCACGACGAGGCCGAGGATGCGGTTGGTCATCGGCGCCGGAAACAGCTCGCCCTTGCCGCTGGTGGCAAGGAAAACGCCCATGGGCACGCCGATCAGCGAGCCGACGATGCCGGCAACGGCGACCATGTGCAGCGTTTGCAACAGGCCCTTGGAAAGAAGGCTGAACAGCATATCAGGCGACATAACCGAGCACCTCCGTGTGAAGACCGGTCTCAGCATAAAAGCGATTGGTGCGGGCGGTGACATCCGCCGAGGCCGGATAGGAGACGACCAGCGAGCCGAAGGGCTGGCCGGAAATTTCCTCGATGGTGCCGGCAAGGATGTTCACATCAGGGCCGATTTCGGCGACGAGGCGCGCCGTCAGCGGCTGGAAGGCCGTCTCGCCGAAGAACACGAGGCGCACCAGAACACGGTCGCCTTCCGCCGCCTGCGGTTTCAGGCCCGAAGTGACCCAATGCGGCAGCTTCACGCCGACCGAGGACGACAGCAGGCTGCGGGTGGTCTCATGTTTCGGTGCGGTGAAGATATCGAAGGTCGTGCCTTGCTCAACGATCAGGCCCCTGTCGATGACCGCCACCTGCGAGGCGATGGTCTTCACCACCTCCATCTCGTGGGTGATGAGCAGCACGGTGAGCCCCAGCTCGGCATTGATGCGCTTCAGCAGTTCGAGAATGGATTGCGTCGTTTCCGGATCGAGCGCCGATGTCGCCTCGTCGGAAAGGAGCAGCTTCGGCTGGGTAGCGAGCGCACGGGCAATGCCGACACGCTGCTTCTGGCCGCCGGAGAGTTCCGCCGGATAACGCTTCGCCTTGTCGGAAAGGCCGACGAGATCGAGCAGCGGCGCAACGCGCGTTTCGATCTCCTTCTTGCCCATGCCGGCGATTTCGAGCGGCAGGGCCACATTGTCGAAAGCGGTGCGCGAGGACAAAAGGTTGAAATGCTGGAAGATCATGCCGACGGAACGGCGCAGCGTGCGCAGGCTCTTTTCATCGAGCGCCGCGACATCGACGCCATCGACGACCACGCGGCCGGTCGAGGGCTTTTCAAGGCCGTTGGCGAGGCGGATGAGCGTGGACTTGCCGGCACCGGAGCGGCCGATGATGCCGGTGATGGAGCCTTTCGGCACGACGTAGTCGATACCGGCAAGGGCTGCGAAGCCCGGCTTGCCGCCGGCGCCGCCAAAGGTCTTGGTCACGCCTTCAAACGTGACCATAGGCTCCTTTGCCGACCCTTCAGGGACCGCCTGTTCTTGGCGCGCGGGGGATGCCGCGCTGGATGGAAAACTCATTGTAAACTCTGGGAATGCGTGACGGATCGGGTCTCAAAAAATCCTGTTGCGGTGCTGAACCGCTCTCTTCATGCAGCCTTCTGGCACATTCGATGACAGCTGATTTTCCGGGTCATTTCGTCAGGCTTTCACTCAGAAATGCCGGGGATCGGCAATTCGATGGCGCATACTTGCCCGCACACGCCACCTTTTAACAGGGATGTTTTTTCAATTATCTGAAAAGAGAGAAAAAATCTACCGCAAAGCCGCCTCGGCAGCCCTGCGGCAGTCAAGATTTTGCGAGTACCCTGAATCAGACGCGGCTGACGAATTCATCGGCCGGGCGGCGCACCTTCTTCAGGTTCACCAGCCAGTCGCCTTCCGGCTGGCGATAACCGAGCGGCAGGATGGTGACGGAGCGCAGGCCCTTCTCGCGCAGGCCGAGGATTTCATCGAGCTTCGCCGGGTCGAAGCCTTCCATCGGGGTGGAATCCACGCCCTCGAAAGCGGCCTGCGCCACGGCCATGCCGAAGCCGATATAGGCCTGACGGGCGGCGTGTTCGAAATTCACCTGCTGATCGCGCTGCGGATAAGTGGAAAGCAGCATCTGGCGATAGGCTTCCCAGCCTTCATTCTTGATGCCGCGTTCTTCATTGACCAGATCGAACATGCGGTTGATCCGCTCTTCGGTGTAATTGTCCCATGCCGCAAAGACCAGCAGATGCGAACCGTCGGTGACCTGCGCCTGGCTCCAGGCGATCTCGCGGATCTTGGCGCGCACTTCGGGATCGGTGACGACGATCACCTCGAAGGGCTGAAGACCGCTGGAGGTGGGAGCGAGCCGCGCCGCCTCGACAATGCGCTCGACCTTGTCTTCCGACACGGCCTTGGAAGGATCCATTTTCTTGGTGGCGTAACGCCAGTTGAGTTTTTCGATAAGCATCTTCGTTTTCCCTGGGAGGACCAACCCGCCCTGCCCCTTGGACGCCAGAACGGGTGCTACGCCTTCGTAGCCCGTCTGACATAGGAGGCGGGACGGCGCGCGCAAGCAGGCACCGCGGGGTAACCGATAAAAAAGTTTGGAAAACTGATAATAAGGGGAGAGAACTTTATTGCGGCGGGCGCTGACACGTCGCCTGCTACCGGATGCGGCGCGTAAAGTTCATGCACGGCCGTCCCCCAACCCTCATTCCTGTGCTCGTCACAGGAATCCAGCCGACACGCGTCTGCGTGGCGGAAAGACTCTTTTCAGCCCAAGGACTTGGGCTGGCTGGATCCCTGTGACAAGCACAGGGATGAGGGAGGTGACCGTTACGGCTTCGCCAGACCATGGTTCCCCTTCGGAAAGCCGAAGCCAGCGCACTATACCATTTGCCGCTGTTCTTCAGCGTCCGCACCTGCGTGTCGTAATCCACATGCACGAGACCGAAACGCATGCGATAGCCCTCGGCCCATTCGAAATTATCCATCAGGCTCCAGGCGAAATAACCGCGCATCGGATAGCCGTCGCGGATGAGATCGGCGACGATGCCGAGATGTTCGGCGTAATAGTCGAGACGCGGCTGGTCATCCACCTCGCCGTTTTCCACGCCCATATTATAGCAGGCGCCGTTTTCGGTGATGTAGCATTCCGGCAGGTCGTAACGTTTATAGAGCGTTTCCACCAGCGACTGGAGCGCCGGGGCATAGACCTCCCAGCCGATATCGGTCTTCACATCGCTGACGGCCGGGGCCGGTGTCGTGGCGGGGAATTCCGCGCCCGGTGTCGCATCGTCGGCGACACGCATCGGCGTGTAATAATTCAGGCCCCACCAGTCGAGTTTCTGGCTGATGATGGAAAGGTCTTCCGCCTCCACCACCGGCATGCGGCTTCCCAACGCCTCCATCATCTCGGCCGGATATTCACCCTTGAAGACCGGATCGAAAAACGCGCCGTTGTGGAACTGGAAGGCCCGTTCGGCGGCCTTGAGATCGGCCTCGTTATCGGAAGCCGGGATGACGGAGTGGGCGTTCAGCACCAGCCCCACCGGCACCTTCGGCGCGACATGGCGGGAGGCTTCCACGCCGAAACCATGGGCGAGATTGATGTGATGCATGGCGGCAAGGGCTGCCTCCATGTTGCGCTCGCCCGGCGCATGAATGCCATAGAGATGGCTGAGCCACACCGCGCACCAGGGTTCGTTGAAGGTCGCCACCGCATCCAGCCGGTCGCCCAGGCGAGCCATCACGGTCTTGGCGTATCGCTGGAAGGCGTGCGCAGTGGAGCGCGAGGCCCAGCCGCCATCGCCCATCAGCGTCAGCGGCAGGTCCCAATGGTAAAGCGTCGCATAGGTCTTGATGCCGCGCGCCTTGCAGCCATCGACGAGGCGGTCGTAGAAATCCAGCCCCTTCTCGTTGATCGGCCCGAAACCATCCGGAATGATGCGCGGCCAGGCGATGGAGAAACGATAGGCCTCGACACCCATGTCCTTGATGAGATCGAGATCCTGCTCCCAGCGATTGTAGTGATCGCAGGCAATATCGCCATTGTGACGCTCGAAGACATGGCCCGGCATGTTGCAGAAGGCGTCCCAGATGGAGGGCTTGCGGCCATCCGCCTTCGTGGAGCCTTCGATCTGGAAAGAGGCGGTCGCGACGCCGAACAGGAAATCGCCGGGGAAACGGGCGGCTAGCGTTTTGGGATCGGTCATCTACGAGGCCCTTCTCTGTCCATCGAGCGTGAAAAGATCAGCAGCGGTTTAGACCATGTCGGCCGGCAGGTACAGTCGTGGGCGGCAGGAATCTACAACGTTTCAGGATGCGCAGTTAACAAGTCCAAAGCGCTTTGTATGGGGGAGTGCCACCGCAGCGGTTTGCCGGCGGCACAAGGCATCGACCCGGAGAATGCGGGTGGAATATGGGAGGTGGTGGAAGTCGTTGCATTCACCGGGCCGTATCATCAGGGCCGCATCATCAGGGCCGCCACGGCAGCCCATCGGTCACAGCCTTTTCACGGCACCTATCGGATCGGTCCTTCCCGCCTCTGGCCCGGCGGAATGCCTTTCCGAAACACGATCTGCCAGAACCATGCTTGTCGATGCCGGCCTCCGGTTCGCGAAGGGCGCCGCGCGTATCGCCCTTCCGTTCCGGTTGCGAGAGGAATGATGCGGCTAAATCAGCTGATGGGGATGAGTGGGGACGTATTTTTTGGGAAGTGACTGAAAAGGAAGGAGTGGCGGTGTGGAATTGTCCTCGCCTTTGGGAAGAGATGGCGAGCGGGCCCCCTCATCCGGCCCTTCGGGCCACCTTCTCCCCGGCGGGGAGAAGAAATGTGCAGTGACCGCAGCATATTCTCAGGAGAGGTCGCTTTGGGCAAAGAGCACCCCGCTTGTTCTTCTCCCCGCCGGGGAGAAGTGCCGGAGCGAAGCGAGGCGATGAGGGGGCGACGCTCCCGTTGCCCCCTATTGCCCGCGTCAAACGTAACGATTGACCACGTTTTCGAGATATTCCTGACGGCCGGACTTCGGCTCGGGATTGATATCCTCGCGCTCCACCAGGGCGGCAATCTCTTCCAGCTTCAACTCGCCGCGCAGCATCTTCTGGGCTTCAGCCGAATCCCACCTGGCGTAACGCTCCGCAAGCGGCTTCGACAGCGCGCCGTCCTCGATCATCTTCGCCGCCGCCTTCAGGCCGCGGGCGCAGCAATCCATGCCGCCGATATGGCCGATCAGCAGGTCCTGCGGATCGAGCGACTGACGACGCAGCTTGGAATCGAAGTTGGTGCCGCCATTCTTGAAACCGCCACCGGCTAGAACATGGTAATAAGCGAGAGCCATTTCCGGCACGTTGTTGGGGAACTGGTCGGTATCCCAGCCGGACTGGTAGTCGTTACGGTTCATGTCGATGGAGCCGAAAATGCCGAAGGCATTGGCCATTGCGAGCTCATGCTCGAAGGAATGGCCGGCGAGGATGGCATGGCCCTGCTCGATATTGACCTTCACTTCCTTTTCCAGACCGTTCTTCTGCAGGAAGGCGTAAACGGTGGCGACGTCGTAGTCATACTGGTGCTTGGTCGGCTCCTGCGGCTTCGGCTCGATCAGGATCGTGCCTTCGAAGCCGATCTTGTATTTATATTCCACCACCAGATTGAGGAAGCGGCCGAGCTGGTCGAGTTCACGCGACAGATCGGTGTTGAGCAGGGTCTCGTAACCTTCGCGGCCGCCCCACAGAACATAATTCGCACCGCCGAGCTTCTTGGTGGCGTCCATGCAGGTCTTCACGGTTGCTGCGGAGAAAGCGAAGACGTCCGGGTCCGGATTGGTGGCCGCACCCGACATGAAGCGGCGGTTGGAGAAGAGGTTCGCCGTGCCCCACAGAAGCTTCACGCCGGTATCGGCCTGCTTTTGGGCAAAATAATCAACGATCTCGTTGAGGTTCTTGGTATTCTCCGCGAAGTTCCGGCCCTCCGGGCGCACATCGGCGTCGTGGAAGCAGTAGAACGGCGAACCGAGCAGCGAGAAGAATTCGAAAGCCACATCCGCCTTCAGTTTCGCCGCCTGCATCGTATCTTCGAACCATGGGCGCAGGAAGGTCTGGCCGCCGAAGGGGTCGCCGCCCGGCCAGGTGAAGGTGTGCCAATAGGCCACCGCAAAACGCAGGTGATCTTCCATGCGCTTGCCGGCGACGATTTCGTCGGGGTTGTAATGACGGAAGGCCAGCGGGTTGGTGCTGTCGGGGCCTTCATATTTGATCTTGGCAATATCGCCGAAGAAACCTGTGCTCATGGTGATCCTCCTCTTGGGGTGGGTTTAGATGGTGTTCTGAAATTTCAGGGTCGGCGTTTGCCGCTCTCCCCTCTGTCCTGCCGGACATCTCCCCCTCAAGGGGGGAGATCAGCAGGACGCTATCGATCGCTCCATACTCAGCCTCGCATGAGAGCGAGATGTAGCCGCTTGTCGATCTCTCCCCTTGAGGGGGAGATGCCCGGCAGGGCAGAGGGGGGTGAAGCCGCACACACCGTGTCTCAATGCGAAAGCGCCCGAATAGCCGGATATAGCGCATGATAGCGCCAGTAAGCCTCCTCATAGGCGCCGGCCAGAGCCGCCACCGGCTCGATGGTCCGCGCCGTTTCCGGCTGCGCGCAAACCGCCACCGGATCGGCCCCGGTCGCGGCAATGAGGCCGAGGCGGGCCGCACCGAAGGCGGCGCCGAAATCGCCCTCGGCCGGAATATCGACGGGCACGCCGAGCGAGGTGGCGATGGAGGCCAGCCAATAGGCCGAGCGCGAACCGCCGCCGATGGCGGTGACGCGGGAAATCGAGGTGCCGGCCGACTTTAGCGCTTCAAGATTGTCCCTGATCGCGAAAGTCACGCCTTCCAGCACCGCCTGGGTCAGCGCCTTGCGGTCGCTTTCATGCGAAAGGCCGATGAAGGAGCCGCGAATGGCGGCGTCGTTATGCGGGGTGCGCTCGCCAGAGAGATAGGGCGCAAAGGTGACACCGGTCGGTGCAAGCAGCGTTTCGCCCAACTCGCCGGTCAGATCGGCGGCGGATTGGCCGGTGAGGCGCGAATACCAGTTCAGCGCATCGGTGGCGGAAAGGATGACGCCCATCTGGTGCCAGGTATTGGGCAGCGCATGGCAGAAGGCATGCACGGCGCTTTCAGGCTTCGGCAGGTAAGATACATTGGCGGCGAAAAGCACGCCGGATGTGCCGAGCGAGACGAAGGCATGGCCCTCCTTCACCGTTCCCATGCCGCAGGCGGAAGCGGCATTGTCGCCCGCGCCGCCGGCAACGACGGTGCGGCCGGAAATCCCCCATTCGGAGCCAAGTTCGGCGCGCAGCACGCCCGCCTCATCCGTGCCTTCCACCAGCGAGGGCATGTGTTTTTCATCCAGACCGGTGGCGGCAAGAAGTTCGGAAGACCATTTGCGTGCGCCGGTATCGAGCCAGGAGGTGCCGGCGGAATCCGACATTTCGGAGATGTATTCGCCCGTCAGCCACAGACGCAGATAATCCTTCGGCAGCAACACCTTGGCCACTTTCGCGAAGATTTCAGGTTCGTTCTTCGCCACCCAGGCAAGTTTCGGCGCGGTGAAGCCGGGGAAGACGATGTTGCCGGTGATCTTGCGGAAACGAGGATCGGCATCCAGCGCGGCGGCCTCGGCATAAGAGCGCGTGTCGTTCCACAGGATGCAGGGGCGCAGCACCTTGCCGGCCGCATCGATCAGCGTCGCGCCATGCATCTGGCCGGAAAGGCCGATGCCCTTGACGGCGGCAAGCTCCTTCGGAAACTTCTGCTTCAGGCCGGCAACGGCGGTTTTCGTCGCGGCAATCCAGTCGGCCGGATCCTGTTCCGACCAGCCGTGATGCGGGCGCGAAACGTCCAGCGAGCCGTTGGCCGAGCCGATGATTTTCTGATCGCCGTCCATCAGCAGGGCTTTGACGCCGGATGTGCCAAGATCGAGACCGAGATACATGTATTTCTCCATTCCGGCGCGCCACGCGCCGCTTTCAGCGGTTTTAAGTGTCACCGCATTTCCGGACGGAAAACCGGCGGCCACTTTTCCTGGAAATGCTCTCATCAGGGAAGATTGTCCCTGAGGAATATGTCGATACGGATACGTTCCTGCGCGGCGATGACGGGCAGGCCGTCGGCCCGCGCCTTCAACACGCGGATGGCGCTGCGCACCTCATGGCCGGCATCCTGGTTGAGCACGGCGTCCAGCAGCCCTTCCCGCAGCGCATTGGCGGTGTTTTCCGTCAGCTCATGGGCGATGACCGAAAGCGCTCTTTCGCCCTCTGCCGCGCCAAGCGCCCGGATGAGGCCGCGATTGCCCGCGCCGAGGCTGTAGATGCCTGACAGCGCGGCATTGCCCAGCGCCTTGCGCACCAGCGTCTCGACGGTGAGCGGATCGTCCCTGCCCTCCAGCACCGGCAGCAGCCGCAATTGCGGAAATTCGGTCTCGATGACGGCGCGAAATCCTTCCAGACGTTCTCGATGGTCGCGCACCAGCATGGAGCCGGCCACAACCGCGACATCGCCGCCGCGCCCGGAGAGAAAACGTCCCATCAGGCTCGCCGCCGTGCGCCCGGCCGCGACGTTGTCCACGCCGGCATAATGATCCCGCCGCGAACCGGAAAGATCGGACACCAGCGTCACCGTGGCGATGCCGTCTTCGGCCAGCCGGTCGGCGGCTTCCGCCACATCCTCGGAATCGGTGGCGACGAAGGCGACGCCCGAGGGCTTTTCCCGCCGCGCGACTTCCAGAGCCTCCGTCAGCGCCGTGGCATTGAACGGCGGCACCTCGATGACGCGGATCGCCGTGCGCTCCAGATGCGCCCGTGCCGCTGCGGCCCGCACTTCGGCGCGCAGCGTCGCCATGAAGGAATTGTCATTGCCCGGCAGGATGAAGACCAGCGAATAATTGCGGCCCTTGGCCAGATTGGCGGCCGCGATATCGCGCACGTAACCAAGCTCGGCAATGGCCGCCTCCACCCGTGCCCGCGTTGCCGCATGCACGCCGGGGCGCATGTTCAGCACCCGGTCGATGGTGGCGAGACTGACGCCCGCCCGCTCGGCGATATCGTGAACTGTCGGCTTCATGGCTCCTCCCTCCCCTTTGCATATCCAGCTTTGCGGTCGAGGTAAACTGAAAAATGATGTACGTACCTCATATTTCACGGAAAGCCGGGATCATGAATTGGGTGCGGACTTCTCCCCGGCGGGGAGAAGAAATATGCCGCCCTCGCTCGCTCCATATTCAAAACAAAAAAGGGGCCGTCATTTCCGACGGCCCCAGCTCTGCGGTGGATGGGAGGGGATTCTTGTTAGTGCGCCGCGTCTGGCGGCGGCGCTGCCTTGGGTTTCTGGATCAGCACGGTCATGAAGATCAGGCTCGAGAACAACAGCGTCAGCGCGAAGAACACATCCGCGAAGGCCAATATCCATGCCTGCTGCGAGACCATGCCGACCAGTTTCTTGACGGCGACGGACGCGCCGTCCAGCCCGTAGGAATCGTAGTTGGCGCCGACACTGTTCAACCATTCCAGCGCCTGCGGATTGGAATAGCTCACATGTTCGGCCAGCCGCACATAATGGTCGTCCGTGCGCTGCGACAGCATGGTGTTGATGATGGCAAGACCGACCGCGCCGCCGAGGTTACGGGTAAGGTTGAACAGGCCGGACGCATTGCGGATGCGGGCCGGCGGCAGGGTGCCGAGCGCGATGTTGTTGATCGGCACCATGCACATCATCAGGCCGAAACCGCGCAGGATCTGCGGGATCAGCAGCTCGTAGAAATCCCAGTCGGTCGTCACATGCGTCATGATCCATGTGCCGCAGCCGAAGCTGATGAAGCCGATGGCCATCATCGCCCGCGGGTCGAGCTTGGTGGAGACCTTGCCGGCAATCGGCGCGGTGAAGAACATGGCAAGACCGGAGACGAACATGGTCTCGCCGATCATCAGCGCATCGTAACCGCGCACCCGGCCGAGATAGAGCGGGTAAAGATAGGTCAGCCCGTAAAGCCCGATGCCCATGACGAAGGAAAACAGCGAGCCGATGGAGAAGTTGCGGTCGGCGAAGGCGCGGATATCGACGACAGGGAATTCCACCTTGAAGGCGCGCCAGAAGAACACGACCGCGCCGATGACCATGGCGACCGTTCCCATGACGATATGCTCGTCGTTGAACCAGTCCTTGTTGTTGCCCTCTTCAAGCACATATTCCAGCGAGCCGAGGAAGACCGCCATGGAGATCAACCCCCACCAGTCGAACTTCTTCCAGAGCGACTTTTCCGGCTTGTCGAAATCGATCAGGCTCCAGGTGAGGATGGTGACGATGATGCCGGGGATGATGTTGACGAGGAACAGCCAGTGCCAGGAAAAGGCATTGGAGAGATAACCGCCGACCGTCGGGCCGATGGTGGGCGCAAGCGTGGCGACGAGACCGATGATCGGTGACACGACCGAACGCTTCGAAGGCGGGAAGATCGTGAAGGCGGCGGCGAAGACGGAGGGGATCATGCCGCCGCCGATAAAGCCCTGGATCGCGCGATAGACGATCATCTGGTCGATATTGGTGGCTGTGGCGCAGAGCGCGCTCGATATGGTGAAACCGGCCGCGCAGGTGGCGAAGAGAACGCGCGTGGAGAGAATGCGCGCCAGCGTGCCCGACAGCGGGATCATGATGACTTCGGCGATCAGATAGGAGGTCTGCACCCAGGCGATCTCATCGGAACCCGCGCCGAGACCCGCCTGGATTTCCGCCAGCGAGGCGGAGACGATCTGAATGTCGAGGATGGACATGAACATGCCGAAGACCATCGCAAAGAACGCGATGAGCCTGCGCCTGTCCATCGGGGGATCGGCGGGGATGGACGCCCCGCCCGTACCGACAACCGTAGCCGCCATGATCTTGACCTCAACGGCGCATCAGCGATGCGCCTTACTTGGCTTCCGGGTTAACTTGCGCCGTTTTCGTGGTTTCCGGCGCCGTGCGGGTATCGACATCGACAACGACGCTGAGGCCGGCGCGCAGATTGTGCCTGGCGAGGTCTTCCCTGGAGAAGACGATGCGCACCGGCACGCGCTGGATGACCTTGGTGAAGTTGCCGGTCGCATTTTCCGGCGGCAGCATGGAGAAGACCGAGCCCGAGCCGGGCGAAATCGACTGCACCGTGCCTTCAATGGTCGCGTCGTCAAAGGCGTCGACATGCACGCGCACCTTCGAACCGGGCACGACGCGGGCAAGCTGCGTTTCCTTGAAATTGGCGTCGATATAAAGCTCGTTCATCGGCACCAGCGAAGCCAGACGCTTGCCGACCGAAACCAGATCGCCGTTCTGAACCGCCAGATTGCCGATGACGCCGTCATAGGGCGCCTTCAGAACCGTGAAGGAAAGATCGCGGGCGGCCTTGTCGCGGGAAAGCTGCAGCGAACGCACCGTGCTTTCGGCCTCCTCGCGCTGGGCGCGCAGGAGTTCCACATTGGCCTTGGCCGAGGAGATGGCGGCATCGCCGGCCACGACATTCGCCCTGGCCTGATCGAGCGCGACCTGCGCATTGTCGGAAGCGGCAACCGTGCCGACATCCTTCGCCTGCAGCTCACTGGCGCGCTTCTGGGTGATTTCGGCACCGCGAAGGGCGGCATCCAGCGCACCCTTCTGGGCGACGGCCTGTTCCAGCGAAGCTTCGCCGCCGACGATCTGCGCATCGATGCGCTTCAGCGACAGTTCTTCGGTGCGGATCTGGGCTTCGGCCTGATCGAGCGCGATGCGATAATCGCCGTCGTCCAGCGTCACCAGCGGATCGCCCGCCTTGACTTCCTGGTTCTCGACCACGTTGACCTTGGCGACATAGCCCGAAACCTTCGGTGCGATGACGGCGATATCGCCTTCTATATAGGCGTCGTCCGTCGACACCATGAAGCGGCCGTCGACCCACCAGTTGTAACCGTACCAGCCGGCGCCGGCGAGAAGGGCAACGGCGATGACCGGCAGAAGCTTGGAACGCTTCTTCTGCTTTGGCGCCGCAATGGTCTGGGGCTGCTGCGGCGGCGCGGCCTCAGCCGGCTTTGCCGGAGAGGTCTCGGCCTTGGCGGAGATATCCGCCTCTTCCGCATCGTTGACGGCGCGAACCGCGCTATTCTTCTGGGCCGACATGGGAGCTTACCGTGATAAATTGAAGAAAGTTTTTCGAACTGAACCGTTCGGTTCGATTGACATAATCTCTTTCCTGACACATATCAAGTGTTATCGAACCGATTGGTTCGACGTTCGGTTAATTTTTTTTACGCCATTGCGATGCTAAGAGACGGTAGCGATGGCAGGTGAAGACAGGGATATGGAGACGGAAACGGAAACGGGCTGTTCGGGCAATGCCGCCGGGCGTTTTGCGGCGGGTGAAGACCCGGCCAAACGCGAGCAGATTCTGGCGGGCGCCTGGCGTGTGTTCAAGCGCAAGGGTTTCGATGCGGCCAGCATGAACGACATCACGCGCGAGGCGGGCGTTTCCAAGGGCACGATCTATGTCTATTTCTCCAACAAGGAGGATCTGTTCGCGGCGCTGGTCGATCACCACCGGCAGGAATTCGCCACCTCCATGCGCAATATTCTGGCCGGCACCGAAGAGGTGCGCGACGGGCTGAGACAATTCGGCAAGGCCTTCGCCAACAAGATGATCTGCTCGGAGATGATCCCGGCCATGCGCTCGGTCATCGGCGTCATCGACCGCATGCCGAAGCTGGCGCAGCGCTTCTTCATCGCCGCACCCAACAATGTCCGCACCGTGCTTCAGGATTTCATCGAGCACCATGTCGCGCTCGGCCATTTGAAGGTCGATGACGTGGAACTGGCCGCCCGGCAATATATCGAGCTTTCCACCGGCACCTTCTTCAAGCTGCGCCTGTTCGGAGAGATCGAAGGCCCGGTTCCGGAAGAAGAACTGGACCGGGTGATCGCCAGCGCCATCAAGGTATTCATGGCCGCCTACGGAACCGACAAGGCCTGAAATCATTTAGAGTTTTTTCGCTTTTCTCCGAATCGCGAAAACACTCTAACTCTTTGTTCTGGCGCATTCCCGGACGGAAAACCGGGGGCCACTTTTCCTGGAAATGCACTCGCAACGGCATGAACGCCAATACGCGGTCTGCGCGAAATTTCGATGAAATCTTGCGCCCCGGAGCCATCAACTCCTTGTTTCTCGCGTATTGCGCTATAAATTCCACCCACCGAATGTTTCGGCTGGCCTTGTTGCTGAAAGGAAAACCTACCTGATGGAGTCCATTCTCCCTCTTCTATCTGACCCCGCCGCCTGGGTGGCGCTCGTCACGCTGATCGTCATGGAGGTCGTGCTCGGCATCGACAACCTGATCTTCATCTCCATCCTCACCAACAAGCTGCCGCCCGAACAGCGCGAAAAAGCCCGCAAGATCGGTATAGGCCTTGCGCTCGTCATGCGTCTCGGCCTGCTCGGCACCGTCGCATGGATCGTGCAGCTCACCACGCCGGTCTTCGAACTCTTCGGCCACGCCTTCTCCTGGAAGGACATGATCCTGATCGCCGGCGGTCTCTTCCTGATGTGGAAGGCCACCAAGGAAATCCACCACAATGTCGACCCGGAAGACCACAAGGAAGACATGGTGGGCGGCCCCGTGGGCATGAATTTCGGCGCCGCCATCGGCCAGATCCTGCTGCTCGACCTCGTCTTCTCGGTGGACAGCATCATCACTGCCGTCGGTATGACGCCGCATCTGCCGATCATGATCGTCGCGGTCATCGTGGCCGTCACCGTAATGCTGCTGGCCGCAACGCCGCTCGCCAACTTCATCGAGCGCAACCCCACCATCGTCATGCTGGCGCTCGCCTTCCTGATGATGATCGGCACGACGCTGATCGCCGAAGGCATGGGCTTCCATGTTCCGAAGGGCTACGTCTATGCCGCCATGGCGTTCTCGGCGCTGGTGGAACTGCTCAACATGCTGGCCCGCAATGCGAGGCGTCGGAAGAAGGCGAGTGCGGAAGAGGCGCATTGACCGCACTTCCGTCATGCCGGACTTGATCCGGCATCCAGTCAGCCCAAGTCCTTGGCTGAAAAAACTCTTCTCGCCGCGCAGACGCGCGGCGGCTGGATACCGGATCAAGTCCGGTATGACGGAAATAACTTCGTCTCTTGCCAAAACAATGACCTTTGCGCATGCTTTTCTCATGCGCCAAGGTTACGTTTATATTCTTACATCCAAAAGAAACGGTACGCTCTATACTGGCGTAACAAGCGACCTTTCTCACCGTTTATATGAACATCAGAACAACCGGACGCCCGGATTCACAACCCGTTATGGCGTTAAGACGCTTGTGTGGTTCGAAACATACGATCTCGTCACGGACGCAATTGCGAGAGAAAAGACGATAAAAAACTGGCCGCGGGCATGGAAGATCAAGTTGATTGAAGATCTCAATCCAGCCTGGGACGACATTGCCCATTTTCTTCTCTGACGATGCCTCCGCTCCGTCATGCCGGAATTGATCCGGCATCCAGCCAGCCCAAGTCCTTGGGCTGAAAAGACTCTTCTCGCCGCGTGAGGCCGCGTCGGTTGGATGCCCGCTCACGGCCGGTATGACGAAGAGATAGGAGTGACATCACCAGCCCGGAACCGCTTCACCCCGGCTTGCGTTCTTCGATATCCTCATCGATAGAGTCATTCCCGCCGCCTCTCCTTCGAAAGCATAAGCCAGCATGACGACAGACCAGATCCTCGCCTTCACCGTCATCGCCGGCATGATGGTCGCGTTCATCTGGGACAGGCTGCGGTACGATGTCGTGGCCTGCAGTGCACTGCTCGTGGCCGTCGCGCTCGGCGTCGTGCCTTTCGAAAAAGCTTTTTCCGGTTTTTCCGACGATATCGTCATCATCGTCGGCAGTGCGCTGGTGGTCAGTTCGGCGGTAGCGCGGTCGGGCATCGTCGATATGACGATCAAGAAATATTTCCCCGAAATGCACTCCAAGAGCCTGCAGCTCGCCTTCCTGATGATCGTCGTCGCCGTCATGTCGGCCTTCATCAAGAATATCGGCGCGCTCGCCATCATGATGCCGGTCGCCTTCCAGTTCGCCCGCAAATCCGGCAGCCCGGTCTCCTATTATCTGATGCCCATGGCTTTTGCCGCCCTGCTCGGCGGTCTGATGACGCAGATCGGCACCTCGCCCAACATCGTCGTCTCGCGGCTGCGCGAGGAAATGACCGGGCAGAGTTTTTCGATGTTCGACTTCACCCCCGTCGGCGCGGGGCTGACCGTCATCGGCATCGTCTTCCTGACTTTCGGTTACCGGCTGCTGCCGGTGCGCAACCGCCAGCAGGCATCGGTGGAGGATATTCTCGACCAGTCCGCCTATACCGCCGAAGCCACCCTGCCCGCCGACAGCACCCATGCGGAGAAGCCGCTGCGCGAATTGCTGAAACAGGCCGATGGCGATGTGATCGCCAGCACCATCCTGCGCGGCCCCCGGCGCATCTCCCCCTTCCCCGACGTGACGCTGAAGGCGGGCGACACGATTCTTCTTGAAGGCAGCCCGGAGGGGCTGGACCGCATCGTCTCGCAGGCGAAGCTTTTGCTTTCCGGCAAGCCGCTCACCGAAAACGGCCAGAAAACCGCCGATCTCATCTCCATGGAAGCGGTCATCAGCAATGAATCGGTGCTGAGCGGCATTTCCGCGCGTGAGCTTTCTTTGTCCTATACGCGCGGCGTCAATCTGATCGCCGTCAGCCGGCGCGGCCAGCGTGTCAGCCAGCGGCTCTCCGAGCTGACATTGCAGGCGGGCGACGTCATTCTTCTGCAGGGCAGCCGCAAGAACCTGCCGCAGGTATTGCAGGAATTTTCGCTCTTGCCGCTGGCGCAGCGGGAAATCCTGCTGGGCGTGCAGCGCCGCGCGCTTCTGCCCGTCATCGTGCTCGCCGCCGCCATGATCGCCGCCGGCAGCGGGTTGGTACCGGTCTCGGTCGCCTTTTTCGCCGCCGCCTTCATGATGATCGTGGTCGGCGCAATACCGCTCACCGAAGTCTATAAATCCATCGACGGGCCGATCCTCGTCATGCTCGCCGCCCTCATTCCCGTCAGCGACAGCCTGCGCACCAGCGGGGCGAGCGAACTGATCGCCGCCTGGCTCGGTCATGCCGCGCAGGGATTGCCGCCTTTTGCGGCGCTCGGCATGATCCTGCTCACCGCCATGGCGGTAACGCCCTTTCTCAACAATGCCGCGACCGTGCTGGTCATGGCCCCCATCGCCGCCGGTTTCGCCACCACGCTCTGGTTCCGGCCGGAGGCCTTCCTGATGGCGGTGGCGATCGGCGCAGGCTGCGATTTCCTCACCCCCATCGGCCACCAGTGCAATACGCTGGTCATGGGTCCGGGCGGTTATCGCTTCAGCGACTATCCGCGCCTTGGCCTGCCGCTATCGATCATGATCGTCATCGCCAGCATTCCCATGCTGCTTTACGTCTGGCCAGTGAGCTAGGGCTCTCAGCTGGGACGCTGAACCAGCGCGGGCTTCGTATTTCCTTGACGCCTGCGGCAGAATATGGCCTAAGCCGAAGCCGAACGGGAATGTGCAAAAGGCGCTTTCATTGCGTCTTCCAACATGATTTCCTGCCGCATCCAAACGAAAACATCGTGACAGACGGGTGAAACCGCCCCGATGTCACTGCCACGTCACGACGAGTGAATTTCATGACCACTTCCGGCGTTCGCGTCCGCATCGCACCTTCCCCCACCGGCGAGCCGCATGTCGGCACTGCCTATATCGCGCTGTTCAACTATCTCTTCGCCAAGAAACACGGCGGCGAGTTCATCCTGCGCATCGAGGATACCGACGCCACCCGCTCGACCCTTGAATATGAGCAGAAAGTGCTGGAAGCCCTGCGCTGGACCGGCCTCACCTGGTCGGAAGGCCCGGATGTCGGCGGCCCCTACGGTCCCTACCGCCAGTCCGAGCGCAAGGCCATGTACTGGCCCTATGCCGAAGAGCTGCTGGAAAAAGGCCATGCCTTCCGCTGTTTCTGCACGCCCGAGCGGTTGGAAGAAATGCGCGAAGCCCAGCGCGCCGCCGGCAAGCCGCCGAAATATGACGGCCACTGCCTTAACCTGAAGGCCGAGGAAGTCACCGCCCGCGTCGCCGCCGGCGAGGCCAACGTCGTGCGCATGAAAATCCCGACAGAAGGCTCGTGCGATTTCCATGACGGCGTTTATGGCGATGTCTCGATCCCGTGGGATTCGGTCGATATGCAGGTGCTGATCAAGGCCGACGGCATGCCGACCTATCACATGGCCAACGTCATCGACGACCATCTGATGAAGATCACCCATGTGGCGCGCGGCGAAGAATGGCTGGCATCCGTGCCCAAGCACATTCTGCTTTACCGTTATTTCGGCTGGGACCAGCCCACGTTCATGCATCTTTCGCTGATGCGCAACGCCGACAAGTCGAAGCTTTCCAAGCGCAAGAACCCGACCTCGATCTCCTATTATTCCGCGCTCGGCTACCTGCCGGAAGCGCTGATGAACTTCCTTGGCCTGTTCTTCATCCAGATCGCCGAAGGCGAAGAGCTTCTGACCATGGACGAGCTGGCGGCGAAATTCGATCCGGAAGCGCTGTCCAAGGCCGGCGCCATCTTCGACATTCAGAAGCTGGACTGGCTGAACGGCCGCTGGCTGCGCGAGAAGCTTTCGCCGGAGGAGTTCATTTCCCGCACGCTGGAATGGGCGATGGAAAATGCCCGCCTCACCGAAGGCCTGAAGCTTGCCCAGAGCCGCATTTCAAGACTCGGAGAATTGCCGAACCTCGCCGGCTTCCTGCTGGCGAGCGATGTTGGCCTGACGCCGGCTTCCTTCGCCGGGCTGAAGAGCAAACCGGAAGAAATCCACGAAATCCTCACCACGGTTGCCGCCGACCTCGAGAAGATGCCGGACTGGAATGTGGAAGCGATCGAGGCCGAACTGCGCGATGTCGCCGAACGCACCGGCAAGAAGCTGCGCGTCGTGACGCCGCCGCTGTTTGTGGCCATGTCCGGTTCCTCGCGCTCGCTGCCGTTGTTTGACTCGATGGCGCTGCTTGGCCGCTCCGTGGTGCGCCAGCGTTTGAAGATGGCGATTGCTGTCGTGGCCACGATGGTGGGCAGCGGAAGCTGATAGTTTACGTGCTGGCGGTGACGCCGGCATACTGAATATACCCCTTTGCTTGGGGCTTACCCCCTCTGCCCTGCCGGGCATCTCCCCCTCAAGGGGGAGATCGACAAGCGGCTGACACCTTGCCCATGGAACGGGCGGGCGCGGCATCTGATCTCCCCCTTTGAGGGGGAGATGTCCGGCAGGACAGAGGGGGGTAAGCCCGGAGCGCACAGGGTAACCGCAACGAACAAGGCCGCTGAAGGCGAATACGATGAACGACAAGACGACCGAAACCACCGCCCTCTCCTCCGACGCCACCGAAGTGCGCCGCCAGAAACTTGCGCTGCTGCGCGAGCAGATCGGCGATGTCTATCCGGCGCATTTCCACCGCACGCTGACCAATGCGGAGCTGGCGGAAAAATACGCCGATATCGAAGCCGACGTCGAAACCGGCGATACGGTGACGGTGGCCGGCCGCGTTTATTCCTCGCGCAATTCCGGCATGTTCATGGATATCCATGACGCCTCGGGCAAGGTGCAGATCTTCTCCCACAAGGATACGACGCCGGAAGCAGCGCGCAACCTTTTGCCGATGATCGATATCGGCGACATCATCGGCGTGACCGGCAAGGTGCGCCGCACCAAGCGCGGCGAGCTGACGATCAACGCCGAAGAAATCACCATGCTGACCAAGTCGCTGCTGCCGATGCCCGAAAAGTGGCATGGCGTCTCCGACATCGAGCTGCGTTACCGCAAGCGCCATCTGGATATCCTCTCCAACGAGGAATCCAAGCTGCGCTTCCTGCAGCGTTCGAAGATCCTCTCCGGCATCCGCCGCTTCATGGAGGCCGAAGGCTTCCTCGAAGTGGAAACGCCGATGCTGCAGACCATCTATGGCGGCGCGACGGCCGATCCGTTCAAGACCTTCCACAACACGCTGAAGATGGACATGTATCTGCGCATCGCGCCGGAACTGTTCCTGAAGCGCACGCTGGTTTCGGGCCTCACCGACAAGGTCTTCGAAATCAACCGCAACTTCCGCAACGAAGGCGTTTCCACAAGGCACAATCCTGAATTCACCATGATGGAGTGCTATTGGGCCTATGCCGACTACGAAGACATCATGGGTCTCGTGGAGCGGCTGTTCGAGACGCTGGCGATTGCCCTGCACGGCACGACCGAAGTTGAATTCCAGGGCCAGACGATCTCCTTCAAGGGTCCGTTCAAGCGCGTGCCGATGCCCGACGCGGTGAAGGAAGCGACCGGTATCGATTTCCTTGGCCTCAAGACCGACGAAGAAGCCCGCACCGCCGCCAAGGCTGCCGGTTTTGCTGTCGAGAAGGACTGGACCTGGGGCGAATGCCTTGCCTTCATCTTCGAAGAAAAGGTGGAAGGCACGCTGATCCAACCGAGCCACGTGACGCATTTCCCGAAGGACATCTCGCCCTTCGCCAAGGAAGTGCCGGGCGAGCCGCGCCTCGTCGAGCGTTTCGAAAGCTATTGCAACGCCTGGGAAGTAGGCAACGCCTTCTCCGAACTCAACGATCCGGAAGAACAGCGCCGCCGCATGGTGGAGCAGCTGGAGCAGGCGCACGCCCGCGGCGAAAAGGACAAGCAGCTGGACGACGAATTCCTCGACGCCATCGACCAGGGCATGCCGCCCGCCGGCGGCCTCGGCATCGGCGTCGATCGCCTGATCATGCTTCTGACCAACGCCCCGTCGATCCGCGACGTCATTCTCTTTCCGGCCCGCCGCAACAAGGCGGACTGATCGGACGAAACCTGGGGCGGCCTCACGGCCGCCTTCCGCGCCCCAACTTTCTCGTTAGTGGCGAAGGGGCATATTTTCTTGACGTCGGAGAGTGTGGCGAGGTTTCGCCCCGTTTGTCTGTCGGTTTTCCCCTCCATAGATAGACGCTCGCAAGTAACTATCCGGCTCTCAGCGAACGGATCGCGTCGGTTTATTTAACTTTCAGTAGAATATACTGGCGATATCGCCTCAACTTGTGATACCCATTCTCCATCATTCGCATTGTGTTTGACGGCTTTCGATCAGGAGCCGCCGGGGGAGATACGCATGCCCGAGAATGAGCTTCCCAAATACCAGCCCGATATGTTCGCCGCACCTGAAAAGGAATGCGACGTGGTGATGAAAGGTGGCATCACCTCCGGTGTCGTTTATCCCTATGCCGTTCTGGAACTGGCGCGCCGGTATCGCTTCCGCTCGATAGGCGGCACATCGGCCGGGGCGATTGCCGCCGCCTTTGCGGCGGCGGCGGAATATTCCCGCACGGTCAGAAACGATCCGGATGGTTTCACCCGCCTGCAGGCTCATTGCGACACGATACCCACCATTCTGGACAGGCTTTTCCAGCCGCAGCGCCGTTTTCGCCCGCTGATGCGTTACCTGCTGTGGGCGCAGGCCGGCGGCTGGCCGGGCAAGGTTTTGGGCTTGCTCCTGGCTTTTCCGCTGGCAGCCATAGCCGGCATTGTCATCGGCGCCGGCGCCTTGTGGGTTCTGGGCGGCGGTTGGGCCGGGTCGGTTCTCGGCGGATTGGTGGGAATGCTGGCCGGCATCCTCGGCCAGATCCTGTGGCTGGTTTTCTACCGGTTGCCAAGGGACGGCTTCGGTTTCTGCTCGGGACTAACGGTTTCCGATGCCGAGGTTCCGGGCCTGACGGAATGGCTTCATGCATCGATCCAGGACATCGCTTTCGGCAGCGATGCCGCAACCGCGCCACCGCTGACCTTCGGCGACCTCATCGGTGCGGAGCCGGAGAAACCGGTCATCAACCTGAAGATGGTCACGACGAACCTGTCGATGCGGCGGCCGCACACGCTTCCGACCACCAGTCTCATGGTGGCTTACGACCCGACGGAATGGAGCCAGCTCTTTCCCGCGGCCGTGATGAACTGGCTGAAGCAGATCGCAACACCGGGCGGCCCCTTTCCCGAACTCAAGGCTTTTCCGGAGCCCGCCCAGTTGCCGGTCATCATCGCAACGCGCATGAGCCTGAGCTTCCCGGTGCTGTTCAAGGCCATTCCGGCCTATACCAACGATCGCGGCACGCTGGATATCGTGCAGCGTCTCGGCGGCAAAGCGCGGCCCGTCATGAAGGCGAAAATCTGGTTCTCCGATGGCGGCATCAGCAGCAACTTCCCCATTCATCTTTTCGATGCCCTGCTTCCGTCGCGCCCCACTTTCGCGCTTAGCCTCGATGAATTGCCGAAATCCATCGCAAGTAGCGGCAAGCGCGTCACGATCCCGCAGGCGGCGGGCGAAGGGATCGGCGTGCCCGTTCACAAGATGGAAAAAATGAGCGGCTTTCTCGGCAGCATCCTCAGTTCGGCGAAGGACTGGCAGGATCAGTCGCTCGCCACCATGCCGGGCCAGAGAGAACGCATCGCCCGCGTTTTCCTCAACGAGGAGGAAGGCGGGCTGAACCTCACCATGCCGCCGGAACGCTCTGCGAAGCTGATGAGCTACGGCCTCGAGGTCGGATCGCTCTTCGCCAACGGCGCGCTGGATTTCGACGAGCATCGCTGGCGACGGACGCTCGTTGCCTATGATCGGCTGGAAGACACGGTGTTTGCGACTGAGCGGCTGTGGAACGAAGGCAAATATCAAGACTGGCTGACGGGCTATATCGACGAGATAAAGAGCTACGAAGCCGTGACAAAAGGTGATCGGGAAAAGCTGATCGCCCGCATTGCCGCCTTTGCCGCCCTGTCGCAGAGTTTCTCTCCGGCAATCGTCAACAAACGGAAGAAATTTCCAAATCCGGCTGGCCGCCTGCGGATCGGGCCGGATATCTGACACGTCAGATGCGAGCCCCGGAAGGATTCGGGGAGAGAAACCGCCCTCGCCCGCTTAGTGGCTCGCGGCCTTTTTCTCCGCACCGGGTTCTTCCGCCGTCGCATTTTCGGCAGCCGGCTTTTCTTCCGCCGCCTGTGCGGTCGTCGAGCCTTTGCCGAAGATCAGCGATTTCAGATAGGACAGGCTGAAGATGCTGCCGCCATCGGCTTCCGGCGTCGAGGTCAGAAGTTCGTCGGCAGCGGGTTCGCCATGCGCTTCGGGAGACGGGGTTTCGCCGTGGGCGGCCCCGCCGTCTTTGGCTTCCGCCGGCGCGCCGCCGTGGCCGCCCGCGCCGTCATCTTTGGTTTCGCCGTGTCCCGTCGCAGTTTTCGCGGGTTTTGCTTCATGGCCTTCAGAACCGCCATCCAGAGCCGGGGTCGCACAATCGGCCGAATCGCTGAGGCCTGTCGCCAGCGCCTCGGCATCTTCCAGCGGCAGATCGATACGCAACCCGTAAAACTGGCCGCTGGCATTGGCGGCGCCATCGTAATAAAAGGCCGAATAACGATGGGCATCCGCGCCTTCGGGAATTTTTGCCGGATCGGGAATGAAAACCACCTGTGCGGCAATGGCACGGCCACGCATTTCCGAGCGCAGCTGCGGACCGTTCTTGTCGAGCACGGAGACCTGAACCAGATCGGGTTTCTGCTTGTCGTAAACCGCCCTTGCGACACGAAGCGCAGTCTTCAGCCGCTCTGTGCCGTCACCGCCCTGGGTGCGAATGAATTTGCGGACCCATAAGGAACCGTTCTTGCGGATATTAACCGTCTGGACCGCGTCGCAGGAAAGCCCGTTGGTGGAGGCATAGGATGGGCCGAGCAGCCGCTCGCTGCCGATAAACACGGCAGCAGAGCCGGTCGCACCCGCCAAAAGCAGGATCCCGCCTCCAATCATAACGAGCTTGCGCGAAAACCGCATTCGTCCGAATACAGCTTTCACCCGCAACATCCTGACATCAAGTACCCCGTCTTACGCCCTCACCCCAACACGTGGCTCGAAGGATGAGGAACACACGCGGGACAAGCTCCGGACCACGCTGTCCGAGCCTTGCGATAGTGCCGCTTTCTCATTGAAAAAAGTTTAATCCCGCCGGCGCAACACCGGCAAAAACGCACCATTTTCGGACATTTGCGAAATGCGCTAATTTGCGAATGATTTGCAATAGCGTTGACAAGCGTGATTTTATAACAGATGGTATTGCGAATTAATCGCAACAAAATCTGGTGAGCCCCGTGAACTTCCATAAAATCCGCCACGCCATTTTCGCTTTTTCGCTTTTTCTCCCCGGCGCTGCCCTCGCTCAGGAAAAACCGACCGTCGTGACGACCTTCACCATCATCGCCGACATGGCGCGCAATGTGGCGGGCGATGCGGCCGAGGTGGAAAGCATTACCAAGCCGGGCGCTGAAATTCACAACTACCAGCCGACACCGCGCGATATTCTTAAAGCCCGCAAGGCCGATCTGGTGCTTCGCAATGGCCTCAATCTGGAATTGTGGTTCGAAAAGTTCCTGGCCAACCTTTCCGGCGTGCCGAGCGTGACGGTGAGCGAAGGCGTGGAACCCATGGCGATCAGCGGCGGCGCCTATCAGGGCAAACCCAATCCGCACGCCTGGATGTCCCCCGATAACGCCTTGATCTACGTGGAAAATATCCGCAAGGGCCTGACCGAGATCGACCCCGCCCATGGCGATGTCTATGCCGCCAATGCCAAGGCCTATTCGGACAAGATCAGAGCCACCGTGCAGCCGATCCGCGACACGCTTTCCGTTCTGCCTGAAAACAAGCGCTGGTTGGTAACGAGCGAAGGCGCGTTTTCTTATCTCGCCCGCGATTTCGGCCTGAAGGAACTGTTCCTGTGGCCGGTCAATGCCGACAGCCAGGGCACACCGCAGCAGGTGCGCGGCGTGATCGACGCCATGCGCGAGCACAATATCCACGTCATCTTCAGCGAAAGCACGGTTTCCGCCGATCCCGCCCAGCAGGTGGCCAAGGAAACCGGCGCAGCCTATGGCGGCATCCTCTATGTGGACTCGCTGAGCGAGGCGGACGGCCCGGTTCCGACCTATCTCGACCTTTTGCGCGTGACCAGCGAAACCATCGCCAAGGGGCTGTCTTCATGAGAATGGGCAGTAAAAAATCAGGCGGCGGCCTGACGGTTCAAAATGCGACAGTGACCTATCGAAACGGCCACACCGCATTAAGAAATGCCAGCTTTTCCATCCCCCGCGGAACGATCACTGCACTTGTCGGCGTCAATGGCGCCGGCAAGTCCACGATTTTCAAGGCGATCATGGGTTTCGTGCCGCTGGCCGCCGGTTCAGTCTCTATTTTCGACCTGCCGGTGAAGGAAGCGCTCCGGAAAAACCTCGTCGCTTATGTGCCGCAGGCCGAGGAGGTGGACTGGAGCTTTCCGGTGCTGGTGGAGGATGTGGTGATGATGGGTCGTTACGGCCACATGAATTTCCTGCGCATCCCCTCGAAACGCGATCATCACATGGTCGAAGAGGCGCTGAAACGCGTCAATATGCTCGATTATCGCAAGCGCCAGATCGGCGAACTCTCCGGCGGGCAGAAGAAGCGGGTGTTTCTGGCCCGCGCGCTGGCGCAGGAGGGTCAGGTGATCCTTCTGGACGAGCCTTTCACCGGTGTCGACGTAACAACGGAAGAGCAGATCGTCGCACTTTTGAAGGCGCTGCGCGACGAGGGCCGCGTCATGCTGGTCTCCACCCATAATCTCGGCAGCGTGCCGGAATTCTGTGACCGCGCCGTCTTCGTCAAGGGCACGGTGCTGGCATCGGGCAAGACGGCGGATACCTTCAACGAGGAGAACCTGCAAAAAGCCTTCGGCGGCAGCCTGCGCCACTTCGTGCTGGGCGGGGCAGACCTGCATAACGACGCCGATCCGCGCCGGGTGAAGGTCATCACCGATGACGAGCGGCCTTTCGTGATCTACGGCAAGAATGGCCAGAACGGACGCGATCCTGAGGCTCCGAAAGAAAAAGTCGATGATAAACAGCCTTCTTGAGCCCTTCACTTACGGTTATATGCTGAACGCCATCTGGGTCAGCGCACTGGTGGGCGGCGTCTGCGGCTTTCTCTCGGCCTATCTGATGCTGAAGGGCTGGTCGCTGATCGGCGATGCGCTTTCCCATGCCATCGTTCCGGGCGTGGCGGGCGCCTATATGCTGGGCCTGCCCTTTTCGCTCGGCGCGTTCCTTTCCGGCGGGCTTGCGGCCGGTTCCATGCTGTTCCTGAACCAGAAGACGCGGCTGAAGGAAGACGCGATCATCGGGCTGATCTTCACCTCGTTTTTCGGGCTGGGGCTGTTCATGGTGTCGCTCTCGCCCACCTCGGTGAATATCCAGACCATCGTGCTCGGCAATATTCTGGCGATCACCGCCGAAGACACCATCCAGCTCGCTTTGATCGGCGGCATCAGCCTCATCGTGCTGGCACTGAAATGGCGTGACTTCATGGTGGTGTTCTTCGATGAGAACCACGCCCGTACCGTGGGGCTGAAGCCGGAAGTGCTGAAGGTGATCTTCTTCACCCTGCTTGCTGCTTCCACGGTTGCCGCCCTTCAGACCGTCGGGGCCTTCCTCGTCGTCGCCATGGTGGTGACGCCCGGCGCCACCGCCTATCTCCTGACCGACCGTTTCGAGCGGCTGATCCTGATGAGCCTCATCATCGGCGCGGCCACCAGCTTCGTCGGCGCCTATCTCAGCTATTTCCTCGATGGCGCGACCGGCGGCGTCATCGTCGTGCTGCAGACCGCGATCTTCCTTGCCGCCTTCGTCTTTGCGCCCAAGCACGGGCTTCTCGCCTCCCGGGCCAAGGCCCGCAAGGCGCTGGGGGAAACGCCATGAGCGAATATCTCGAACTCGCCATCCTGCCGTTTCAGCTGCCCTTCATGCAATATGCCTTCGTGATCACGCTGATGATCGCGGTGCCGATGGCGATGCTCTCCTGTCTTCTGGTGCTGAAGGGCTGGTCGCTGATGGGCGATGCGGTTTCGCACGCCGTGCTGCCCGGCGTGGTGCTGGCCTATATCGTCAACATCCCGCTTTCCATCGGCGCCTTCATCGCCGGCATGATCTGCGCGCTCGGCACCGGTTTCATCAAGGAAAACAGCCGCATCAAGGAAGACACGGTGCTCGGCATCGTCTTTTCCGGCATGTTCGGGCTGGGGCTGGTGCTTTATGTGAAGGTGCAGAGCGATGTGCATCTCGACCACATTCTCTTCGGCGACATGCTGGGCATTGCGCCGTCCGACATGCTGGAGACGGGCCTGATCGCGCTTTTCGCCACGCTGTTTCTCGGCATTCTGCGCAAGGATCTGCTGGTCAACGCCTTCGACGCGCAGCATGCGAAAGCCATCGGCCTGCCGGTGCGTGTCCTGCATTATGGCCTGTTGATGGTTCTGTCGCTCACCGTGGTTGGAGCGCTGAAAGCGGTGGGTATCATCCTCTCGGTCGCCATGCTGGTCGCGCCGGGCGCAATCGCCTTCCTGCTGACCCGGCGTTTTTCCGCCATGCTGCTGGTGGCCATTGCGGTGGCGATAACCTCATCGCTGGCAGGCATATGGCTGAGCTTCCTCATCGACAGCGCGCCGGCTCCCACCATCGTCATGTTCATGAGCCTTGCTTTCGTCGCAACCTTCATCCGCACCACCTGGAACGCCCGCAGGATCGACGCGGCGCGTGAAACGGGTTTCTAGAGCATTTCCAGGAAAAGTGGAGCCCGGTTTTCCGTCCGGAAATGCGCCAAAACAAAGAGTTAGAGTGTTTTCGCCATTCGAAGCAAAGCGAAAACACTCTAAAACAACGATTTTTGCGGGCGTATGGAACATTTTCGCCTTTTGCGCGTCATTTTACCGAGCCTGTCGCGGGGCGGCGGGCTCGGGAAAATTATGCAAAAGGGGAAGCGCCATGCTGAAGTGGGCTCTTATTTTCTTTGTTATCTCTTTGATCGCGGGCGTATTCGGCTTTACCGGCATTTCGGCAGCCGCAGCGGGCGTGGCCCGAATCCTGTTCTTCATCGCCGTGGTGATCTTCCTGGTCTTCCTCGTGCTTGCACTGATGGCCGGAAGCGCCGTCGTCTGAACGAAAAAGGCGACCGGTTTTTACGCCGGTCGCCTCTCCTCTCTCCCTTAAAAAGATTCAGCCCGTCCAGCCGCCGTCAATGACGTGAATCTGGCCGGTGGTGAAGCCTGCCTCATCAGAAGCGAGATACGTCACGAGTGCCGCGATTTCTTCCGGCGTGGCGATGCGGCCCATCGGCTGGCGGGCGATGAAATCGGCCAGCGCCTGTTCGTAATTGCCGGTGGCGCGCAGGCGGTCATGCAGGGACGGGCTATCGACCGTACCGGGGCAGATGGCGTTGCAGCGAATGCCCCTGGTGACGAAATCGGCCGCAATCGCCTTGGTCAGACCCACCACGGCCGCCTTGGAGGCGGTATAGGCGAAACGGTTCGGCACGCCCTTCACACTGGAAGCGACGGAGGACATGTTGACGATTGCGCCCTTGCCCTTTTCCAGCATGCCGGGCAGGAAGGCGCGGCAGGTGCGGTACATGGCCTTGGCGTTGAGATCGAAGGAAAAATCCCAGTCCTTCTCTTCGCATTCGAGAATGGTGCCGGAATGAACGAAACCGGCGCAGTTGAACAGCACATCCGCATGGCCGATATCGGCGGCGAAATCCTTGACGCCATCGCCATCCAGCACGTTCAGAACCCGGGTTTCCGCACCTTTAAGCGTCGAAAGCGCCTGTTCGTTGATATCGGTGGCGATGACGCGCGCGCCGAGCGATATGAACCGCTCCGCCGTCGCCCGACCGATACCCTGGCCGGCGGCGGTGATCACCACTGTCCGGCCGTTAAAATCCTGCACCATGAATAGCCTCCCGCTAAGGCCCGCCCGCCCTTCAGGCACCGGACCGCTGAATTTCGATGATCTCAAATATGGATCGACAATTCATATGTAAACGCGGTATTCATATGGCGTCAAGCAAACTTGCGTCGATGTCGGCTATCGGGCAACCATATTTTCAGGCTGCCCACCCGGCGACCGCGCAAAACACCATCGAGGCCAGATGACCGACGACGACAGCGAAAGATATCGCGCTCCCGCCCTCGACAAGGGTCTGGACATTCTCGAACTTCTGGCCCGCACCGATGGCGGGCTGACCCAGATCGAGATCGCCAAGTCTATCGGCAAAAGCCCGAACGAGCTTTATCGCATGCTGGACCGGCTGGTGCGCCGCGGCTATGTGCAGCGGCTTGACGGCGACCGCTTCTCATTGACGCTGAAGATGTTCGGGCTGGCGCATTTCCATGCGCCGATCCGCCGCCTCGTCTCCTTTGCCGCACCTGTCATGCGCGATTTTTCGGCAAGTGCCGAGCAGGCTTGCCATCTGGCAATTTATGATCGCGGCAGCGTCGTCGTCATCGCCCAGCAGGAATCGTCCACCTATTGGGCCATGTCCATGCGGGTCGGCGCGCAGATGAGCCTGTTCCACACCGGCTCCGGCCATGTGCTTCTGGCCTTCCAGACCGAGGCGCAGCGCCAGATCATGATAACCGAACAGGTGCGCGGCAGCGGCGAAACCGTGCCGCCGGACCTTGCGGGACGGCTGGCGGAGGTGCGCAAAAACGGTTTCGAATCCATGGACAGCCTTCAGACCGCCGGCGTGCGCAATATTTCCGCCCCGGTGCTGACGCTGGACGGCACGGCACTTGCCGTCATCACCTGCCCCTATATCACGCCGCTTGGCGGCAAGGCCCCGACACGCGAGGCCTGTGAAGCGCTGATCCGCGAGGCGGCAAAGCGGATTTCCGAAGTGGCGACAGGAAACGGAAATTCCTGAAACGCACAAAAAAACGCGACCGGCAGGGACCCGATCGCGTTTTGAGTGACTGGAGATTTATATCTCTTAAACGTGGGGGAACGTGGATGGTTCCCCCTTTTTGTATCAGGCCGCAGCCAGCGTCAGTTCCTTGCGGACCATTTCGCGCAGCGTCACCAGATCCTTGGCGAAGAGGCGGATGCCTTCCGAGAGCTTCTCGGTCGCCATCGCATCTTCGTTGAGCGCCCAGCGGAAGGCCTTCTCGTCGAGCGACTGCAGCGGCTCTGCCTTGATATTGTCGGGCGAAAGCTTGCGCTCCAGCTTGCCGCTGTCCTTGTCCAGCTCTTCCAGCAGCGCCGGGCTGATCGTCAGGCGGTCGCAACCGGCCAGCGCTTCGATTTCGCCGACATTGCGGAAGGACGCGCCCATGACGACGGTGCTGATGCCATTGGCCTTGTAGTAATTGTAGATGCTGCGCACCGAAACGACGCCCGGATCGGTTTCGGCGGTGTAGGTCTCACCGGTGGACTTCTTGTACCAGTCGAGAATACGGCCGACGAAGGGCGAGATGAGGAAGACCTTGGCTTCGGCGCAGGCAATCGCCTGGGCCTGCGAGAAGAGCAGGGTCAGGTTGCAATCGATGCCTTCGGACTGGAGAACCTCGGCAGCCTTGATGCCTTCCCAGGTGGAGGCGAGCTTGATGAGGATGCGTTCACGCTCGATGCCGCGCTCTTTATAGGCGGCAATGATGTGGCGCGCCTTGGTGATGGAGGCTTGCGTATCGAAGGAAAGGTCGGCATCGACTTCGGTCGACACACGGCCGGGAACGAGGCCGGCAAGGGCTGCGCCCACGGAAATGGCAAGACGGTCGGCAACGGCGGCAACCACGGCGTCGGACTGGCCGCCCTGCTTCTTGCCCCATGCGACGGCTTCCTTCACCGCATCGGCAAAGGCCGGTGTGCCGAGCGCCTTCAGAACGATGGTCGGGTTGGTGGTGCAATCCACCGGCTTCAGGCGCGCAACCGCCTCGATATCGCCGGTATCGGCAACGACCGTAGTGATGGCGCGAAGTTGTTCGAGTTTGGACGTCATATCGAATGATCCTTCATGATCTCTTGAAAACTTGCTCTGCCGTCATTTCGTTCCCGCACCATGGGTGCGCCCAAGGCCGAAATCGCGGTTTGTCCGGCTCCGACTATCGCAAGCGGTACGGTCGAAAGTCAAGACATTTGCGCATCGCAATTGACATAAGTTTCACGCCTGCGATACTCCCCAAACATAAAGAATGGCGGAAACCGTGGCGAAACTGAGAAGAGAAACCCATACGGCCTATTCGGAAGCGGCTTCGCTGAGGCTGCGCGCCGCATGGCTCTATTATAATCAGGGCATGACGCAGAAAGACGTCGCGGAAAAACTCGGCATCAGCCGCTCCACCGTCATCCGCCTTCTGGACGAGGCGATGAAGCGCTCCGAAGTGCAGATATGGATCAACGAGGGCATCGAGGATTTCGTCGAGCTGGCCGGCCAGCTGGAGGCGGCTTACGGGCTGGATGAGGCGGTGATCATCCCTTCCCCCGGCCCATCCCCGGATAAGGCGAACGCCGAAGGCACGGCCAAGGCGGTCGGGCTGGCGCTCGGGCAATTCCTCTCCGAAGCGGTGCCGAACGAGGCCACCATCGGCGTCGGCTGGGGCCGCACCATGACCGCCTCGCTTTCCAGCTTTCGTCCGCCGCGCCGGGAAAATTGCAAGGTCGTCTCGCTGCTCGGCGGTATCGTTGCCGTGCACCAGACCAACCCGCTCGATTACACCTGGCGGCTGGCGAGCGCGCTCGGGGCGGAATGTTACATGTTCCTTGCGCCGCTCCTGGTGGATTCGGTTGAGACCAAACGGGCGCTGATCGAAAAATGCGGGCTAGCGACGCTTTACGATCTCGCCGAAACGCTCGATCTCGCCATCGTCTCCTGCGGCGATATCGGCCCGCATTCGACCTCGCTGTCGGAGGGTTTCATTTCCAAGGCGACGCTGCAGGAACTCATCGATGCCGGCTGCGTCTGCGACACCATGTTCAATTTCATCGATGCCGAGGGCCGCTCGGTCGATCACCCGATCAACCAGCGCGCCATGGCAATCGATCTCGATACGCTGCGCAAGGCCAAACACATCGTACTGGCCTCCGGCGGCGCCCACCGCGCCATCGCCATCCGCGCCACGATCAAGCGGATCGGGTGCAATACGCTGATAACAGATGAGGCGGCGGCGCGGGCGTTAATGGAGCTGGTTTAGGCTTCGTCAGTCAATTTAGGCCCGCCCTCATTCCTGTGCTTGTCACAGGAATCCAGTCGGCGCGCGTCGGCGCGACGGGAAGAGTCTTTTCAACCCAAGGACTTGGGTTGGCTGGATCCCTGTGACAAGCACAGGGAAGAGGGAAACCGGCGTCACACCTTCCCCGTTTCCCAGCCGAGCATAGCCCGCTTGCGGGTCAGGCCCCAGTGATACCCCGTCAGAGCCCCGCTTTTGCCGACGGCGCGATGGCAGGGAACGACGAAGGACACCGGGTTGGCGCCGACCGCCGCACCAACCGCACGCGACGCGGTGGGCTGGCCGATATCGCAGGCGATGTGCGAATAGGTAACCGCGCGGCCCATCGGGATTTTCAGGAGGCTTTCCCAGACCCGCACCTGAAAATCCGTGCCAAGCAGCACGACACGCAGCGGCCTGTCCGCCGACCACATGGACGGATCGAAGATGCGGGCGGCGTAGGGCGCGGTCGCTTCGCGATCCTCGACATAACCGGCATTCGGCCAGCGGCCGGCCATGTCCTCGAAACAGGCCCTTTCCTCACCCGGATCGGCAAAGGCGCAGCCGGCAAGGCCACGATCGGTCACCATGACCAGCGCAAGACCGAAGGGCGAGGTGTGGAAACCGTAACGGATCGTCAGCCCGCCGCCCTTGGCCTTCCATTCGCCGGGCGACATGGCCTCATGGGTAACGAACAGATCGTGCAGGCGTCCGGGGCCAGACATGCCGACCTCGATCGAGGTTTCCAGCAGCGGCAAATCCTCTTCGCGCAACAGCCGCTTGGCATGATCGAGCGTTACGGCCTGCAGGAATGCCTTGGGCGAAAGGCCGGCCCAACGGGTGAAGGTCTTCTGCAATTGCGTCGGCGACTGGCCAAGCTCTGCGGCAATGGCTTCGAGGGAGGGCTGCTCGCGATAATCCAGCGTCAAAAGCTCGATAACCCCGCGCACCGTGTCGTAATCCGTTCCGATGGGGGTGATGTCTTCGTTCAGCGTAATATTGGCGTTCATCGCAAATCTCCTAACGGGTAAGAGAAAATCACTAAAGCGACTTCGTCTCCACCCGTTTCTTGCGCGGCATCACGATACGCAAGGAATGTTCGTTAGCCGGAACACCCACGCACCCTCATTCCTGTGCTTGTCACAGGAATCCAGCCGACGCGCGTCCGCGTGGCGAGGGACTCTTTTCAGCCCAAAGACTTGGGCTGGCTTGATCCCTGTGACAAGCACAGGGATGAGGGAAAGAGACTACAGCGCCACGACAACCCTCTGATCCGTTCACATCCGCCGCCGCACAGTCGCCAGCGCACCGCCAAACGCCTTCGCGAAACTTTCCCGGTCATCCGGATTGAGAAACGAACCGATATCGGTCGCCCGGCCTTCACCCGTCACATGCATGGAGACGATGCCGATCTCGTCGTGCCGCCTCACCCTGAAGCGCGCCCAGAAGGGATTGAAGCGATGTTCCACCATCCGCCCGGCGGGAGAAAATTTGCGGATAGACAGGCTGGTGCGCGAGACGCTGACCTCTTCCCGCGCCTTCGCCGCCCGGTAATTGGCGCGGAAGGCGGCATAAAGCAGCAGGAAATCCAGCCCGAAGAACAGGCCGACCGGCCATGCCCCGGTGGCGAGGAAAAAGCCGCCATAGACAAGGCAGGCCAGGCCGGAGAAAAGCAGGAGCAGCCGGAAACCCCTTCTGCCAAGCGAACGGTGCGGAACGAGTTCCGCCGCGAAAATCGGCTGGTCGTTGAGCGTATCCACGTTGCTTTCCTCAGGGCGGGCTGGCTATAGATAGTCCATGACAGTCGCCAAAAAACGATCCAGCACCCAAACATTGAAAAAGTCAAATCCGGCATCCGCGCGCAAGCCGGCGCGGGTGAAAACGGCCTATTCCAAGGACGAGCTCACCGAGATCTTCCGCCGCTTTTCCATTCAGCGACCGGAGCCGAAAGGCGAGCTGGAACATACCAATCCCTTTACCCTGCTGGTGGCCGTGGCGCTTTCCGCGCAGGCGACCGATGTGGGCGTGAACCGGGCCACACGCGCGCTGTTCAAGGTGGCCGATACGCCGGAAAAGATGCTGGCGCTCGGCGAGGAAGAACTGATCGGTTATATCAAGACCATCGGGCTTTACCGCAACAAGGCGAAAAACGTCATTGCCCTGTCCCAGATGCTGATCGACAATTTCGGCGGCGAGGTGCCGAAAACCCGCGAGGAGCTGGTGACGCTGCCGGGTGTGGGCCGCAAGACGGCCAATGTGGTGATGTCCATGGCCTTCGGCGTGCCCACGCTTGCGGTGGATACACATGTGTTCCGCATCGCCAACCGGCTCTGTCTTGCGCCGGGCAAAACCCCTGACGAGGTTGAAGACCGGCTTATCCGCATCATTCCCGAACAATATCTGTTCCACGCCCATCACTGGCTGATCCTGCACGGGCGTTACTGCTGCAAGGCGCGCAAGCCGGAATGCGAACGCTGCGTGATTGCCGATATCTGCAAATCACCGGAAAAGACCTTCGATATTCCAGCGCCGCTGGTGGAGTTACCCGCGCAGCTGTTCGGTGTGGCCGGCGCCGAATGAGGGATCACGCCGGCTGACGGCCTTGTGCAGATGCACCATCATCGAGGCGGCAAAAAGCGGCGTCAGCAGGTTGAGGAACGGCACCGCCAGGAAGGCCGCTATCACCAGCCCAGCCATGAAGACGGTGGTGCGGTGTTTTGAGCGAAACAACCTCGCTTCGGCGGGCGAGCGGAAACGCATCGCCGCGAATTCGAAGAATTCCCGGCCGAGCAGATAACCGTTCACCAAAAAAAACGCGATGAGATTGATACCGGGCACCAGAAGCAGCAACAGCGCAACAAGGTTGCCGGCAATGACGACACCGAAGAACTTGATGGACGACAGGACAGCCTCGCCGACCGGCATCGCCCTGCCCGGCGGATCGTTCGGGTAGCTCTTTTTCTCAACCACTTCGGCGACATCGTCGAGAAACAGACCGGCAATGACGGCGGTGACCGGCGAAATGAGCAGCGCGAGCGCCAGTGCAAGTCCGATGCCGGCGAAAATGGCGAAAACGAAGGTCAGCCAGCCCGCCCAGTCCGGCACGCCGGGGATAAGCGTATCCACCCACGGCAGGGCGAAATAAATGAAGATCGAGCGGATGGCGAACCACAGCGCCGCAAGCACGAGAAGCGTGAGCCCCAGAACCTTCCAGAAGACCGACCGGGTTTCGGCGGCAAAGAGATTGTGGAAGGCAAGCCTCGCCGCATCAAAAATCATCCGGAACTCCTCGACGCCTTTCGCGTTGAAACACACTTACCAAACGAGAGATAAGCGCTGCCCGCCCGCTCTGCAAGACGGACGGAAAGATGCCAAATGGCTGGATTTAAACCGCAGATGGAATTTCTCTTGAATAAAAGGTATCTCTAAAATATAATAATATACCTATTACATTTCGCATTCCGGTCCGGTGGAGGACAAGGCCGGAAAAGCTATCCCCCACCGTCAAATTGCGGTTCGCACGCTCGTTTGCGCGCGCGCATGCATCATCGTTCAATAAAGATAAAAGAATGAGGCGTTGGTGGAAAAGCTGCTGTTGAACCTTACGCGCGCCATGAAGGCAGGCACCCCTTCAGAGCGCAAGATCGCCAAATATCTGATCGAACATCTGGACGAATTGCCGTTCGAGACGGCCCAGACGCTCGCCGCCAAGCTCAGCCTCAGTCCGATGACGGTCGGCCGTTTCCTGCGCTCGCTGGGATACCGGCAATTCAGCGATATCCGCGCCGATCTGCGCCATGCCGAAGAAACGGCCGGCGCGGACCAACCCGCCATGACCGAAGGCGGCGAACGCCATTCCAACCCGTTTTCACAGCTTCTGTCGCAGCAGATTCAGGCCATCCAGACCGCTTTCGACATGACCACCCAATCGATCTGGCGGGTTGCCATGAACGAGATCGCCACGGCGGGCAATGTTTTTCTGGCAACCTCTCCGGAAGGTCTCGATGCCGGGCGGCATTTTTACGGGCGGCTTCTGGAGAGCCGGGGCCATATCCATTATCTCGGCAGCGACAGCGCGGCCTATGTCGCCCTGTGGGATTTCGACCCCGCGCAGGCGCTGCTCGTCATCATGGATTGCGGCGGCGCCCTATCGCCGCTGCAACGCCTGTCGGCAATGGCGCGCAAGAGCGGCTACAGGACATTGCTGATCACTACACGTTTTTATGAATGGGGACCGGAAAGCGCAGATCTCTGCCTTGCCATGCCGCAGGCGCAGAATGGCGGCCAGGGCCTGCTGCAACTGGTCTCCCTGCTGGAATTCACCCTCTGTGCGCTTGGCGCCAGCGCCGATGACAGCGGCAGGGCAAGGGCAAAGAACCTCACGGCCCTGAAACGCTCGCTGCGCAGCTAATTGCGCTTGGCGGCAATACGGGGCCGAGGGATCGAGTGATTACCGCTCGTTTTTTCTCCT
>NZ_ASYA01000009.1:0-5072 GCF_001526585.1 Agrobacterium sp. LY4 | reverse complement strand
GGAGGGGTTGCCCCCTCATCCGGCCCTTCGGGCCACCTTCTCCCCGGCGGGGAGAAGAAATGCGCGGCAACCATCAGCGCCTGCTATTAGCCTTTAGAAAATCAAAGGCTTTCCAGTTCCTGACGATGGCGGTGCATGGCGAGAAAGCGGCGGTAATCCCGCTCATAACGGGGGCCACGCGCCGGATTGCCTGATATTTCCGCATTGCCCGGATACATGGCGGCCCCTGCTGCGGCAAGGTTCGCATGCACCCCGCCGGCCGTCGCCGCCGTCATCGCCGTGCCGAGCAGCACCGCATCGGCGGTGGCGGGAACGACGATGCGCTTGCCCGTCACATCGGCATAAAGCTCCATCAGCAGCGGGTTTTTCACATGCCCGCCGGTAACGTGCAGGCTTTCCACCGCATAACCGAAACGCTCCATCGCATCGAGCACATGGCGGGCGCCGAGCGCAATGGCGACGGCCGTGCGCCAGTAAAGACGGCAGAGACTGTCGAAAGACGTATCCAAAGTCAGTCCGCTGATGACGCCGACGGCATGCGGATCGGCAAGCGGCGAGCGGTTGCCGTGGAAATCCGGCAGCACATGCAGCCGCTCGGCGAAGGCCTCGCCCTCAAGCGCGCGCAATTCCGTTACCCGCGCAACGATGCGGGCATGCAGCGCCGTATCCGGCTCACCGCCTGCCGCATGCATGCGCACGATATGGTCGAGCAGCGCGCCGGTGGCCGATTGCCCGCCCTCCACCAGCCAGTGACCCGGCAGGATCGCCTGCCAATAGGGACCCCAGAGGCTGTGGCCGGGCATCTGCCGCTCGGACATGGCGACAAGGCAGCTCGACGTACCGGCGATCAGCGCCACATGCCGGCCCACATCCGCAGACAGGCAGCCGCCCAATGCGCCGAGCGCGCCGGCATAGGCGTCGATCATGCCCGCCGCCACCTGGCAACCGGTATCGAGACCCAGTTCGGCGGCAGCTTCGGGCGAAAGCGGGCCGATGCTTTCCCCCGACATTACCGTGGTCTCGGGCAGCCCTGCCCGCTCTCTCAAATCGGCGAGGCCCGCCAATTCGAGATAATCCGCCTGCCAGCCGGGATTTTCCTGCGCCAGAAAATTCCACTTCGCCGTCTGCGTGCAATTTGAGCGCTGCGCTGAACCGGTCGCCCTCCACGTCAGGAAATCCGCCAGATCGAAAGCGAAGGACATGCGCGACCAGCTTGCCGGCATATGCGTCTTCAGCCACATCAGCTTCGGCATCTGCATTTCCGGCGAGACGCTGTTGCCGGCAAAATCCAGCACCCGGTGGCCGGATGCCGTCAACCGGTCGGCCTCGTCGATTGCCCGGTGATCGAGCCAGACGATGGTGTCGAACCGGTCTTCACCGGTAACGGAAACCGAAACCGGCTCACCACGCCCATCACGGATGACCAGCGAGCAGGTGGCGTCGAAACCGATGGCGGCTATGCTTTGCGGCGAAACACCGGCCTCGGCAAGCGCTGTCCTCACCACGATGCAGACCGCGTTCCATATGTCGGTGGAATCGTGTTCGGCGTGGTTTTCCTGCGGCCTCCGCATCAGGATGGGATGGGTGGAGCGGGCAAGCAGCCGGCCGGCCGGATCGAAAATGCCGGCCCGGGCGCTGGCGGTGCCGACATCGACAGCGACGAGATTTTGACGCATCAAGACTGCAATTCCATCCCTTGCGCAACGACCCGGCGACGGCGGCAGGCAAAATCTACTTCAGCCCGCATCACGTTCCATTTGGCCGTCAAAACCGCCCTTCCCCACATAGCTACGGACAAGTTGGACCAAATCCGGCATCGCGTCAAACACCGCATCCGCGCCAAGCCCGGCGATCTTTTCACGGAATGCGGGAAAGCGCGCATGCGAACCGCCGGTAAAGGCAAAAACGCCCATACCCGCGGCCTTTGCGGCGGCAATGCCGGCCGGGCTGTCCTCGATCACGATGCAGTGACGCGGCTCGACGCCCATTTCGCGCGCCGCATGCAGGAAAAGATCGGGCGCCGGCTTGCCGTTCTTTACCATGGTGGCGCTGAAGACATGCGGTTCGAATTTGTCGATCAGGCCGGTCAGCCCCAACGAATAACGGATGCGTTCCGGCTGGCTTGAGGAAGCGACGCAGCGCCGCAGCGGCAGGAGCCTGTCCAGCGTTTCGCCAATGCCGTCAATCGGCCGAAGCTCGGTGCGGAAACGCTCGAACAATGTTGCGCGCATATGGTCGAGAAAATCGATGTCGGTTTCGACACCGTAATCCTCAAACAGCGTCGCCGTCATGCTGGCGACGCTGCGGCCGAGAAAGCGCTCATAGGCCTCTTCCTCTCCCATGGTCACGCCGAGATGGGAGAGCATGTCGAGAAGGACGGAGATGGAGACCGGCTCGCTATCGACGAGAACGCCGTCGCAATCGAAAATCAAAAGGGGCCCGGTCTCGTCTTCCATCTCTCAGTCACTTTTCAGCCAGCTTGTCATCCAGATAAAGCTGCAAGGTCTTCGCCGTGCCTTCTTGCCACAGCGTCTTCACTGCATGGGCAAAGCGTTTACGGAAAAGCTCCGATTCGGCAACTGTTCCGAAGATATCCTCAAGCGCGAGGAAGGCCATCGGATCGTCCTTGGCCTTGATCGCCGCCGCCTGAAGCCGCTCGGCGCTGGCATCGTTGAAGGCGATTTCCTTGCCGCTGTCGGAGGTGCCCTGGAAATAACGGCACCACAGCGCCGAAACCAGCGAAAGGCCGACGATATCCTCGCCGCGCGCCAGCCGGTCGGCGGTGGATGGCAAGATGAATTTCGGCTGGCGGTTGGAACCGTCCTGCGCCAGACGCGGAATGGTGTCGCCGATCTTCGGATTGAGGAAACGCCGCTCGATCAGGGCGAAATAATCGGCGAGATTCGTATCGGGAACCGGCGGAATGACCGGGATGATCTCTTCATTTTCGAGCTTTGCCAGAAATGCCCGGATCAGCGGATGTTCCATCGCTTCATGCACGAAATGGATGTCGAGCAGCGCCGCCGGATAGGCGATTGCCGCGTGGCCGCCATTGAGGATGCGGATTTTCATGTGCTCATAGGGCGCAACGTCCCTGACAAACTGTACGCCGGCCTTTTCCAGCGCCGGGCGACCGGCTGGGAAATTATCCTCCATCACCCATTGCTTGAACTCCTCGCAGAAGACCGGCCAATTGTCCTCGATGCCGAAATCGTCGCGGGCGATATTGCGTTCGCGCTCGCCGGTAGCAGGCGTAATGCGGTCGACCATGGAGTTGGGGAAAGCGACGTTTTCGCCGATCCAGTTGGCAAAGGCCGGATCGGACAAGGCCGCGAGCCCGACCACGGCATTTTTGGTGACCTTGCCATTATGCGGAATGTTGTCGCAGGACATGACGGTGAAGGGTTGCAGCCCCTTGTCGCGCCGCGCCTTCAGCCCGGCGACGATGAGGCCGAACACGGTTTTCGGCGAAGCCGGGTTTCTGCCGTCTTCGGCAATGGCAGGATGCTGCGGGTTGAAGGAACCGGAAGCATCGATAAAATACCCGCCCTCGGTAATCGTCATCGAGACGATGCGGATTTTCGGATCGGCGAGCGTATCGATGATGGCCTTTGTGTCGCCGACCTTCAGAATGTCGATCATCGGGCCGGTAACGCGCGCACCGGTGCGGTTATTGTCCTGCTCCACCACCGTCGTCAGGAAATCCTGCGCGGCAAGCTTTTCCCGCATCACCGCATCCGACGGCAGAACGCCCGCGCCGATGATGGCGAAGTCATGGTCCGTTCCGGTGTTGAACAGGTCATCCAGATAAACCGCCTGATGGGCGCGGTGGAAATTGCCGACGCCGAAATGCACGATGCCGGCGGAAAGATCGGCCCGGGAATAGGCCGGAACCGCCGCGGTTTTTCTGGCGTCGTCAAGCGTTGCGAGGGAGAGTTTGCATGTCATGTCACGATCCTCGAAGGGGAAACGTTGTTCGTGCCAAGGCCGGGCGACACAGGCGCCCGATACTCAGCTCATCCAGTTGCCGCCATCGACATTGTAGGTCTGGGCGACGATGTATTCGGCCTCATCGGAGGCAAGGAAGATCGCCATGCCGGTCAGGTCTTCAGCACGGCCCATGCGGCCGAAGGGCACGGCCTCCCCAACCAGCCGCTTCTTTTCACCGGCGGGGCGGTTTTCATATTTCGCAAACAGCGCATCCACGCCGTCCCAGTGCTCGCCATCGACCACGCCCGGCGCAATCGCGTTGACGTTGATGCCGTGCCTGATGAGATCGAGCCCGGCCGATTGGGTGAGGCTGATGACGGCGGCCTTGGTGGCGCAATAGACCGCCACCAAGGCCTCGCCGCGCCGGCCCGCCTGGCTTGCCATGTTGATGATCTTGCCGCCTTTTCCCCGAGCAATCATTGTTTTTGCGGCGGCCTGCATCATGAACAGCGTGCCGGACACGTTGATCGAAAACAGTCTTTCGTAGCTCTCGCGTTTGATCTCGACAATCGGTGCAAGGTCGAACAGCGCGGCATTGTTGATAAGGATATCGAGCCCGCCCGTCTGGCCCTCCACCGTGCGAATGGCGGTGTCGATGGAATGCTGCTTGGTGACATCGAGTTCGACGGCATAGGCATTCTCGCCGATCTCGCGGGCGGTCTTGCTGGCGCGCTCGAAATCGATATCGGCAATGGCGACGGTTGCCCCCTCGCGTATATAGGCCTCCGCAAAGGCACGGCCGATGCCGCGCGCCGAACCTGTTATCAGCGCGGATTTGCCTTCCAGTCTGCCCGTCATATCGCCTTACCCTTTTCTTCGAACCTGTGGATCTTTGTCTCATCCGGCGTGATGAAGACGGTATCGCCGTGTTTGCATTCGAACTCGCCGTCCGTGCGAGCAGTGATCGGGCCGATACCATCGACCTCGAGATGCAGGAAGGTATCGGAGCCGAGATGTTCGGCGACGGTGACCTTGCCCTGCCACAGCCCGCTTTCCTTCGACAGCAGCAGATGTTCGGGCCGCACGCCGGCGGTGGTCGCTCCCTTTTGGCGGGCGTAATCGCCGGTCACCAGGTTCATGCG
>NZ_ASYA01000008.1:0-170096 GCF_001526585.1 Agrobacterium sp. LY4 | reverse complement strand
CGGCAAGCGTCTGCGCGATGCTCGGAAATGGCAATGTCATGCGTCAACTCTCTGTTTTTACAGTTGAATAAAAAGCGGACCAATAAAAATACTGCATTATGGAGGCAAGTAGACCATGGGACATATTGCGCTGCAACCGTAAAATTATCGACCTGACAGGAAGCCAACCCCCGGCAGCGTGATTGGTTCCACCTTCTTCCATGGCGAACATGGGACGGCAATGGTGATTCGCTAGCCATAAAGTGTCAGAAATTACAACGCAAATTTGAGATTGCTTATTCGTAGTCCTCACGTATTTCGTAACAATGGTCTGGTCATTAGTGATTCGGTCTCCTTTTAACCTGGGCGGCGTTGGGGAAATAAAGGGGCGTAAGGCAGTGAATTTTTCTGCCTATACTTCATTGCTGTTCTCCATTGCGGTTCTGTCGGGCTGCAATACTCCCGCGGGCGTCCGGTCCTTCGGGGGACCCCAGATGCTGTCTCCTTCCGAGGCGCTGGTTTTCCCGCCGCCTGGCGGTCCCGAAATCGTTACCGTGGTCAACCGCACCTATTCCAACGCCGTGGCGCAGCAGGTCATCTTGCGCTCCGAGGCCGCTACGCCCGGGCAGAATTACATCAAGGCCGAGTTTTTCGGTCCGCAACAGGCCGGCGATACCGGTGGCGATGCCCTGGCTTTTTCCGGTTTCAGGGCATCTTCCGTCGCGCGGGAAATCCGCGCCGAGTTTCCGGGCGAAAACATCGCCATGTCGGCAAATTACCTGCAGAACGGTTATGGCGCGTTCTCCTATGCCGCCGGCAGCGGCCGTGGCGACGATACCTGCCTTTATGGCTGGCAGGACATACGCTCGCCGGAAAGCATGCGGCAGGATTTCCGCAACCTCGGGCGCATCAAGGTGCGGCTGCGCCTTTGCCAGTCGGGCGCCAGCGTCGAGCGGCTGCTGGCGGTCATGTATAATTACACGATCACCGGCACCTATGCCTCGCCCAGCTGGAACCCTTACGGCACGCCGCAGGCGGTGGATGAAAATCTCGGGCGTCCGGGCCATCCGGTCTATCCCATAAAGGCGGATGAGGTGCCGATGCGGCCCGGCGGCGAGGTGACCGCCAGCGTGCCGCCCCGGCCCGTTCGTCGCACGGCTGCCGTTGCACCGCCCGCCCAGCCGGAACCGCAGCCGCTTCCACCCGTTGCTGCAGTCAGTATCCCGTCGCCCGCATCGGCTGGCGCACCCCTCCAGCCTGCAAGGCCCACGGTGGCGGGCAGGCGCCTGGACGGTGTGCCGGCGGATGGCGGCCGGCAACCGTCGCAGGTCCCGCAGGTCTCCATTCCGTCGCCCGCATGTCTGTCCGGTTCGGGGGTGGCGTCAGGATGCAGGTGATCACCGGAACCAGCGGGAAAGAGCACGCCAAGGCGCAGATCGCAAAAATTCCGGGTCGAAATTCCGGGTGGGGAAGACAACGGAAAGTTTCTGGATGAGCAAGGCCATCACAATCATTGTCTGGTTACTTGTGTCGCTTTGCGTTCTGGCCATCGTCACGATGCCGGTCAGCCTGCAGACGCACCTGGTCGCCACGGCGATTTCGCTCATTCTGCTGGCGACGATCAAGAGCTTCAACGGGCAGGGGGCCTGGCGTCTGGTAGCGCTCGGTTTCGGCACGGCCATCGTGCTGCGCTATGTCTACTGGCGCACCACCAGCACGTTGCCGCCCGTCAACCAGCTCGAGAACTTCATTCCCGGCTTTCTGCTCTATCTGGCGGAAATGTACAGCGTCGTGATGCTGGCGCTCAGCCTCGTCATCGTGTCGATGCCGCTGCCGTCGCGCAAGACGAGGCCCGGTTCACCCGATTACCGGCCGACGGTCGACGTCTTCGTGCCGAGCTATAACGAGGACGCTGAGCTTCTCGCCAATACGCTCGCAGCGGCCAAGAACATGGATTATCCGGCCGACCGGTTCACCGTCTGGCTGCTGGACGATGGCGGCTCGGTGCAGAAGCGCAACGCCAGCAATATTGTCGAGGCGCAGGCGGCGCAGCGCCGCCACGAGGAGTTGAAGAAGCTCTGCGAGGACCTCGACGTGCGTTATCTGACACGCGAGCGCAACGTCCACGCCAAGGCCGGAAATCTCAATAACGGGCTTGCCCATTCGACCGGCGAGCTCGTGACCGTGTTCGACGCCGACCACGCGCCCGCCCGCGACTTCCTTCTGGAAACGGTTGGCTATTTCGAAGAGGACCCGCGGCTCTTTCTGGTGCAGACGCCGCATTTCTTCGTCAATCCCGATCCCATCGAGCGCAATCTGCGCACCTTCGAGACGATGCCGAGCGAAAACGAGATGTTCTACGGCATCATCCAGCGCGGTCTCGACAAATGGAACGGTGCCTTCTTCTGCGGCTCGGCCGCCGTGCTGCGGCGCGAGGCGCTGCAGGACACCGAAGGTTTCAGCGGCGTCAGCATCACGGAAGATTGCGAAACGGCGCTGGCGCTGCATTCGCGCGGCTGGAACAGCATCTATGTCGACAAGCCGCTGATCGCCGGACTGCAGCCGGCCACCTTCGCAAGCTTCATCGGCCAGCGCAGCCGCTGGGCGCAGGGCATGATGCAGATCCTGATCTTCCGCCAGCCCCTTTTCCGGCGCGGTCTCTCGTTTACGCAGCGCCTCTGCTACATGTCGTCGACGCTGTTCTGGCTGTTTCCGTTCCCGCGCACCATCTTCCTGTTCGCGCCGCTGTTCTACCTGTTCTTCGACCTGCAGATTTTCGTGGCCTCGGGCGGTGAGTTTTTGGCCTATACGGCGGCCTATATGCTCGTGAACCTGATGATGCAGAACTATCTCTACGGCAGCTTCCGCTGGCCGTGGATTTCGGAACTTTACGAATATGTGCAGACGGTTCACCTCCTGCCCGCCGTCGTTTCGGTGATTTTTAATCCCGGCAAGCCCACCTTCAAGGTGACGGCGAAGGATGAATCCATTGCCGAGGCGCGGCTTTCGGAAATCAGTCGGCCGTTCTTCGTCATTTTCGCGCTGCTGCTGGTGGCGATGGCCTTTGCCGCCTGGCGCATCTACAGCGAGCCCTACAAGGCGGATGTCACGCTCGTGGTCGGCGGCTGGAACCTGCTCAATCTCATCTTCGCGGGCTGTGCGCTCGGTGTTGTTTCCGAGCGTGGCGACAAGTCGGCGTCGCGGCGCATCACGGTCAAACGGCGTTGCGAAGTCAAGCTCGAGGGTAGCGACGCCTGGGTGCCGGCTTCCATCGATAACGTGTCGGTGCATGGCCTGCTGATCAATCTCTTCGACAGCGCGACAACCATCGAAAAAGGCGCGGTGGCAATCGTCAAGGTCAAGCCGCATAGCGAGGGCGTGCCGGAAACCATGCCTGTCAACGTCGTGCGAACGGTGAAGGGTGAGGGTTTCGTCTCGATCGGCTGTACCTTCTCGCCGCAACGCGCCGTCGATCACCGCCTGATTGCGGACCTGATCTTCGCCAATTCGGAACAATGGAGCGAATTCCAGCGGGTGCGTCGCAAGAACCCCGGCCTTATCCGTGGTACGGCCATCTTCCTGGCCATATCGCTCTTCCAGACGCAGCGCGGCCTTTATTATCTGGTTCGAACGCTTCGGCCTGCTCCCAGAGACGCCAAACCTGTCGGAGCGGTAAAATGACCGGCCGTAAACCCATCCGGGATTCTCTGGCAATGTTGATATGGGGAGCCGTCGCCACGGGCGCTATGGCGCAATCCTCCCCCTTCGACATGTCGCCGGAACGGCCCGCCCAGACGGTTCCGACACCCGTGCCGCCGTCCGCCGTTGCGCCTGCCGCGCCCCGTCAACAGCCACCTGCCCGGATGCCGGCGCAAAGTCCGGTCCAGACGCCGTCTCAGCCATCCGCCCCGCCGCCATTTGCGGTTCAGCCCGCGCCGCAGCCGCAACAGCGCCCAGCCGTTCCGTTGCCGCCGCCGGTTGCGGCTCCTCCGCGTCAGGAAGGCGCAAGACCTCTTCCAGCAAGGGCTCCGTCGCTCAACGCCGACAGTCGCCGCCGATACATCCTGCCCTATGAAAAGCTCAGCCTTTCCGGGGAGATGGACAGGCGGCAATGGAGCATCTATCTGACGCCGGAGCAGGTGAATGCCGCCGTTTCGCTCAATATCGGGTATCAGAACGCCATCGTGGTCGCGCCGGAAAGCTCGAATTTTCAGGTCAGCCTGAACAATGTCGCGCTGGATCCGGCGCGTATCGAAGCGCCCGACAGCGAGGGCAATGTCTCCTTGAAGATTCCGCCCGGCGTCTTGCAGGTCGGCTCGAATGTCGTGAGACTGGGCGTGCAGCAGCGCCACAGAACCGATTGCACGATCCAGTCCACCTACGATCTGTGGACCGATATAGACCCTGCCAATACCTATATCGGCTTTAATGCGGATGTCGCCGGAAGCTTTGCCAATATCGACGATATTCAGGCGACGGGGCCGGATGGCAAGGCGATGACGTCGATCGAGATTGTCGCACCGGCGCTCGCCAATCCGGCATTTGCGGATTCTCTCCTGCGTCTTTCACAGGCGCTGGCGCTCAGAACCCAGATGCCGAACCAGACGATCCGTTTCGTGGCCGCTCCTTCCGCTGAGCGCAAGGCGGGCACGCTGACGGTCTTCGTCGGCACCGCCCGCGAGATTGCCGGAATTGCCGGAACGCTGCCCCCCGAGGCTTCGGCGGGCGCTTTCGCCGGCTTTGGCGCCGCCGCGCCCGGCGGTCTTTCACCGCTTTTTGTCAGCGGCCCCACTCCACAGGCGGTACAGGCGGCAATCGAGACGCTGTTTTCGTCGATATCGCGCACACCCGGTGCGCAGAGAACGACTTTTTCGACCCGAAGCTGGCATGCGCCGGATGTGCCGCTCGTCATGTCGGATCGCCGTATCGCGCTTTCCGAACTTGGTTTCGAAAGTACCGAATTTAGTGGCCGGCGTTTCCGCAACGAATTTTACGTCGGCATGCCAGCCGATTTTTATGCGTCCGCCTATGGTGAGGCGTCGCTTCTCCTCGATGCCGCCTATTCGTCGCAGGTACTGCCGGGCAGCCACGTCGATATCTACGTCAATGACCAGATCGCCTCGACCGTGCCGATTTCCAACGACGGTGGCGGCATTTTCCGGCATCTGCCGATCAGTGTGACGATGCGTCACTTCAAGCCCGGGCCGAACAAGGTCACCATCGAGGCGGTGTTGATGACGGCGCAGGATCAGGCCTGCGCGCCCGGCGCGCCCGCCAGCACGACGCCGCGTTTTGCATTGTTCGACACGTCGGAACTTCATATTCCGGACTATGCGCAGATCGGCCGCAAGCCGGATCTTGCCGCGATGGCGGGGGCCGGACAGCCCTATCGGACCGGCGGAGCGCCTGTTGCCCTCTCACTCGACCGTTTCGACACCGATACCATGTCTGCGGCAGCCACGCTGATCAGCCGGCTGGCAAGCGTGGCGGGACATCCCATCGACATCGAGACTGTCGCCTCGCCGCTGGTGATCGGCGATCGCGACGCGCTGTTCGTCGGCACGATTTCGCAATTCCCGCAGGCATTGATCGGCCAGTTCAATCTCGTTCCTTCCAGCCAGATATCCTGGAAAATGGGAACCGGCGTTCAGCCGCCCGCCCAGAGCAGCGAGACCCTTTTCAATGACTGGCGCGAGCGGGTGGACGGCGGTGTCTGGGAGGGGCAGGTGTCTTCTCTCGAGGAATGGATGAAGCGGAATTTCGACCTGAGCTCGGATACGCTGCGCTTCCTGCCAGCCGCCGAGCAGCTCTATGCGCCGCCAAGCAATGTCTCCTTCATGCTTGCTCAGGGACTTAGTCCCTCCGGAGAAGGGGTGTGGACGCTTGCCACTGCGCCGACGTCCGCCGAACTTCTTGACGGCATGGCTGCGATGACGCGGGAAAACCGCTGGCGCGGTGTCACGGGACGTGTTGCCGCTTACGATGCCGCTGCCGAAAAGCTTGAAACGGTGGAGGTGGAACGGCCGTATTTTTACGTCACGCGGGCGTTTTCCCTTTCCAACTGGAGGCTGGTCGCCGCCAACTGGCTGTCTTCCAACGTTCTTTCCTATTCGCTGGCGTTCATCGGTTTCGTGTCTCTCCTCGGCCTCGCCACTTTCACGATGTTGCGCATGATGGGACGGCATCGATGAAGAGCGGGATCTCGAAACTGGCCGGCATTTTCTTCCTGTCCATGATGACGGTGATTGCAGGTATTTCCGTCAGCCGCGCCGCTTCGGTTTCGCCGGAGGCGTGGTCTGCCTATAAAGGCGCGTTTCTCGATCCGGCGGCCGCGTCATCGATACCGGCAACGGCAATATCAGCCACAGCGAAGGCCAGGGCTATGGCATGTGGCTTGCCGTGCTTGCCGACAATCTGTCCGACTTCGAGCTGATCTGGAGTTTCACGCGCACCGAACTTTTGGTGCGTGACGACGGGCTTTCCGCCTGGAAATGGGATCCGCGCACCAGACCACATGTAACCGATATCAACAACGCCACGGATGGCGATATTCTGATCGCTTATGCGCTGGCGCTGGCGGCCGGGCAATGGAACCGGCAGGATTATGCCGAAGCATCCGCGGCCATCGCATCCGCCATTCTCAAGAAGACGGTGGTGCAACGCGGCGGGCGAACGCTGCTTCTGCCGGCGGCCAGTGGTTTCGACGAGGATGACCGGGAGGATGGGCCAGTGGTCAATCCTTCCTATCTGATTTTCGAGGCCTTTCCGGTGCTCGATCTTGTTGCGCCATCGCCGCTTTGGAAAGCGCTTGCCGATGACGGTGTGGCGCAGATCGGCACATTCGCTTTCAGCGATAGAAAACTGCCGGCCGACTGGGTATCGGTGAAGACGAAGCCGCAGCCGGCATCGGGCTTCCCGCCGGAATTCGGCTATAATGCGGTGCGCATACCGCTTTACCTCGCAAGGGCGAATATGGGCTCGCCGGAGCTGCTCGCCCGGCTGAAAGGCGGCATGACGCTGGAAAGCGGCGCTGCCGGAATCTTCGATCTGAAGAACGGAGCGGTCAAGGATGTCCTGTCCGATCCCGGTTATCGCATCATTCCGGCGCTTGCGGCCTGTATCGGCGGCGGGCCGGCCGTTTCCGCCGAACTTAAAAACTTCCAGCCAACACTTTATTATCCTTCCACATTGCATCTTCTGGCATTGTCGTTTCTGGCAAGGAATAACGGGGAATGCCGATGAACAAGCCACTGTCGACCTCGGCTCTCATTCTGCTTCTGATAGCGCTCGCCGCCTTTCACTGGCGCGACAGCATTCTCGGGCGGGTGTCGGACGTGCATACCTCGGCGGTCGGCGACAACCGGGCGGTACAGCGTGTTTTGCCGACGGCGGCCAATCCGGCGCAGATCAACGCTTTCGTCAAGAGCCGTGAAATGGCGCAGGTAACGCAGCCCGCGACACCGCCGGTCACTGTGCCGGCGACCGACCCCTTGCCGGTGACACAGGCTGGCGGGCAGGCGCCGCAAACACAGACGGCGCAGACGCCGGCCCCCCGTGCTACCCAGCCTGCATCGGCCGATATGCCCGAGGTCGATCTGAGTGCGTTGCGCTATTTCGCGGCGAGGGGCGATACGCAGCGTCTTCAGGCCGAAATCGCGCGCCTGCGCACGCTTTATCCCAACTGGACGCCGCCTGCCGATCCTCTCGCCATTCCCGAAAACGGCGATCCTCGGCTCGACGCCATGTGGCAACTTTATACCGACGGCCGTTATGCCGAAGTGAGGAAGGCGATTGCCGACCGCCAGCAGGCGGAGCCCGGCTGGCAGCCGCCCGACAATCTGACGGGCATGCTTGCCCTTGCCGAAGCGCGCCAGCGGCTCGTCAATGCTTCCGATCTCAAGCAATATGCGACAGTGGTGGATACGGCCGCGAATAATCCCGGCCTGCTGACCTGCGGCGAGGTCGATGTGCTGTGGCGGGTTGCCGATGCCTTCGCCAATACCGACCGGATGGGACGGGCGCGCGACGCCTATCTCTACATCCTCAACAATTGCACGGTCGCCAGCGACAGGCTCGCCACCGTGCAGAAGGCATCCGCGCTTTTGCCGGCGGAAATGATGGACGAACTGCTGGCCAAGGAAAAACCGGGCGCCGACGGTCAGCTGGAATTCGAACCGGTCAAGAACGATCTTGCCCGTCAGTTCGTGGCCAAGGCAGGGGAGAAAGAGGGCGTTGCCGTTCCTTCGGCCTATATAATGCGGCTTCAGCGGCTTGCCGAGACCGACAAGCTTGCAAGCGACGCCCTCCTGCTCGGCTGGTACAATATCCGGCAGAAGAACATGACGGAGGCGGAAAAATGGTTCCGCAAGGCGCGGGAAGAGGAAGACAGCGCATCGGCCTCGCAGGGGCTGGCGCTGGCGCTGATCGACCGTAACGAGCCGCGTGAGGCCGAGGACGTCATGTATAAATGGCGCAAGGCATCCGACGATGCGCTTGCGACCTATCTCGCCGCAACGGCCAATCTTCTCGCGCTGGAGCCGCCGGTCGTTCTGCCGCCGGAGGTGCTGCAACGTATCGCCGCCGAAACGGTGGCGCGCAAGGATGCGGCGACGGCGCAGCAATTCGGCTGGTATTCGCTTGCGTTCCGGCAGACGCCGCTTGCTTTGCAATGGTTCAGCACGGCCCTTGGCTGGAAACCCGATGATGAGCCGTCAGCCTACGGCATGGCGGTCAGCTATCACGATCTTCGCAATCTCGCCGGCCTGCGTGGCATCCAGCAGCAATGGGGAAGCCGTTCGCAACGTATAGCCGATGTGGGAACGGCGCGCATGGTGGACCAGTCCGGGCAGGCGGTTGCTCCCATAACCGCGCCGCCGGTTGTCGCACAGGTAACGGCGCCGCACGTGCAGACCAGTGCACCGCAGGGTGAGACGGCGGTGGTGTATGACCCGCCTGTCGTTCAGCAGCTTGAACCTTCGCGCAAGCAGGTGCGCCGCCCCGTGCAGGTGCAAAGGGAAACCAGCGCCGCATCGCGCCCGCGTTCCTGCGCGGCCTATCCCGATCCGCAACGTCTGCCGCCACAGCAGGCGCTCGATCTCGGCTGGTGCCTGATGGAGACGAACCGGCCGGCGGAGGCTCTCAAAGCTTTCGAATCCGCGATTGAAAGCGGTCAGTCCAATGTCAAAAGCGACGCAGCCTACGGCCAGAGCCTTGCCTATCTGCGCATGGGCTTGACGGACCATGCAGCCGTCTCGGCGACGAAATCGCGTATGGATCGCCCACGCGCGACGGAGCTGCAGGTCTCGATCCTTGCCGATCGAGCGGTTTCCGCGTTCGGGTCGAAGCGATATGCCGAAACGCTTCTTCTGCTGGACCAGCGGGCGCGGCTGGCGGATGAGCGCACGGACCTGATGGTGCTGCGCGGTTATTCTTACCTCGCCATGCGCCGTTATGGTGAGGCCGCCCAGATTTTCGAAAGCCTGACGGCTATCGGAAACAAGGATGGCATCCGGGGCCTGGCTGCGGTGCGCGCCGCCCGGCCGAGCAACGGTCCCCAGGGCGGCTGACGGGCGGCTTATCGCGGCTGGATATAGCCGGCCGCTGCTATCCCGCGTCGGTGAGGTTGCGGATGATGCGCATGAAGATACGCGCGCCGGTGCCGATCAGCGCATCCGGAAAGTCGTAATCCGGATTGTGCAGGTTGGGATAATCCCGGCCTGCGCCGAGAAAGAACATCGCCGATGACGAAACGGCGCGAAAGCGGCCGAAATCCTCGGAAGCCCGCATGGGCAGACCCTCCGAACCGTGGGAGATTTTCTCCTCGTCCAGCGCACGCCGGATATGCCCGACCGCGTCAGGCGCATTTTCGCAATGCAGGAAAATATCGTCATAGGTGATGTCGAGCGTCAGCTGCTGTTCGTCCGCCACCTTTTTGGCCAGCGTTTCTGCAGCCTCGCAGAGTTTTTCCATCCGGTCGTCGGTCAGTGTCCGGAGTGTCGCCCAGATTTCAGCATCGGCCGGGGAAATGCCGAAGGCGGCTTCGCCCATCACGGCGTGGGTGATCGTCACCATCGAAAAATCGGGTTCGGGCGGGAACCCGGAGCCCAGTTCGGCCAAGGCCGGCATCAGCCGGGATATTGCCCGCATCGGGGAAATGCCGTGTTCGGGCGAAGACGCATGCGCCGTCTTGCCGGAAAGGTGGATATTGACCCCGCGCGACGCGCAGTTAACCGGTCCCTCCACCACGCTGACATGGCCGAAAGGCAGGCCGGGCAGGTTATGGAGCGAAAAGGAATAGTCCGGCTTTATCTGCCCAAAGCGCGGGTCGGCGAGGACGGCGGCAGCGCCCGCGCCGGTTTCTTCCGCCGGCTGGTACAGAAGGATGACGCGGCCTGTCGCGGGTCGCTGTCGGGAAAGGCCAAGCGCCAGCGCCGTCAGAATGGTGGAATGACCGTCGTGGCCGCAAAGATGGCCCTTGCCGTCGGTGCCGGAGCGGTGTTCGGCGTCACTCTTTTCGTGAATGGGCAGGGCATCGAGTTCCGAACGGATCAGGATCGTCGGGCCGCTTTTGCCGCTGTCATAGACCGCAGCCACGCCGTGGCCGCCGAGATCAGCGAAAAGCTGGTCGGGCTGCGCCTGCTCAAGGAAAGCGCGGATGCGCCGCGCCGTTTCCTTCTCCTCGCCGGAAATTTCCGGGTGACGGTGAAGATCATGGCGAAGCTCAATGAGATCGAGCATGTCCTTGTTGGTCAGAAACATCAAAAATCCTTGCAAGTCGTCCGGCCGGTTTTCCCGCCGCAACTTACAGGGCGTTGCCTTTAATGCAAAACCTTTGGCGGGTGCCAGCGTTTGCCCGCCGCTTTCGGCTTGATGGCGAGCGTGACGACATCGGCCGGCAGCGGAACCTTGGCTTTTGCCAGTTCCAGCCGGGCAAGGGCTGCACGGGCCTTTTCCGCGTATTCCAGATGCGCCGCATCGTCCGAATGATAGTGCTGCAGCCTGTCGAGGATTTCCGCGCCTTCCATCGTTCTTTCGGCGGCAATTAGCGCTACGGCGCATTTGTAAAGCGCCTCCCGGTGGAAGGGCGCGCGATTGGTCACCTGGCGGAAGGCCTCGGATGCCTCGTGGTAGTGCTGCTGCGCCAGCCGGGCCTCGCCGATACGCAGCCAGAGGACGACGGGTTCCTGCCCGGCGGCCAGAAGGCTGAGAAAGGCGATTTCGGCCTCCCGGAATTCGCCCCGGTCGAACAACAGATTGGCGAGGCCGAATTGCGCGCCGAGATGGTCCGGTGCCGCAGTCAGCACCTGCGCGAAGGCAATATTGGCGGCTGCCTTCTGGCCGGTCTTATAGAGTTTGAGGGCCTGTTCGTAGACAAACCGGATGCTGCGCGGGTGAAGCGTGCCGCCGAGATTGTCGCCCGAGCGGGTGCGGAACAGCGTGCAGCTCAGCTTCTGCTCCTCCGGCCCGAAGAAATATTTGTAAGGCTCGTTGCCGCGCAGGAAGTCATAGGTTTTGAAACCCTGCTCGATTGCCCTGCGAATACAATGGCCATGCAGCACGAGGCCGGGGGAAGGGGTCTTCCAGTTCTCGTCGCGGCCGGTAATGTAGAACAGCACCGATTTCTTCTGGCGGTCGATGATATTGGCGAGCGCCCCGAGCGGCTGGTCGCCGAACCAGAGCACCGGCACTTCCAGATCGCCACGGATATAGACATCTATCAGCATCTGCCGTGTCGCGCCGATCAGGAGTTCCGTGCGTTCCTTGCCCTTGTGCGGCGCCCAGCGGATGCGCCAGAAATCGAACAGGATGTCCATATCCCGCTTGATTGTTTCCCTCGTTGCAAAGGTGATGCGATATTCGTCGCCGCCCTCCACTTTTCTCAGGAAACGCCTGAGCTTCTGCCGGGTCTGGCTGCTCATATGGCTGTCGAGATAGCCGTCGAACGTCTCCGGCAGGGCCACCACCGGGCAGATGCAATTGTTGATGTTGTAGGGGTTGGTCGGCATGTTGTCGCGAAACATGACGAGCGGGCCCTGAAGTGCGCGGATCATCGCCTCGCGGCGTTCCGGCGGGCCGGAAAGATAATCGAGCTTCAACTCGGTCCAGTTCTGCTGGCGTATATAGGAACAGAAACCGGCGACTGCGTGATTTTCATAGTCCGGCAGGGTGATGAAACCGGTGTAATCCGCCGCCGCATTGCCGGCCATGACGATGCTGTCGTGGAAGCGTCCGGTTTTTTTGTCCGGTTCGGTGACGATGCGCAGCGGGAAAAACGCCACATAGGGCGAGCCTTCCGCCCGTTCGCGCAGCGCAAGAATGAACCAGCGCCTGCGGCGCGGCATATAGTCCCTCAGCCACCCCCAGGAGAGGAAATGCCGGGCATGGGGATCGGCCATGAACACCGCATCCCAGTTTTCGCGGATCGCCTCGAAGCCGGCGTCCGTGTCGATGATATCGATACGCATTCGTCCCCCTCCCAATACTGATCACACATTCGGGAGGCTTCATTTTATGGGTAAACGGTCGGCTTCAAATATTCCCTTCGGGTGAAAGCCGTGCATCAAATGGGATTAGCCCGTCGCCGATCCGCCATCGCTGCGCCGCGACAAAAAAGACCTTGTCAGCCGGTGGCAGCGCTCTAACATGCGGGGCTGAATGCGCGGCCGGCTCAACGGTCCGCATGGCACAGGAGCTCTCACATGGCTGTTCCTTATATGCTTCTGACCGGCGCAAGCCGCGGAATAGGGCACGCCACCGTCAAGCTGTTTCAGGAAAAGGGCTGGAGAATTCTCACCGTATCGCGGCAACCTTTCTCCGAGGAATGCCGTTGGCCGTCGGCGCGGGAGAGCCATATTCAGGCCGATCTGGAGGACCTGTCCCGCATCGACGATCTGGCGGATGAGGTGCGTTCACGCTTGCCGGAGGGAAAGCTTGCGGCGCTTGTCAACAATGCCGGAATTTCGCCGAAGGGCGAGGGCGGTAGCCGTCTCGGTGTGATGGATACGACGGCGGAAATCTGGACGCGGGTGCTGAACGTCAATCTCGTTTCGACGGCGCTGCTTGCCCGCACGCTTTTGCCTGAGCTGGAAGCGGCAAAAGGCTCCATCGTCAATGTTACATCGATTGTCGGCTCACGGGTGCATCCTTTTGCGGGCGTGGCCTATGCCACGTCGAAGGCGGCGCTCGCGGCGCTGACGCGCGAGCTGGCACATGAGTTCGGCCCGCGCGGCGTGCGCGCCAATGCGATTGCGCCGGGCGAGATCAACACCGCCATCCTCTCCCCCGGAACGGCGGAGCTGGTGGAAGCCCAGGTGCCGCTCGGGCGGCTCGGCACCACGGCCGAGGTGGCGCAGACCATCTATTTCCTCTGCTCGGAACAGTCGAGCTACATCAACGGCGCGGAAATTCACATCAATGGCGGCCAGCACGTCTGACACGCCGAGCATCAACCGAAAATGGAGCCTTCATCGATGACCATCCTGCCGAATTCCGTCGAGGCACGCGATATCGCCTATCAGATGCATCCGAATGTCAATCTGCGCAAATTCGAAAAGACCGGCGGTCTGGTGATCGAGAGCGGCGAGGGCATCTATGTCATCGACAGCAGCGGCAAGCGCTATATCGAGGCGATGGCGGGTTTGTGGTCGGTGGCGCTCGGCTTCGGTGAACAGCGGCTGGTGGACGCGGCGACGAAGCAGATGCAGAAGCTGCCCTATTACCACACCTTTTCCTATAAGACGCACGGTCCGTCGGTCGATCTCGCCGAGCTGCTGATCGAGCTTTCACCGGTGCCGATGTCCAAGGTGCATTTCACCTCCTCCGGCTCCGAGGCCAACGATCTGGTCGCCAAGATGGTCTGGTATCGCTCCAATGCGCTGGGCAGACGAGACAAGAAGAAGATCATCGGCCGCATCAAGGGGTATCATGGTGTGACGATTGCCTCGGCCTCGATCACCGGCCTGCCGCGTAACCATGAGAGCTTCGACCTGCCGCTGGACCGCATGTTGCATACGGCCTGCCCCTCCTATGTGCATTTCGGAAAGGAAGGGGAAAGCGAGGCGGATTTCACCGCGCGTATCCTGAAGGAGCTGGAGGATCTGATCCTGCGCGAAGGCCCGGAAACCATCGCGGCTTTCTGGGGCGAGCCGGTAATGGGCGCCGGCGGCGTTCTTTTGCCGCCGGAAGGTTATTGGGAAGGCGTTCAGGCGATCCTGAAGAAATACGATATTCTGCTTGTGGTGGATGAGGTGATCTGCGGTTTCGGCCGAACCGGCAAAATGTTCGCCTGCGAGACCTATGGCATCAAGCCGGATGTGCTTGTCGTCTCCAAGCAGATTTCGTCGTCCTATATGCCACTTTCGGCGATCATCATGAATGACAATTTCTACCAGCCTATCGCCGATGAATCCGACCGTATCGGCTCCTTCGGCCATGGTTACACCGCCTCCGGCCATCCCGTCGCAACAGCTGTGGGGCTGGAGAACCTGAAGATCATTCAGGAGCGCGATCTGGTCGGTAATGTCGCCCGGCTGGAGGGCAGATTTCTCGATCATCTGAAGGCGCTGGCCGATCACCCGCTCATTCATTCCTCGCGCGGTATCGGCCTGATCGGCGCGCTGGAGGTGAAGCCGTGGGAGGGCATGAAGCCGGGCGATACGACGCTCGCTCTTGCCGCCGCCATTGAGGAAGAGGGTGTCATCACCCGACCTATCGGCGAATCCATCTGCTTCTGCCCGCCGCTCATCATTACGGCCGAACAGCTGGACGAGCTGTTTGCCGGTGTGAAGCGTGGTCTCGACAAGGTTGCGGCTGCCCGAGGCTGACGACTCCAGCGATTATGCCGGCCGGTTATCCGGCCGGCCTATCCCCGATAGGCCACAAGCACCGCGCCGCAGGCGATCAGCAGCACGCCGAGCCAGTTGGGTAAAGACAGCCTTTCCCCCAGAAACAGCACCGCAAAGACGGCGACAAACACGACGCTCAGCTTGTCGATGGGCGCGACGCGGGCGGCGTCGCCGAGTTTCAGCGCCCGGAAATAACATATCCACGATGCGCCGGTCGCCAGACCGGAGAGCACGAGGAACACCCAGGTTTTACCCGAGATGGTGGAAGGCTGCTGCCAGTTGCCGGTGATGTAAACCATCAGGCCGGCGGCGGCGAGAATGACGACGGTGCGGATGAGAGTGGCGAAATCGGAATTGATATTTTCGACGCCGATCTTCGCAAAGATGGCGGTGAGCGCCGCAAAGGCCGCCGATAGCAGCGCCCAGAATTGCCAGGCCAGAAACAGGTTTTTCATGCCGTCGCTCCGCTTATCGCATTCGTTTCGCTTCGGCTCTACCGCATCTTCCGGCCGATAAAAACCCCGTTTGACGGGGAGAGCCTGAACAATGAAAGCCCGGCGCATCCAGTCGATGCGCCGGGCTTTCTATATGTGCCTGCCCGGATAAACCGGGACAGGCCGGACCTTGGGAGGTCTTATTATTCGGCGGGCTGCACCGAAGCCGGAAGCTGATCCACATCGGCGATGCCGGTGAACTCTTCCTGGCCGCTCAGCACGCGGGCAAGCTGGTCCTGATCCAGTTCGCCTTCCCAGCGGGCGACGACGATGGTGGCGACTGCATTGCCGACGAAGTTGGTGAGTGCGCGGCACTCCGACATGAAACGGTCGATGCCGAGGATCAGCGCCATGCCTGCAACCGGAACCGAAGGCACAACGGAGAGGGTGGCCGCGAGCGTGATGAAGCCCGCGCCGGTGATGCCGGCGGCACCCTTGGAGGAGAGCATGGCCACGAGCAGCAGCAGGATCTGCTCGCCGAAGGACAGGTGAATGCCGGTCGCCTGCGCGATGAAGAGGGCCGCCAGCGTCATGTAGATGTTGGTGCCGTCAAGGTTGAAGGAATAACCGGTGGGGATGACGAGGCCGACGACGGAGCGCTTGCAGCCCGCCTTTTCCATCTTGCTCATCAGGCCCGGCAGGGCGGCTTCGGAAGACGACGTGCCGAGAACCAGAAGCAGTTCTTCCTTGATATAGCGAATGAGCGCGACGATGGAGAAGCCGTTGTAACGGCATACCGCACCGAGAACCACGAACACGAACAGGAAAGATGTGACGTAGAAGGTGCCGATCAGCATCGCGAGGTTGGTGACGGACGAGATGCCGTATTTGCCGATGGTGAAGGCCATGGCGCCGAAAGCGCCGATGGGGGCGGCCTTCATCAGGATCGCGACCAGCTTGAAGATCGGATACATCAGGGCGTGCATGAAATCGGTGACGGGCTTGCCCTTTTCGCCGACGATGCCAAGCGCGATACCGAACAGAACCGAGAAGAACAGCACCTGCAGGATATCGCCGCTGGCGAAAGCGCCGACGATAGTGGTCGGGATGATGTTCATCAGGAAGCCGGTGATGGTCTGCTCATGGGCCTTGTCGGCGTAGGTCGCGACTGCCTTGGCATCCAGCGTGGCGGGATCGATGTTCATGCCGGCGCCCGGCTGCACGGTGTTGGCGACGATGAGGCCAACGATGAGCGCGAGCGTGGAGAATACGAGGAAGTAGATCATGGCCTTGCCGGCCACGCGACCCACCTTCTTCATGTCGTTCATGCCGGCGATGCCGGTTGCGACGGTGAGGAAGATGACGGGTGCGATGATCATCTTGACGAGGCGGATGAAGCCGTCGCCGAGCGGCTTCAGCTGTTCGCCGAAGGCCGGATAGAAATGGCCGAGCGCGATACCGGCGATGATGGCCACCAGAACCTGGAAATACAGGTGCTTGTAGAATGGCTGCTTGGCGTGGCCTGCGGCCACGGCTGTCGTATCGATCATGTTTTTTCCTCCTCGGCCTCACCCTGCCTTTATTGGCCTCCCGGGTTCGCCGTGACGTTGACGGCTTCGCGCCGATTGCGGAGTCATGTGCAATACGCATGCCAGACTTGCTTATTTGGTGTAACTGGCTGATTTCAAAAGTAGTTTTTATTGGCGCTCCATTGGCCCACATGCATTTGTGCGGAATTCCGGACAAAATCTCTTGCGGTCTGTGCGTAAATCCGCACAATTGTCGCATGACCTATCAGGATCAGGCATCTCATTCCCATGCGAAGCGGCGGGCGCAATGGCTGGCGCTGGCGGGCCTGTGGCTGCTCGTCAGCCTTGGTGTTCTGCTGGTGGCCGATGAGTTCGCCCGCAATCAGGCGCTGCGCATGGCCGGTTCCGAAGCCGCCACGGATGCCGAACTGAAGATCGCGCTCCTGAATGTCGCGCTGGAGCGGCCGCGCGCCATTCCGCTTGTCCTCTCTGGAGATCCCGATCTTGCCGCCGCGCTGGACGGCGGCGGTGCTCCTGCCCTCGACCGGTTGAACCGCAAGCTGGAGGGGCTGATTGAAGGCACACAATCCTCGGTGATTTATGTGACCGGGCCGACCGGATTGACCATCGCGTCGAGCAACTGGCGGCAGGACGACAGCTTTGTCGGCTCCAACTATGCTTTCCGCGAATATTTCCAGGCGGCGATGAAGACCGGCATGTCCGAACATTATGCTCTCGGCAATGTCAGCCGTCGGCCGGGTCTTTATATCTCCCGCCGCATCGATGCCGCCGATGGGCGGCCGCTTGGCGTCGTCATTGCCAAGGTCGAGTTCAACCGGCTGGAGACAGATTGGAACATTGGCGGCAAGCCGGTCTATGTGGTCGACAGAAACGGCGTCGTGCTGATGACCAGCGTGCCGGAGTGGCGCTTCAAGACCGTTGCGCCGATCGATGAGGCGCGGCGGAAAATCATTTCCGAAAGCCTGCAATTCGGCAATGAGGCGCTTTCAACGCTGCCGTTTCGGGCGGCGCGGCGCGCGAGCGAGGGTGTTCCGCTCATTCATGTCGATGAGCCGGGGAGGGAACGCGGCGACTATCTGCGGCTGGAAGTGCCGGTGCCGACCACTTCATGGACGCTGCATTATCTCCAACCCGTCGCGCCGGCGCTGAACGCCGCCATCCGCGAGGGCAGGGTGGTGGCGCTGGCGACGCTGATGCCGCTGATGGCGCTTTCGGCCCTGTGGCTCTGGCGCAGGCACAAGGCACTTAAGGAAAAGGAAGAGGAGCAACGCGCCCGCGCCGAGCTGGAGATGAAGGTGCAGGAGCGGACCCGCGATCTGACGAAGACTCGCGATCATCTACAGGCCGAAATCGCCCTGCATGAAAAGACCTCGGGCGAGTTGCGCAATGTGCAGCACGAACTGGTGCAGGCCAACCGCCTTTCCATTCTGGGGCAGGTGGCGGCGGGTGTGGCGCACGAAATCAACCAGCCGGTCGCGACCATCCGCGCCTTTGCCGACAATGCCCGCACCCTGCTGAAACGCGACCGCATGTCCGAGGCCACCGAAAATCTAGAAAACATCGCGGCGCTGACCGAGCGTATCGGCACCATTACCGGCGACCTGAAGATATTGGCGCGCAAGGGCCGCACCGCCGCCGAGCCTGTCAGTGTACGACTGGTTATCGAAGGTGCGGTCATGCTGTTGCGCAGCCGCTTCTCCGGGCAGATGGATGCGCTGGATATCGTGTTGCCGGATCAGGACCTGAAAGTGCTCGGCAGCCGTATCCGGCTGGAGCAGATCCTCATCAATCTTCTGCAAAACGCGCTGGAAGCCACTGAAGAGACTGGGGCGGCCCGTGTCGAAGTTCGGGTGCGCGAGGAAGGCGACATGGTCGTGCTTTCCGTCAGCGACAATGGCACGGGCATTCCCGAAGCCATCCGCGCCCAGCTTTTTTCGCCCTTCAATACCTCCAAGGAAAGCGGCCTCGGCCTCGGTCTCGTCATCTCCAACGATATTGCTTCGGACTATGGCGGGCGTATCGAGGTGGCGAGCAGCAAGGCGGGCACATGTTTTTCCGTATTTCTGAAGCGAGCATGACATGACGGTGGACGGAACCATATTCCTGGTGGACGACGACTCCCAGCTGCGCAAGGCGATGGTGCAGACGCTGGAACTCGATGGATTGCCGGTCACGTCGTTTTCCCGCGCAGAACAGGCGCTTGCGGCTTTGAACGAGGATTTCGATGGCGTCGTCATCACCGATGTACGTATGCCCGGCATGACCGGGCTCGAATTTTTCGACCATGTGCGCAAGATCGATGCCGATCTGCCGGTCATTCTCATCACCGGCCATGGCGATGTGCCGATGGCGGTCGATGCGCTTCACAATGGAGCTTATGATTTCATCGCCAAGCCATTTCCCGCTGAACGCATGGTGGAAAGCGCCCGTCGGGCGCTGGAAAAACGCCGCCTCGTGCTGGAAAACCGGTCGCTTCGCCGGGCGGGGGCCCAAGCGGAGGATGATCTGCCGCTGATCGGCCAGACGCCTGCCATGGAACGCCTGCGCACCACGCTGCGGCACATTGCCGATACGGATGTGGATGTGCTGGTGGCGGGCGAGACGGGCAGCGGCAAGGAAGTGGTGGCGACGGCCCTTCACCGCTGGAGCAAGAAACGCTCAAAGGGCAATTTCGTGGCGCTGAATTGCGGTGCGCTGCCGGAAACGGTGATCGAAAGCGAGCTTTTCGGCCATGAGCCGGGGGCTTTCACCGGCGCGCAGAAAAAGCGCGTCGGCCGCATCGAACATTCGAGCGGCGGCACCCTGTTTCTGGACGAAATCGAGAGCATGCCGCTTGCGGTGCAGGTGAAGATGCTGCGTGTGCTGGAAATGCGCGAGGTCTTGCCGCTCGGGTCGAATGAGGAGCGGCCGGTCGATATTCGCGTGGTCGCGGCGGCCAAGGTCGATCTTGGCGATCCTGCCGAACGCGGCACGTTTCGCGAAGACCTCTATTACCGGCTGAATGTGGTGACGCTGTCCATTCCACCGCTGCGCGAGCGCAAGGCGGATATTCCGCTCTTGTTTTCCCATTTCGTCACCAAGGCAGCCAACCGTTTCAACATGGCGGTGCCGCAGATCAGCGCCGGCATTTCCCGCCGCCTCAATGATCACGACTGGCCGGGCAATGTGCGCGAACTCGGCCATTTCGCCGAAAGGGTGGTTCTGGGGCTGGAGACGGAACCAGCGGAGGCGCCTGCGTTACAATCCACAATCCCCGCTTCTGGAACCCTGCCGGAACGCATGGATGAGATCGAGGCGCGTATCATCCGCGAAACGCTGGAACAATCGAATGGCGACGTGGCGGAAACCATCGCCACGCTCGGCATCGCCCGCAAGACCTTTTACGACAAGCTGCAGCGCCACGGCATCAACCGGGCGGATTATGTGAAGAGCGGCACGGCGTGAGTTGGCGCGGAGCGCGCATGGAAAAGCCGCGGACGTTTCCGTCCGCGGCCTGACATTAACGGTAATAACCGTGTTGAAGGTCTTCCCGATCAACCCGCAACGCAGAAATGACGCTGGCCGTCATAATCCGTATAGGTGCCGGTGCGGGTGTTGAAGCTGCGGTAACGCTGCGAGCAATAATCGTACCAGGCGTTGGTCCAGGGCTCGATGGTGCGATAGGTACGGCGCTGGTTGTAGACCGGGCGGCTATCGTAAACCGGCTGGGCGCGATAGACCGGTGCCGGGCGGTAAACCGGCTGCGGTGCTGCGCGGTAATAACGGTAATCCGGCTCTTCATAAACATAGCTCGGCTCGTCGACATAAACGCGCTCATCGTAGGCTGGCGCCGGGCGCGACATTGCGGAGCCGACGGCGACACCGGCGGCAAGGCCGAGCACGCCACCCAGAATGGCAGCATCGCGACGGTCGCGGCGGTCCCAGTCGCCGGCGGATGCGCTGCTCAAGGGAACAATGGTGGCGGCGGCGACAGCGATTGTCAGAACTGTTTTAGCTGCAAAGGACGACATGGTGTGTTCTTCCATACAGGTGGCAGGGCGCTGCCAGTTGCAAATTCGATGGTTAAGGAAATACAGCCGGGCTGCTGAACGGGCGCTGAATGAATTGTGGCAGACCGGCGGCGACCCGCAATTCCTGTTTGCGCGCGCCGCACTTCGCGCTAGAACTCAAGAACAAACAGGACGCACCGATGAGCCTTTCCCAGATAACCGTCAATTCCGACACCTCGCATGAAGACCGTGCCCAGGCCATTCGCGATACGCTGCGTGACGCCATTGTCGACCGGCGGCTGGCGCCGGGAACCAAGCTGTCGGAATCGGAAGTGGGAACGCTGTTCGATGTCAGCCGTACGGTGGTGCGCGCCGCACTTCAGATGCTGGCCTACGAGGGATTGGTGAAGGCCGAACGCAACCGGGGCGCCTTCGTTTCCAATCCCACACCGGATGAAGCGCGGCAGGTGTTCGCGTCGCGCCGGTTGATCGAACCCGGCGTCGTGGATGCCGCAATCGAAAAAATAACGCCTGCGGCGGTGAAGCGGCTGCGTGAGCATCTGGTGCAGGAAAGCCGCCACCAGCATGAACGCGGCCCGAGCGCCAGACGCGCGGAAATCAAGGCATCGGGCGATTTCCACCTGATGCTGGCCTCGCTTGCTGGCAATGCCATTCTGGAAAAATTCATGGACGAGCTGGTCGCCCGCTCGTCGCTGGTCATTGCGCTTTACGGGCGCTCGGGTGTTTCAAGCTGCGGGCACAATGATCATGCCGATCTCCTGGACGCGCTTGAGGCGAAAGATACGGCAAAGGCCCGCGCGCTGATGTTGCAGCATCTCGACCACATCGAGGCCGATCTTGACCTGCGCATGATGGAAGGTCTGGCGCTGAAGGATGCGCTGGCGCTCTGATTGGCCGCCATCCCGTCGCGGGACGGGAATGGCGGGTTGATTGCGCGTCAGGCGGCGTAACGGCTGATCGCGAGATCGTGCGTGTCGATCTCCGGCTTGTTGCCGCTGATGAGATCGGCGAGCACCCGGGCGGAGCCGCAGGACATGGTCCAGCCAAGCGTGCCGTGGCCTGTATTGAGATAAAGATTGCTGTAGCGCGTGGCGCCGATGACAGGCGTGCCATCCGGCGTCATCGGGCGCAGGCCGCACCAGAATTTCGCCTGGGTCTGGTCGCCCGCGCCGCCGAACAGGTCTTCCACCGAGTGGGCCAGCGTTTCCTGCCGCGCTGCCGGCAAATCCTTGCTGAAACCGGCGATTTCCGCCATGCCGCCGGCGCGGATACGTGAGCCGAGGCGGGTAATCGCCACCTTGAACGTTTCGTCCATGACCGTGGAAACGGGTGCGCGCTCCTCTTTCACGATCGGAACCGTGATGGAGTAACCCTTGACCGGGTAAACCGGCAGGGTAAGGCCAAGCTGGCGCACGAACTGCGGCGAATAGCTGCCCAGTGCCGCCACGAAAATATCGGCCTCCACCAGCCCGCGGGTGGTCTCCACAGCCTTGACGCGCCCTGCCTCGACGATGGGGCGCATGATGCCGGTATCGTAGAGGAAGGTGACGCCCGCCTCTTCCGCCATACGGGCAAGTTCGCTGGTGAACATGAAGCAATCGCCGGTTTCATCGCCCGGCAGGCGCAGGCCGCCGACGATCTTCTCCTTCGAAGGAGAAAGACCGGGTTCGATAGCGGCGCAGCCGTCGCGGTCGAGAATCTCGAAAGGCACGCCGCCCGCCGTCAGCACGTCGACATCCTTGCCGATGGCGTCGAACTGCTTCTGGGTGCGGAACACCTCCAGCGTGCCCTGCATGCGCTGGTCATATTCGATGCCGGTCTCTTCGCGCAGCGCCATCAGGCAATCGCGGCTATATTCGGCAACACGCACCATGCGGCTCTTGTTGATGGCGTAACGCGCCGAGGTGCAGTTGCGCAGCATCTGGCCCATCCAGCGCCATGCGGCCGGATCGGCCGTCGGGCGAATGATCAGCGGCGCGTGTTTCATGAACAGCCATTTCATCGCCTTGACCGGAATGCCGGGCGCAGCCCAGGGCGAGGAATAGCCTGGCGAAACCTCGCCGGCATTGGCGAAGCTGGTTTCCAGTGCCGCGGCCGGCTGGCGGTCGATCACCGTCACCTTGTGTCCGGCTTTGGCCAGATACCAGGCGGATGTCACGCCGACGACGCCGGCTCCGAGGATAGTGACGTTCATGATCGTCTCACTTGTGATTGACTGATGTTGAAGCGGCTGCCGGGGTTTCTCCCGGCTGAATATAATTGCGTCGATAGCGGCGTCCGAGGCCGGTCAGGATTTCATAGGCGATCGTGTCCGCATCCTCGGCGATGTCTTCCAGCGTCTGCTCAGGCCCGATCATCTGCACAAGGCTGCCCTGGGTCAATGTTCCCTCGGGCAGGGCGGATATGTCGAGAATGATGCTGTCCATCGAAACGCGTCCCGCAATCGGCAGGCGCACGCCGTTATACCACGCTGCGCCGCGATTGCTGAGCGAACGCGGCAGGCCGTCAGCGTAACCGGCGGCGATGGTTGCCAGACGCGTGGGCCCGGCCGCTTCGAAGGAGCCGCCGTAACCGACCAGCGAACCGGCGGGCACAGTGCGGGTCTGGATGACGGCGAGATCGAGGCGAACGATCGGCTTCATCGGGTTGGGGCGTGCAACGGAGGGCGCGCCGCCATAAAGCGCGATGCCGGGGCGCAGCAGGTGGTTGTGGTAATCATTGCCCAGAAAGATGCCGCCGGAATTCGAAAAGCAGACCGGCGCTTCAGGAAAGGCAATGGCGGCCTTACGCATCACTGCAAGCTGCGCGGCATTGGAGGCATGGTCCGGTTCATCGGCGCAGGCGAGGTGGCTCATGACGAAGGCGATGTCGATGCCATCCAGCAATTGCGGCCGGGAGGCGAGGATTTCGAGTTCTTCGGGCGAGAGGCCGAGACGGCACATGCCGGTATCGATCTGCACGGCGGCGGTGAGCGTCTTGCCAAGCTTCTTGGCGTGCGTCGACCATTGGGCGATCTGCTCCAGCGAATTCAGAACCGGGGTAACGGCCATGGCGGCGCAGGAGGTCTCATTGCCGGGCTGAAGACCGTTGAGAACAAAGATCCGCGCTTCTGCCGAAAGCCGCAGTCGCAACGCCAGCGCTTCATCGATATGGGCGACGAAGAAATTGCGGCAACCCGCGTCGAACAGGACCTGCGAGACGATATCCGCGCCGAGACCGTATGCATCGGCCTTGACGACCGCTGCCGTCTGCGACGCAGGCGCCATGGCCGCAAGGGTCAGATAATTGTCGCGCAATGCGCCGAGATCGATGGTCAGATGACCGCTTGCACCACCGGCGGCCTGCTGGCGGCTGATCTGCATGTCCATGGTCGTTCACCCTCATTTTTATCCCATGAGGGTATTGCAACGATTGTCGAATTTCTTGGCGATTGTTCGAAGAAAATGCGATAGAATTCACAATGGCGCAATTTTCTTTTGCTGATTGGAATCTTCTATGTCGTCACTCGATGCGACCGACCGCCACATCATCCGCCTGCTTCGGCTCAATGCCCGTATCAGCAATGCGAAACTGGCGGCTGAAGTCGGGCTTTCCGCATCCGCCTGCCTGCGCCGGGTCGATATTCTCGAGCGGGAAGGGATTATCCGCGGTTATACAGCGCTGACCAGCGGCCTTGCCGGCGGCGAGGTGATTTCGGTTATCGTGCAGATCACGCTGGATCGCCAGACGGAGGATTTTCTCAACCGTTTTGAAAATGCGGTGCGGCGCTATCCGGAGATCCGCGAATGTTATCTGATGACGGGCGGTTCGGATTATTTTCTGCGCTGCGAGGCGGAAAGTGCTGGCGATTTCGAGCGGATTCACAAGGAAATTCTGTCGAAGCTGCCGGGGGTTTCGCGCATTCATTCGAGTTTTGCGATCCGGAATGTGCTGGCGACGCCGAAGGCGCGGTAGTCGTATTTTACGAGCGGCAGAATATGCGGCCACCCCCCTCTGTCCTGCCGGACATCTCCCCCTCAAGGGGGGAGATCGACAAGCGGCTTGCTCGCCATATTCAGTATGACAGTTTATCGATAGTAAGACGGTTGCAAGGGAACGAGCGAAAGCCCCACCCGATCTCCCCCCTTGAGGGGGAGATGTCCGGCAGGACAGAGGGGGGTAAACCCCAAACTCCGCCCTCTCATCGCTAACCCCACCATCGATAAAAATGATGCACCGGCCCCCGCCCATGCCCGATGGCAAGGCCCCGCCCGGCATCGAGCGCCCCATTCAGATACTCCTTCGCAAGCCCAACCGCCTCCCGCAACTCACTACCCCTCGCCAGATGAGCGGTAATCGCCGCCGCCAATGTGCAGCCGGTGCCGTGGTCGTTGTTCGTCTCGACCCTCGGCGCGGAAAGCGCCTGCATGGTGCCATCCGCAAACAGATAATCCGTGCTCTCAGGCCCGTCGCCATGGCCGCCCTTGATGAGCACGGCTTTCGCGCCCGCCTTCAGGATCAACTCAGCCTGGCGGGCGATCTCCGTCTCCGTCTTCGCCATCGAAGAGCCGGTCAGCAGCGCCGCTTCCGGCAGGTTTGGCGTAACGATGGTCGCGAGCGGCAGCAAGTCGCGCCGCAATGTCTCGATGGCGTCTTCATGCAGCAGACGGTCGCCTGATGTAGCCACCATGACCGGGTCCAGCACCACCGGCTGCGATTGCCGCCGAAGCCGTTCCGCGATGGCGGCGATGGTTTCGATCCGCGAGACCATGCCGATCTTCACCGCATTGACGGCGAGATCGGAGAATACCGCATCCATCTGCGCGACGATGGTGGCGACCGAAATATCCTCCACCGCCGTCACGCCCTTGGTGTTCTGGGCGGTTATGGCGGTGATGACGCTGGCGGCATAGGCGCCGAGCGCGGAGAAGGTCTTGATATCCGCCTGAATACCCGCGCCGCCGCCGCTGTCGGAGCCGGCAATGGTCAATGCAATGGCTGTCATGGCTGTCTCGCTTTCAGCGCCGCGTCAATCCTGGAGCGGAAGTCCTTGGTTGCGCTGGCAATATCGCCCGCGCGGAAAATGGCGGAAATGACCGCCACACCATCCGCGCCGGCGGCAATGACGGGTGGCACACGGGCAAGATCGATGCCGGCGATAGCGCCGACCGGCATATCCGGCTTCCACTCCTTCAGCAGGGCCCGCAGCATGGAAAAACCGTCGATACCCACCGGCTTGTCCGGATTGACCTTTGAAATGGTTTCAAACACGCCGCCGATGCAGGCGTAGTCGACGGGCATGGAGGCCGCTCGTTCGGCATCGGGACGGTTCTTGACGGTGAGGCCGATGATCGCCTTTTCGCCGAGAATACGCCTTGCGGTTTTGGCGTCCATGTCGTCGGCGCCGAGATGCACCCCGTCCGCGCCCGAGGCGAGCGCCACATCCACCCGATCGTTGATGACCAGCGGCACGCCGGTGCCGGCGATGGCCTCGTGAATGGCGCGGGCGTTTTCGATCATCTCGCGCGTCGAGCCGTGCTTGTCGCGATATTGCAGAATGGTCGCGCCGTTCAGTGCGGCCGCCAGAGCAAGCTCCTGCAGCGGCGCAACGTCACTGAGGCTCGCATCAACCAGCGCGTTGAGGCGGTAATCAACCTTGTTCATGCTCTATCCTCGCGTGATTTGTGATGTCCTCACCGGAAATTTCGGAAAGCGCATCCAGAAACGCCGGTTCGAAGGTGCCGGGGCCTCTGGTGTGTTTTGCTGCGAGTTCGGCGGAAACGCCGGTGACGGCAAGGGCGGAGGCCGCCGCAGTCAGGGCGTCCTTTTCCACTGCCATGAAGGCGGCGATGACGCCGCCTGAAAGGCACCCCGTTCCCGTCACCTTCGCCATCCACGGATGACCGTTGACGATCCTGATGCTGCGGGTCGTGTCGCTGAGATGATCCACAGGCCCGGTCTCGATCCTCACCACGCCAGGCACATCGCCGATCAGGCTCATCTCGGCGTGATTGCCACGCACGATCGTCGGGGAAAGTGCGATGAGTTCGCGCGCGAATTCCAGACGCGACGGCGAATAGTCGCAATGCACGGGGTCGACGATCCACGGCTTGCCGGATGCATTGGCGATTTCGATCGCCAGCCGGATGACCTTGCGCCGCTCGGCATCCAGTGTGCCGAGATTGACGGTCAGCGCATCCGCCTTGGTGACAAAACTCTCGATTTCCTCGAGCGAGGTGGTCATGGAGGGAATTCCGCCGACGACGGTGATGCCATCTGCGGTGAATTTCTGCACCACGGTGTTCATCAGGCAATGCACGCGCGGGCGTGTCTGCCGCACCCGCTCCAGAATCTCGGCGGCCTTTGCCGCTGTCGGAAAAGTCGCGGTCATGGCTGCTGCAGCTCCACGGCGATGTCGTCCGCCGCCGGTGCCTGCTTGATCAGCTGCATCTCCTGCATGAAGGCGCCGAAACGGGCGTAGCGCGCGCGGTCGAGTGCAGCCGGGCGCTTGGCGAAGCGCGGCAGCGTGTCGAAGAAAGCCTGCTTGTTCAGCGCATCGTCAAGGTTCGGATAGGCCTTGATGAAAAGCTGCCAGGATTCCTGCGGATGGTTGGTGATGAAGATCGCGGCCTGTTCCACGGCGGAGAGGAAACGCGGCAGGCGGTTGTCTTTTGCGAGATCCCGGTGCGTGACGAAGATCAGCTCGTCATAGGCCGGCACGCCGTGTTCCTCCGGGAAGAAGGAGCGGCCTTCATGTCCCTCTAGCTTCATCTGCGTCAGCTCGAAATTGCGGAAGCCGCCAAGCGTGGCATCCACCTTGCCGGCGATCAGCGACGGCGAGAGCGAGAAGTTGACGTTGATGAGTTCGATATCGTCCTTCGTCAGGCCGTCCTTTTCCAGCATGCGCTTCAGCATCGCATCCTCGAAGCCGGAAACGGAAAAGCCGACCTTCTTGCCCTTCAGGTCTTTCAGGCTCTTGATCGGCCCATCGGCCAGAACGGTGACGGTGTTGAGGGGCGTCTCGACCAGCGTGCCGAAACGCACGAGCGGCAGGCCGGCATCGTGATCGAGATAGAGGTTCGGTTGGTAGTGCACGCCGATATCGGCCTGTTTGGCCGAGACGAGGCGCGGCACGGCGGAGGGGTCTGCGGGCGGAACCAGTTCCACCTCCAGCCCCGCATCGGCAAACAGGCCGCGTTCTTTCGCGATCACCATCGGCGCATGATCGGGGTTCACGAACCACTCGAGCAACACGGTCAGCTTGTCGGCCGCATGCGATTGCATGGGTGAAAGCACGCTTGCTGCCGCGACGACGAGGGAAAGAAGAGTTCGTTTCATGGTGCCGAAAGTCTCCGTAAAGATCTGAAAGGAATGGTGTGTTCTGTTTCCTTGGCCCAGGGGGCCAGATTGGCGGTCGAGAAGTCGACGATGAGCCGCAGCAGCACCGCCATGATGGCGAGAATGGCCATGGCGGCGAACATGGTGTCGGTCTGCATGCGGGCATTGGACTGGATCATCACAAACCCGAGCCCCGCCGATGCGCCCACCCATTCGCCGATGACGGCGCCGAGCGGGGCAAGCGGCGCCGCCACCCTCAGGCCGGAAATGAGCGATGGCAGCGCTAGCGGCACACGCAACCGGGTGAGGATCTGCCAGTGGCTCGCCTCAGTCAGCGAGGCGGCGTCGAGGATGGCGCGATCGGTGCGGTTGAGGCCATCCGTGAAAGCGGAGGCAACGGGGAAGAAGATGATGATCGCCGTCATGACCACTTTCGAAGCCATGCCGAAACCGAACCAGAGGACGAGGATGGGGGCGAGCACGAAGACCGGGAAGGCCTGCAACACCAGAACCATGGGCCAGACGAGGCGGCCGAGGCGCGGGATGGCGGCGATTGTGAAAGCGACGAGAATGCCGGCGGCGATGCCCGCCGCAAGCCCGAGCGCCATTTCACCGAGCGTTACCAGTGCCTGCCCGAACAGGAAGCCGGGCTGGCGCCAGAAAGCACCGGCAACATCGGCGGGCGACGGCAGGATGTAGCGGGGCGGCGAAAACAGCCACGTTCCCGCCTGCCAGAAAACCAGCAGAAGACCGACACCGTTCAGCGCATGGGTGGCACGCATGAGCCGGACCTCAGACGCAGACGCACCGTGTGCGAAGGGCGGAAGGTTTCAGCATCATCATTCGTCTCCAGATATGACAATCCCGGAGATCAGGCAAAGCGGAGAAGAGAAAGGGCAGCGCCTCTTGGCGCGACAGTTCCGTTCCTACGCCGGCATGACCCGGATCAGGTTCAAGGGTCCGGCTCATCGCCATCTCAGCACCGTACGGTGCTCCCCTCGGAAGAGTTTGTTTTGTAGGTCAAGTTTCATAAATGTCAACGTCCCGCCGGCGATCCGTCGTCAGGCGTGATCGTGAATGCCTGAACGGGTTTGCGCTGATGCGCATCTCCAATTGGCGTATTAGTTATTGAGGAAATTAGATTTATCGAAAATTAGTTATCTCTTGAAACTGCCTTTCAATATTATTCGGCTAACTTTCGCTCCGGGGAAAAGTTCCGGGGGCGAATTTGAAGAACATCTGGCAGGATAAATCGGGAAATTTCGGCATTCTCAGCGCCCTGTTGATGGTGCCGCTGATCGGGGCGGCCGGCGTGGCCCTTGATGTGACGCATGGCATGGCCGTCAAATCGGACCTGCAGATGGCGGCGGATGCTGCGGCGCTTGCTGTGGTTGCCGATACGTCGTCGAGCGTTCACAAGGCAAAGGAAATGTCGAGCGACGGTGTCATTTCGCTTGGCACTGATGAAGCGTCCGCATTCTTTGAAAGCAATGAGCGGGCCAATCCCGATTATAAGCTCCTGTCTCTTGATGTGTCGGTGATCAAGCGGGGTAACGCGATCGAATCCTCGGTCAGCTTCAAGGCATCGGTCGGCACGACGCTTTCACGGATACTCGGAGAGGATCTCATTACCGTTTCGGGCAAGGCGACCGCCAAATACGAGACGGAAACATTCAGCGACTTCTATGTTCTTCTGGATAACACCCCCTCGATGGGTGTCGGCGCGACGCCGACCGACGTTGCGACCATGGTTGCGAATACGAGCGACAAATGTGCTTTCGCCTGTCACATCGTGAAAAACGGGGTGGTGGATACAAACAGCTACTACTACAAAGCCAAAAGCCTCGGGGTCACGACGCGCATCAATGTGGTGGCGCAGGCCACGGCAAGCCTGATGGATACGGCAAAGTCCACGCGGAAAAGCAGCAATCAATATCGCATGGCGGTCTATACTTTCGGAGAGAAGGCGGAAGATACGAAGCTGCTCGAAGTCGTTCCCCTGACCTCTGATCTGGCGACCGCGAAGAAAAAAGCGAGCGAAATCGATCTGATGTCCATTCCCTATCAGGGTTATAATAACGACCAGCAGACCGACTTCGACCGGGCGCTGACCCAGATTGGAGACAGGATCGGCTCTTCGGGCACCGGTGCGAGTTCGGCGAGCCCGGAGAAGATCGTTTTCTTCGTGTCAGACGGCGTCGGCGACAGCTACAAGCCATCCTCCTGTACCAAAAAAACGACCAGCGGCCGCTGTCAGGAACCGATCGATATCAAATATTGCACGAAGCTGAAGGAAAAGGGTTTTCGCATCGCCGTGCTTTATACCACCTATCTGCCGCTGCCGACCAATGGCTGGTATAATAGCTGGATCGCGCCCTTTCAGCCGGAAATCGGCGCACGCATGCAGCAATGCGCTTCGCCGGGCCTGTTCTTCGAAGTCAGCCCGTCGCAGGGTATCAGCGATGCGATGACCGCCCTTTTCAAAAAGGCCATCACATCACCCCGCCTGACGGGGTGATGGCAGGGACGAACCCACTAGTTCAGCCGATGGTGCGAAGCTGTTTAAACAGCGAACGATGGCTGCTATCGGCACGATAGAACACCGCCGGCTTGCCGAGCGGCGCTTCGACGGTGACGTCCTGTCCGCCGGGATAATGCGCGCCGCTCCACAGGTGCACCCATTCACCGTCGCCCGGAAGATAGAGCGAGCGTTGCGTTTCGCCCGCTTTCCAGACCGGTGCGACAAGCATGTCCGCCCCGTAGAGATAGCAGTCCTGAATGGTATAGGTCTGCCGGTCATTCTCGTAGTGCAGGAAGAGCGGACGCTGCACCGGCAGGCCCGTCCTGGCCGCTTCCGCCGAGAGCGATTTCAGATAGGGGGCCAGCGCGACATAGATGGATGTCATGCGGGCGAAATGGGCAAGAACCGCCTCATCCTGATCGATCTGGAGATTGTCGCGCGGCCGGTTGCCCTCATGGGTACGCATGACCGGCGTGAAAGCCGCCATCTCCGTCCAGCGCATGATGAGCTCTGCGGTTCTGACATTGCCGAACAGGCTGGTGTAACCGCCAATATCGGAATGGTGATAGGCATTGCCCATAAGGCCGGAGGAGAGCGCCCCGCAGATGACGGTGACCAGACCGTCGTGACGGGAGAAGTCGACCGACTGGTCGCCGCCCCAGATGAGCGGGCAATGGGCCTGCACACCGGTGAAGCCGGCGCGCATGAAGAACAGCGCTTCGCCGGTCTTGCCGCGACTTTCGACGGCCTTGGCGTTGATCTCGGCCCAGAGCGTTGGCCAGGCATTGTGCATCAGCTTGGCGTCGACGCCATTGGAAAGCGTGATGTCGATGGGTAGATATTCACCGAAATCGGCCATCCAGCCGGAAAGGCCGAAATCGAGCACATTCCTGCCGATGATCTCTTCGGCAAACCAGTCGGCCGCAGCCGGATTGGTGAAATCGACCACGCCGCAATCGAACTCGCCGAAATCCACCAACGCCGTCCTGCCCTCGGCGTCGGTGGCGAAATAACCGGCTTTTTCGGCAACCGGGAACAGCGGGCCATCGACGCAGAGATAGGGGTTCACATAACCCAGGAAGCGGATTTCCTGATCGGCCAACTCGGCGATCTTCTGGCGCAGATGCGGATAACGCGTATCATTCGCCTGCCAGTCCCAGAACAGGCGCGCGCCGAAGGATGTCTGGCGAAGACCCACCCAGTCTTCGCACCAGAGGCCTGAAACCCTGGTGCCTGCCGCACGGATTTTCTCCAGCCGCGCAAAGGAGTTGACGCCGTCCTTTAACCCGATGATCGCGCCGCCATAGATCCATTCCGGCAGTTGCGGCTGACGTCCGAACCGCAGCGACAGGGCGGAAACGATATCGGTGAAATGATCGCCGGCGAAGAATTCGATCTTTTCGGGGATGGCCCAGATTTCGATCTCATGGAAATCGCCGTTGCGGAAATCGAAGACCGAATAGGCGCTTGTCTCCACATGGAGGGCGTATCTGCGCGACGACAGGTAAGTCGGCTGCGGGTAGTTGGTGTTGTAATAATCACCGCCCGCCTTGCCGCTGACATCGGACTTGAAGGTGATTTCGGTGGTCTTGTCGCGGCCGACCCCCGGCTCGGAAGTCCACAGCGGGAAACGCCGGCCGCGCATGTCGAAATAGGACATTTGCTCGCCGCCGCCCCAGACGTGCTCATCCGTTTCCGCAGCGACGCGTAGCCAGAGGCGGTTGATGGTGTCATCCAGCGCCGTTAGCCGCATCGCGTTGCCGTCGAGCGTCAGGCGAAGGCGAGGGGCCTGTCCCGGTGCGGATGAGAGCGTGACGCTGTCGCCGCTGACCTCGGCGTGGCGCAGGGCGGTTCGTTCGATAACGTAGTCCTCTATATCGAAATTGCCGCGATACATATCCATTCGCTCCTTGCCGAAACCGGCGAAGAAAGTTGGATTCTCGTATGAATGAGAAAGTATGGTGCGGTTGCCGATGGTGAGCGCGAAGCCGTCTTTGGTCGTTTCGAAATGCATGACTTTACCTTTTAGCCCTTGAGACCACCGGCGGTGAGACCCGACACGACCCGTTCCTGAAAGATGACGATCAGGATAGCGACCGGCACGATACCCACCACCAGCGCCGCCGAAATGACCGGCCAGGGGAAGGCGAATTCACCCTGATAAAGCTGGATGCCAACGGGAAGCGTGCGGAGCGCCGGATTGGAATTGAAGGACAGCGCCAGCAGGAACTCATCCCAGGCATTCACGAAGGCAAGGATGCCGGCGGTGAAAACGCCCGGCGCGCAGAGCGGCACGACGACCTTGAACAGCGCGCCGATGCGGGTGCAGCCATCGATCATGGCGGCGTTTTCGAGATCGCGCGGAATACTTTCGAAGAAGGAGACCAGCATCAGCGTGCAGACCGGCAGCGAAAGCACCGTGTAAGGCAGGATCAGCGCCGTCCAGCTGTTGAGCAGGTTCAAGGCGCGCATGATTTCGAACAGCGGCACCAGCAGCGTCACCAGCGGGAATGTGGAAACGGCGATGATGAGTGAGAGGATCAGCGCGCGATATTTGAGGTTCAGCCGCGCCAGCGCGTAAGCGGCCAGCACTGAAATCAGGATGGTGAGTGCGGTCGAAAGCAACGCCACCATGAAGCTGTTGAACAGGAAGAGATGCAGCGGCTGGTCGGAAAAGGCCTGCATGTAATTGGCCAGCGTCGGTGCATGCGGAAACCAGGTGATCGGCTTGACCGTCAGTTCCGCTTCCGTCTTCAGCGAGGTGAAGAGGATCCAGATCGCCGGAAACAGGCCGTTGACCAGAAGAATGGAGGCCGCGATGAAGCGCAGCGGCTTGCCGGAAAAGAAGGAGGACAGACCGGAATTCGCAACGGTGCTCATGGGATCAGTCCTTCGTCCTGATGATGCGGAGATAAACGGCGGTGACGCACATGGAGAGCGCAAACATCATGACCGCCAGGGCCGAACCGTAACCGAGATCGAGGAAGGAGACGGTGTTCTGGTGGATATACATGGCAAGCGTCGTGGTGGATGTGCCGGGACCGCCGCCGGTCATCATGTAAGGAATATCAAAGGTCTGCAGCGCCGTGATCGTGCGGAAGATGAGGGCGACGACGATCGAGGGTTTGAGAAGCGGCAGGGTGATTTCGAAGAACTGCCGGATTTTGCCGGCGCCATCCACATCCGCCGCCTCGTAGAGCGAACGCGGAATGGTCTGCAGGCCGGCAAGGATCATCAGCGCCATGAAGGAGGATGTCTTCCAGATGATCGTCAGGCAGATGGCCGCAAAGGCCCAGTTCGGCGAATTGAACCAGATGATCCCTTCGAAGCCGAAACGGTTGAGCACATCGTTGACGACGCCATATTCGTAATGGAAGAACCATGCGAAGATGAGGCCGGCGAAGGACAGCGGCAGCGCCCACGGGATCAGCAGCGAAAGCCGCATCGGCCACTGCATGGAAAAAGGCAGGTTGGCGAGCAGTGCGAGGCCAAGGCCCATGATGAGCGCGCCGGGCACGGTGATCAGCGTGATCAGCACCGTATTCCAGGTCGTTTCCCAGAAGATCGGGTCGTCGAACATCGCCGTATAGTTTTCAAAGCCGATGAATTCCGCCGGCAGGCCCGATGTCAGCGACAGGCTGAAAAACGAGGTATAGACGAGCCGCGCCACCGGATAGACGATGATGAGCGACAGCAGGATCGCCGCCGGCGCTAGCAGAAGCACGGCCAACGGCCGGTCGCCGAGATCGAGCCACCGCGTCCAGCGCGGCTGCGGTTTCTCGTCCACCCGAACCATGGTTCTTTCCGGCATTGTCACGTCTGCCACTCCCGCAACTGGATTCACGTCGTCGTCTCCCGATCGGACCGGTTCTTATCCGGCCCGTTTATCGCGCCCTTCAGGCGGCTTTATTCCCGTCAGTCGAAGCGGCCGGAAAGGGCATGGCAAGCATGCCGCTTTCCGGCCCAAAGCTTAGCGCAGAACGCGCCGCAGACGGCTTTCCATCTGCTTTGCGCCATCCTCCGGCGTCATCACGCCGGCGAGCACACCGTTGACGGTGGTGCGGATCGTCTCGCTGACCTCGTTGTAACGCGGTGTCACGGGGCGGGCCTTTGCGGTCTCGACGACGGGCAGGGCATCCGCGAACCACGGGATCGCCTTGGTCACATCCGCATCCTTGTAGAGCGCGGCATAGGTGGGCAGAAGCGCGGCGTTGATCGCCATGAACTTCGAAACATCCTGACCGGAAAGATATTCCACCAGCTTCTTGGCTTCCTCCTGCTGCTTGGAATAGGCGGAAACACCGAACTCCCAGCCGCCGAGGCAGGTCGTCTGCTCGCCGCCCTTGACGGCCGGCAGGCGGGCGACACCGACCTTGTCGTTCACCTGCGATTCCTTGCCCTGGAAATGGGTCCAGGCGTAGGACCAGTTGACGGCGAAGAGAACCTTGCCGGCCTGGAATTCCTTGCGGGTGTCGTCGGTCGCCACTTCCGAAATATTCTTCTTGGAAATGCCTTCGTCGACAAAGCTCTTCCACAGCTTCAGCGAATCCACAGCAGCCTTATTGTCGAAATTCAGCTTGCCGTTCTCAACCAGCGACTTGCCCTCGCTCCAATAGGGCAGGAGGAAGGTGCAGACCGCACCCTCGATCGCCTTGCCCTGGAAGGACAGGCCCTGAAGCTCAGGGTTCTTTTCGCCTTCCATGACCTTCTTGGAGGCTTCCTTCAGCTCGTCCCAGGTGGTCGGCGGCTTGATGCCGTATTTGTCGAGCAGGTCCTTGCGGTAATAGAGGAACATGGAGTCGGCAAAAGCGGGCAGCGCCACGATCTTGCCGTCCACGGTGTTGGCTTCGGCATAGGTCGGCAGATAGGCGGACATATCCTTGCCGGAGAAATCGCTGGTCCAGCCGGCGGTGGCGAATTGCGCGGGGCGGATGACGTCGAGCATCAGCACGTCAAGACTCGAATCCTTGGCCGACATCACTGTGTTGAGATATTGCGCCTGCATTTCCGAGGTGTTGCCGCCGGTCTCGATAACCACCTTCACGCCGGGCGTCTTGGCCTCATATTGATCCAGCGCCTTGCGCCACACATCCGGCTGATGCTGGCTGGAAACGAAGATTTTCAGTTCGGCGTCGGCAAAGGCCTGTCCCGAAAAGGCGAGCATGGTTGCGCAGAGCGCGGCACCCATGAGGGCTTTGCCCTTGATGGTTTTAAATGTCATGTGTTCCTCCCATTATTAAACCTGTTGGCCGCAGCGTCTCTTCGCCCGGCAATCAGTGAATCGAGCGTTCCGTCGCGGCATCGAAAAGATGGACCTTGGACGGATCGACGCCGATCTTCAGTTCCTCATTTGGCGCAGGTCGCAGATGCGGCGGCATGCGTGCGGTCAGCGCCGCATCGCCGAGGCTGAAATGGACGAGCGTGTCCGAGCCCAGCGGTTCCACCACCTGCACTTTGACCGCAAGCTGCGTGTCGAAGCCCTCGACAGGGCCGAAATGTTCCGGGCGAATGCCGACGATGACTTCGCGCCCGTCGAGCCCCGTTTCGCGGGATGGCCGGATGGCTGCCATCGGCAGGGAATTGCCGTCGGAAAATATCAGCCGGTCGCCGCTCACCTTTGCGCGGGCGAAATTCATCGCCGGAGCGCCAACGAAACCGCCGACGAAGACGCTTTCCGGGCGGTTATAGACCTCGTCCGGTGTGCCGACCTGCTCGATATCGCCGCCGCGCAGGATGACGATGCGGTCCGCCAGCGTCATGGCCTCCACCTGGTCATGGGTAACGTAGATGATGGTCGTGCCGAGCTGCTGGTGCAGCCGTTTGATTTCCGTGCGCACCTGTCCGCGCAGCTTGGCGTCGAGGTTGGAAAGCGGCTCATCGAACAGAAACACCTGCGGGCGGCGCACGATGGCGCGGCCCATGGCCACGCGCTGGCGCTGGCCGCCGGAAAGCTGGCCGGGCCGACGGTCGAGGAGGTGCTCGATGCCGAGCATCTTTGCCGCTTCATCGATGCTGGCATTCGCCTGCGATGCGCTGACACCGCGAACCTTCAGGCTGAAACCCATGTTTTCGCGCACCGTCTTGTGCGGATAAAGCGCATAGTCCTGAAACACCATGGCGATGTCGCGCTCGCGCGGCGGCAGCCGGTTGACGACGCGGTCGCCGATCTTCACTTCGCCGCCGGTAATGCTTTCAAGCCCGGCGACCATGCGCAACGTTGTCGATTTGCCGCAGCCGGAAGGGCCGACGAACACGACGAATTCGCCATCGTTGATTTCAAGGTCTATGCCCTTGACGATGCGCAGCGCACCGTAACTCTTGTCCAGCTTGCGCAGGCTGACCGAAGCCATATTTTCCTCCTCACGACCGGCGCGTCCAGAATTCGGATGGACGCCATTGCCGGTATCAACCTTCAAGTTCCACGCATCGCATCGTCGAAAATCGATCCCGATTGTCTGGCGATATCGTGGGATGGCGAAACGCCTGTCTCCCTGAGGGCGTGATATTACCTTTCAGAAAAAGGAAATCAATAGTGTATCAATTTTATTTCTGACAGAAATCAAAAACTATTAAGCCATTGATTTAAAGAAATATAGTCGCAAAACTGCCTGCAGGGCAGGCCGCTGCTTGCTTGCCTCCCGTCAAATTTCTCCATTCATCTGCATCACGCGAATTTTGCGCAGTCTCAACGTATGCGAGAAACGTATCGTGCAACGGTATGATCGAACCAGGTCCATGAAACTTCGGCCACCGCACCATCCTGCGCCTGGCTGAGACGCAACACCCGCGGCACCAGCGCGCCTGATTTTTGACCGAAGACCTCGGGCGTCCATTCCGGTACTTCACCGAGATCGATGCGATCCTCCGCCTTCGATATCCAGAGGTTGAGGCGGGTGCGATAATAGAGATAGAGCGATTCCGACATGTTCTCGATGGCGATGGTGTCGACGTAAGAACCGTCCAGCCAGATTTCTTCGATGGCCGCCGGTTTGCCGGCAATGCGCCGCAGGCGGCGAATCCTGTGTCCTTCGGCCGATGTGCCGAAGGCGGGCAGGTCGGCGGGCTTGGCAAGACGCGCCACATCCAGAACTTCCGCCGTCGGCAGGCCGCCGCCCTCGATCAGTTCAAGCCGGAAGAAGGCGTAGACGCTTTGCGGGTCGCTGACGGCGCGAATGTAATTGCCCGAACCCTGCACGCGCTCCAGCAGGCCGCGCTCCTGCAATTCGGCGAGCGACTTGCGAAGCGTGCCAACGGCGATGCCGAGATCGGCCGCCATATCGCGCTCCGGCGCGAGTTTCTCGCCATCGATCAGCCGGCCCGCCGCCACCTCGCGCACCAGCATTTCCGCGATCTGCATATACATTGGCAGGCTGCCGCCAGTGTGTTTCATATGCCGTTTCCTCCCCCGAAACAAAAATTGATACATCATTGATTTACATATTTCTTGATGTTATGCAAGAAAAACGAGAGCGGCCCTGAGGAGGAATTGCATGACCGTCGTACCCGTTACATCCGCTGATCTCGATGCTGCCGAGGTCTCCTGGTTTTCCGCTTTGTGTTCCGATGACTACGCCTATCTTGGCGTGCCGGATGGCAGCCTGCGCTCCAGTTTCGAGCATTGTTCCGATATCGTCAAAAAGGCCGAAGAACTCGGCTTCCGCAACATTCTCTGCCCCTCATCCTATCAGGTCGGGCAGGATACGCTGAGCTTCGTCGCCGGCTGCGCGCCGATCAGCGACCGCATCAATTTTCTTGCTGCTATCCGTTGCGGTGAAATGCAGCCGATCATGCTGGCGCGCACGGTGGCGACGCTCGACCACATGATGAAGGGCCGCCTGACGCTTAACGTCATCAGCTCCGATTTCCCCGGCGAAGTGGCCGATAGCGCCTTTCGCTACAAGCGCAGCCATGAGGTGGTTGAGATTCTGCGCCAGGCCTGGACGCGCGACACCATCGACCATGACGGTGAAATCTACCAGTTCAAGGGCGTCTCCACCGAGCCGGCAAGACCCTATCAGCAGAATGGCGGACCGCTCCTTTATTTCGGTGGCTACTCGCCGGATGCGCTGGAACTCTGCGGCGCGCAATGCGACGTCTATCTGATGTGGCCGGAAACGAAGGACCAGCTTGCGGACCGCATGCGTGCCGCAAATGAGCGCGCCGCCGCCCATGGCCGCACGCTGGATTACGGCCTGCGCGTTCATATGGTGGTGCGCGATACCGAACAGGAAGCCCGCGAATATGCCGAACATCTTGTTTCGAAGCTCGATGACGAATATGGGCAACTGATCCGCAACCGCGCGCATGACAGCGGCTCGCTCGGCGTGTCGCATCAGGCGCGTGCCCGCGAACTCGCCGACAAGTTCGGTTATGTCGAACCCAATCTGTGGACCGGCATCGGCCGGGGCGTTCTGGCTGCGGTGCGGCGCTGGTCGGTTCCACTGACAAGGTGCTTTCGGCGCTGGAGGAATACCAGAAGATGGGCATTCGCGCCTTCATCCTTTCCGGTTATCCGCATCTGGATGAGGCGGAGCACTTCGGCACCAAGGTTCTGCCGCAGATGAAAACCTGCTCCCTGCCGCATGCCTATGGCCGGGTGCCTTCTGAAACGCCGGCCACGCCGCTCGGCAACGGGGAACGCCACTGATGGAACGTATCGCTCTTTCCGACAAACTCGAACTCAGCCGCATCGTCTACGGCATGTGGCGCATCGGCGACGATGCCGATACCTCGCCCGCCCACGTGCAGGCCAAGATCGAGGCTTGCCTCGCGCAGGGCATCACGACCATGGATCAGGCCGATATTTACGGCGGATACACGGCGGAAGCCATTCTGGGTGCCGGCCTGAAAGCCGCGCCGGGGCTGCGTGACAGAATAGAAATCGTCACCAAATGCGGCATCGTTGCACCTGCCGGACGTCACGCCGCCGCCCGTGTCAAACATTACGACACGACGGCCGGCCACATCAACGCCTCGGTCGAGGCATCGCTTCGCGACATGGGGACGGATCACGTCGACCTGCTGCTCATTCACCGTCCCGATCCGTTGATCGATGCGGAAGAAACCGGCAAGGCGCTCGATGCGCTGGTGGCATCCGGCAAGGTCAAGGCCGTCGGCGTCTCCAACTTCCGCCCCTGGGATTTCTCCCTGCTGCAATCGGCGATGAGCAACCGGCTCGTGACCAACCAGATCGAAATGAGCCTTCTCGCGACGGATAGTTTTACCAATGGCGATCTGGCCTTCCTGCAGGAAAAGCGCGTTTCTCCGATGGCATGGTCGCCGCTTGGCGGCGGCTCGCTGTTCTCCGGTGCCCATGGCGGCACCATGGCCGCTCTGCAGCGTATCGGCAAGGAGCAGGGCGTGGATGCCACGGCAGTGGCGATCGCCTGGCTTTTGCGGCATCCGGCCAAGATCGTGCCTGTGCTCGGCACCAACAATATCGAGCGTATCAGAACGGCGGCCGATGCGCTTCGCGTGACGATGGACCGCCAGACGTGGTTCGAACTCTACACCCTTGCGCTTGGAAAAGAGGTGCCGTGATGACAGTGGCAGAGGCGATCAAAATGCCCAATGAGCATGTATTCGTTCCCGGCGGCGAAAACAGCCGCAGCTTCCGCAATGCGCTCGGCGCTTTCACGACAGGCGTGACGGTGGTGACCGCCTCGACGCCGGAAGGGCCGATCGGCATGACGGTCAACAGCTTCGCATCCGTGTCGCTCGATCCGCCGTTGGTACTCTGGTCACCGGCCAAAAGCTCGTCGCGTTATCAGGCCTTCAGCGGTGCAACCCATTTCGCCATCCACGTGCTGAGCGCCGATCAGGATGTGCTGAGCGCCCGCTTCACCCGTAACGGCCGCGCTTTCGACGACCTCGACTGGGAAATGAACGACGAGGGCGTTCCCGTCATTCCCGGAACGCTTGCCCGGTTCGAATGCCGTCAGGCGGCGTCCCACGATGCGGGCGACCACACTATCATCGTCGGCGAGGTGCTGCGCGCCGCCCATCGCGACGGGGACCCGCTTTGCTTTTCGGGCGGAGCATTTGGCCGGTTTTCGCGGCAATAGGAAATGTCCATTAGTATTTCTTTGAGTGCTTAAAAGCGAATTATTACATAAATATTTCAATTTCTTCATGGGGTGCACTCGTTGCACTCCATTTTTTATTTTTAAATCATCAATAAATATGAGTTCTATTATGATTTATGGCAATTATTTTTCCAAATGGGCTAATTGAGTTGAATATGAGGATGATTCGCCGGATCGGGAGAGGGCGGAGCGAAGCGCCGGTATGGGAGGTTGGATGTCCGGTTGTTTCTACCGTCAAACGGGGAAGCCGCGAAAGACTGGCTTAAGGGCGATAGTTTCGCCCGGGCGTTCCCGGCAGACACCGGCGAGCTTCCTCATTTTGTTGTTTTCCGTTGCAATATCTCACCCTGCCTTAGCCGAGACGATAGTCTGGCAGGGCTCCGCGACGGACGACTGGTTTTCCACTTCCAATTGGCCTTCTTACCTATGGGTGCCCGGGCCGGATGATGCGGCCATGATCAATGGTGATGGGCCGACGATCGCCGACGGCAAAGAGGCCAAAGCCTACGATTTGTTTGTAGGGATCACGGCGGATGGCACCATGTCGGTCGAAGGTGGCCTGTCGACAGCCTATACCCGTCTCGGAAATTCCTTTGGCGTCTCCGGCACCCTGAATTTTTCTGGAGGAACATGGTCGAACGACCGCGATGTGTCGGTGGGTGAAAGCGGTCTCGGCGAACTCCGCCTCATTGGAGGCAGTCAGGCGGTTTCCGGCGGAAATATCTACGTTGGCAAGGATCAGACGGGACAGGGCACCTTCGTGCTGGACGATTCATCCAGTTTCGAGAATTCCGGCACGATTTTCGTGGGCTACGGCGGTGGCGTCAATCTGCTGGAGGTACTGGGCGCAAGCCGTCTGGAAACTGGCGGGCTGGTCGTGGCCAACGGGGACGGCATGCTCGGAACAGTATCCGTGGAAGGACAGGGCAGCAGCCTGAGCGTTTCCGACGGAATGGTTGTCGGCGGTGGCGGTACTGGAGTTTTCACCATTGCCGGCGGTGGGGTGGTTGCGAGCCGGGGCACGACCGTGATTGGCGATTTGGAGTCGTCGGATTCGAGTGCGCTCACAATAAATGGCGCAGGTTCTCTGCTGGAAACAGAAGGTACTCTGGTCGTCGGTAATTTGGGTGCCGCCACCATGTCGGTCGGCACGGCGGCGACCGTTGACAGCGGAACCGTAGTTATCGGCCGCCATTCGGTAGGTATTGTTACTATAAAAGGTGGCGGCACCAAATGGATGACAGGCGGCTTGCTGATCGGTGGCGATGCTTCTGATCCCATCGGAAATGCCGGGAGTGGCAGGCTTACCGTCGAGACGGGCGGTACGGTGGAAAGCGTCTCCGGGCGCCTCGGCATTGTTGCCGGCTCTACGGGTCACGTGACTGTGGACGGCGGCGGTTCTGCCTGGACGGCTGGAAGCGGCGGCCTTGGCGTGGGCGTTGACGGCGCCGGCGAGCTGGCCATAACCGGTGGGGGGATCGTCGGTTCCGCCCGCACCGTTCTTGCTGCAAACGCTGGCAGCACCGGCTCCGCCGCTGTTTCCGGTTCCGGAACCACCCTGCGTAATGACGGCGACCTCTATGTGGGCGGCGCCGGCGAGGCGTCCCTGCATGTCTGGGCGGGCGGCACTGTCACCAGCGATAATGGATATGTCGCGACGCTCGCCGGTTCGAAGTCCTCCGTGATCGTCTCTGGCGGCGGATCGAGCTGGACGCTGGCCAGGGCCCTGATCGTCGGCGATCAGCGAGGTGCGGAAGGAGAGGTTGCGGTCACTACTGGCGGTGATATTCGGGCAGGCGAGGTCAAGCTGGGCTATTTTGCTGGCTCTTCCGGCACGATGACAATAGACGGGGCCGACTCGAGTGTAACCGTGCGGGTCGACAATAATCTTGCCTATTCCGGCTATATGGATATCGGATACGGTGGTTTCGGCAGGGCTATAGTGTCCGATGGCGGTTCGCTCGATGCCTATCGGCTTTTATTGGGCACGAGGGCGGGTTCGAGCGGGATATTGCGGGTGAGCGGCGTAGGATCGCGCGTCGAAACCGAGAATGCCCTTACTATAGGCCACGCCGGCAGCGGTGCGGTGGAGGTGACGGGCGGTGCTTCGCTTGCTGCGACAATCCTCATCATTGCATCCGAAGCGGGATCGACCGGTGTGCTGAATATTGGCGCCGCTGCCGGGCAGACGGAACGTTCCGCCGGGGAAGTCGAGGCGGAGGCGATCGTGTTCGGTGCCGGCAACGGCCGCATCGTGTTCAACCATTCCGAGACGAATTATACCTTGTCGGCCGATATTTTCGGCGCAGGCCATGTCGATGCGGAAAACGGCGTGACGACGCTCAGCGGCCAGAACACCTATTCCGGTGGTACCAGTGTCTCTGCCGGAACGCTGAAGGGAAGCGCCACGAGTTTCGGTTCGGGCAGGATCGCCAACGATGCGCAGCTTGTCGTGGATGGGGCGGGTACGCTTTCGAATGTCATCAGCGGTTCCGGCGCCATTGAGAAGACGGGCAGCGGCAATCTGGTTCTTACCGGTAACAACAGCTATTCCGGCGGCACCACGATTGCGGCCGGCACATTGACGGGAGGGGCGACAGGCTTCGGTTCGGGAGAAATCATCAATAATTCGCAACTTGTCGTGGAAGGTGCGGGAATTTTTTCGAATGCCGTCAGCGGCACCGGCGCTTTTGAGAAGACGGGCGATGGCAATCTGGTTCTTAGCGGCGACAGCACATATACTGGCATTACCGAGGTTTCGTCCGGCAAGCTCAGCGTCAACGGCTCGCTTGTCAGCACCGTTTTCGTAGATGACGGGGCGACGCTTGGCGGTTCCGGCACCATTGGCGGCCTGACCGTTGCTTCCGGCGGCACGCTTTCGCCTGGCAATTCCATCGGCACGCTCACCTCCACCGGCGATGTGACATTCGCCAGCGGCTCGGTCTATTCGGTCGAAATCGATGCGTCCGGCAATTCCGACAGGCTCGATGTCAATGGCACGATCACCATCGGCAACAATGTCAATCTCGTCGTCACGACGCTTTCGAGCCATTCGGCCTATAGTCTCCGCACAAGATACACCATCTTGACGGCGACCGGCGGCGTTACCGGCGTTTTTTCCAGCATAGATGAAAATTTCGCCTATTTGATCGCAAGCGTAACGAAGAGCACCGATAGCGGTACCGCCTATCTCTCCTTCACCCGGACATCGCTTGAGGCAGGGCTCCTTGCCTCCGCGACGTCGACGGAAAATGCGGGCGCGGCGAATGCTGTCGAGGCGCTGGGGGAGGCTGCACCGCTTTATCAAGCAGCCGTGTTTCTTCAGCAGGGAGAAGCCCAATCCGCCTTCTCGCAGCTTGCGGGCGCGCTCCAGCCTTCGCTTGCAATGGCGTTGATAAGCCGTAGCCAGCTGACGCGCGACGTTATTCTCGACAGGATGCGCAGCGCCTTTAACGGTATCGATGCGCGACCGATCCTGCCCATTGCCGGTTCAGGCGGAAAGCAACCAGAGAATATCGGCGAAGACCACCTCACTTTCTGGTCCAGTGGTTTTGGCTCGCGCAGTCGTCTCGGTGGCGATGGTCATGGTTTTTCTGTCGAGACCAATGGTGGCGGCGTTCTTTTCGGTGTCGATGGAGATTGGGACAACGGCTGGCGCACGGGTCTGGCCGCCGGTTACGGTCGCGACACCGTCAGCCAGATCGACCTCGCCGCGTCGGCGAATGTGGACAGCTATTATCTCGCCGCCTATGCGGGCACGGCGATTGGACCCACTTCCCTGAACTTCGGCGCAATTCACGCCTTTCAGAATGTGGAAACCCAACGGGCGATTTCGTTTTCGACACTGAAGGGGGAACTCGCTGCCGGTTACGATGCCTCCACCACGCAGGCCTTTGCTGAAGCGGCCTGGCGTTTCGATTTCGACCCGACCCATGTCGAGCCCTATGCCAATATCAGCTACGTGAACACCCATACGGATGCTTTTCAGGAGATTGGCGGCATTGCCGCCGTTTCGTCCGGCCCGGCAAACCACGGCCAGCTCTATACCACGCTCGGCGCGCGCATCAGTCGCGATTTCGCCGTTGAGGGTGGGCTTGGGCGGGCGATGTTCGACGTGGCGTGGCGACATGGCTATGGCGATAGGGCTCTGGAGAGCAGATTATTTTATGATGGCGGCAGCGGCTTTTCCGTCGCAAGTGCTGCGACGGCGCGTAATGTGGCATTGCTGAATGTCGGCCTGAGCTATGATCTCAATCCCTTCGCCACTTTGACATTCCGTTATGGTGCAGTTTTCGGAGCGGGGGTGGTGGAGCAATCCGCCTTTGCCGAGCTGGGAGTTCGTTTCTGATGACGTGCACTCTAAACCGGCTCTGGAAAGCATTCCTGCTTATTTTCGCCGTCACCGGTGGGGCGAATGGTTCGCCTGCGCAGGAGGCTGCGAAGACGGTTGCGCCCTTGCATGAGGTTTATGGCAGCTGGCAGGTCGCCTGTGCAGCGCTTGCGAAAACAGGGGATGCCGTTGCAGCCGTAAAACCGCTCTGCGCCATCGCCCAGATACAGCTCGAGGAAAAAACGCGCAAGCTGGCCATGTCCGCCGAATTCCGGCTGGACGATGCGGCAAGGCCGGACAGGCTTTCCGGCGTATTGGTGATGCCTTTCGGTCTGGCTGTCACGAAGCTTTTTTCGGTGAAATCCGGAAATATCCGGCTGCAGGAAGTGCAGGTCAGCACCTGTCTGCCGGTGGGTTGCATTGTTTCCTTCACGCCATTCGTGGAACTCGCGTCGGCCTTGAAGGCGGAGCAGACCTTGACGATTGAGGCCCCTGATCTCGAGGGGCGCATCATTTCGTTCCAGTTGCAGGGCAAGGGATTTGCCGAGGCGCTGAAGCGCCTCGAAAATCTGCGTTAAGCGGCAACGGAGTCCGGTTCGCCGGTCCCTTCCGGCTTTTGCGGCTCGGCGTGTTTTTCCGCCTTTTTCCGGCGGGAAAACAGCCCGGTGAGGAAATGGCCGAACCGGTCCATTTCCACGAAGATGACAGGCGTGATGAACAGCGTCAGCAATTGCGAGACGATGAGGCCGCCGACCACGGCGATGCCGAGCGGCTGGCGCAGTTCCGAACTCGCGCCCGAGCCGAGCGCGATGGGAAGCGCCCCAAGCAGCGCGCAGAAGGTCGTCATCATGATCGGCCGGAACCGGCGCACGCAGGCCTCGTGAATGGCGGTTGCGGGCGGTTCGGCCTTTTCCCGCATCAGTTCCACCGCGACATCGATCATCATGATCGCGTTTTTCTTGACGATGCCGATCAGCATCAGCAGGCCGATCAGCGCGATGATCGAGAAATCCATGCCCATCACCTTCAGCGCCACCAGTGCGCCGAAGGCCGCCGCCGGCAGGCCGGAGAGGATAGTCAGCGGGTGGATGAAGCTCTCGTAAAGCACGCCGAGAACCACATAGATGGTCAGCACCGCCGCCAGAATGAGGATGCCGGTATTGCCCTGGCTCTGCTGGAAGATCGCCGCCGTGCCGCCATAACTGGTGAAGACATCCTGCGGCAGGCCTATCGTGCTCTTGATCTGATCGATCCGGCTTGTGGCATCGGAAAGCGCCACGCCATCCGGCAGGTTGAAGGAGATGGTGGTGGAGACGAGCTGGCCCGTCTGGTTGATGGTGACAGGCGCCTGTGTGCGGGTGAGCGTGGCGAAGTTTGAAAGCGGAACCAGAACGCCCGATTTCGCCGAAAGAATGTTGATATCGCTGAGGAAATCATCATTCCACGGTTTCGAGCTGTCGAATTCCACAATCACGTCGTAGCTGTCGCCGGTGGACTGGATCTGTGCCGCCGTATAACCGCCAAAGGACATTTCCAGCGTCTTGCGCAACTGGTCATTGGTGATGCCGAAGGCGGCGGCCTTTTCCGGATCGACGGAAATCGTCGCGGCGATCGCGCCGTTCTGGGCATCTGACGTGACGGAGGTGAAGGTGTGGTCGCGGCGCATCGCTTCCATCAGCTTGTTCGACCATTCATTGGTCGTGTCGGCATTCAGGCCCTGAACGACGAGCTGGTATTGGCTGGCGGAGCTGCGCCCGCCGAAACGCAGGCTCTGCTGCGGATTGATATAGGTGCGGATGCCCGCCACTTTCGATGTGGCCTGCCCCAGTTCCGTCAGCACCTGGCTCAGCGGCGCGCGCTCTTCCTTGGGCTTCAGCTCCACGAACATCGAGCCGTTGTTCAGCGGATTGCGTGAATTGCCGCCGACAATGGAGGTGACGTGCACCACGGCCGGATTCTTGCGGATCTGATCGGCGACCTGAGCCTGGAGATCGCGCATCGCCGTATAGGAAATATCCTCACGCGCCTGTGTCGAAACCGAAAGACGACCAATATCTTCCTGGGGAAAGAAGCTGGAGGGCAGGGTTTCGAAGAGATAGAGCGATGCCGCGACCGAAGCAAGAAACGATGCCAAAACGATGCGGCGATGGGTGAGGCACCAGCCGACGGCGCGGCCATAGGCGCGTAGCGTCCGTTCGAAACCCGCATCGAACCAGCGGATGATCGCCGGTGGTCTGGAGGAGTGGCCGGAGAGGCGCGAAGCGAGCATCGGCGTCACCGTCAGCGAGACCAGTGCCGAGGCCATGATCGCGAGCGTGACGACCATGCCGAATTCGTTGAAGAGTCTGCCGATGACGCCGCCCATCAACAGGATGGGAATGAAGACCGCAACCAGCGAGACGGACATGGAGAGAATGGTGCTGCTGACTTCCGCCGCGCCCTGAAGGGCCGCTTCGCGCATGGGCAGGCCTTTTTCATGCAGGCGCAGGATGTTTTCCAGCATGACGATGGCGTCGTCCACCACCAGCCCCACCGAAAGTGTCAGGCCGAGCAGCGAGATATTGTCGATGCTGTAGCCCAGAACATACATCATGCCGAAGGCGGTGATGAGAGACAGAGGCACGGCAAGGCCCGGAATGATGGTCGCCGTCAGGTGCCCGGTGAAGAGATAGATAACCGCAACCACCAGTCCGATGGTAAGAAACAGCGTGAACTGAACGTCCGAAATCGCGTCCTTGATGGCGGTCGAGGCGTCATTCATGACGTTGATATTGACCGAAGGCGGCAACTGCTGGTGAAGCGCCGGCAGCTTGGCCTTGATGGCGTCCACTACATCGACCGTATTGGCGTCCGGCTGGCGCTGCACGGCAAGAACGATGGCCTGTTCGCCGTCGAACCAGCTGCCGGCATTGGTGTTGTCGATGCTGTCGGTGACATTGGCGATATCGCCGAGATGGATCGGCGCGCCATTATTCGTCGAGACGACCAGCGAGCGGAAGGCGGCCGCATTGGTGCGCTGGGTATCGGCCTCGATCGTCAGGCGCTGATTGTCGTTCTGCAACGCCCCGACGGGCACCTGATTATTCGCCTGGGCGATGGCGGTGGTGACGGTGTCGACGCCGAGCCCTCTTGCCTGAAGCTGGGCCGGATCGAGGCCGATACGCACGGCATAGGTCTGCGCGCCATAGATGCTCACCTGCGCGACGCCCGATATGGTGGAAAGAAGCGGCGAGATGATGTTCTCGGCGATTTCGTCCACCTTGCTGGTCGGCATCTCCTTGCTATTGACGGCCAGCAGCAGCACCGGCGCATCGGCCGGATTGGTCTTGCGATAGCTCGGCGTCGTCGTCATGTTGCTCGGCAATTGCCGCTGCGCGCGGGAAATCGCGGCCTGCACATCGGCTGCCGCTGCATCGATATCGCGGTTGAGATCGAACTGCAGCACGATCGAGCTGTTGCCGAGCGTATTGGTGGCGCTGATTTCGCTGACGCCGGGAATGGTCTCGAACTGCTTGACCAGCGGTGTGGTGACCGATGTGGCCATGGTTTGTGGCGAAGCGCCGGAAAGCGACGAGGAAACGTTGATCGTCGGGAAATCCACCTTCGGCAGGGCGGCGACGGGCAGCAGGCGGAAGCCGGCAAGCCCGGCCAGCACCAGGCCGATGGCGAGAAGCGTAGTGGCGACGGGCCGGTTGATGCAGAAATTCGGGATCATTGGTCGCCAACCTTTTCCTGCGGAATATTGGCGGCCAGATTGCCGGCCGCGCCGCCCTTGTCGGAAAATTGCTCGACCACGAACTGGCCGTCGGCAAGTTCGGATTGACCCTCGATAATCACATGCTCGCCATCATTGAGGCCGCTTGCGATGGCGGTAAGATCGCCATTCGAGCGGGCGACTTCCACCGGCGTCATATGGGCATGATGCTCGCTATCGACGGTATAGACGAAATTGCCCTTCGGCCCCGGCCGCACGGCGACCGTCGGCACAACGATCATTTCATCGTCCGAAACGAAGTGCGCGGTGACATTGACGGACTGGCCGGGCCATAAAAGACCGCGATCGTTCTTGAATTCCGCCTTGGCCAGCACCGTACCGGAGGTCTGATCCACCGTATTGTCGTAGAACCGCAGTACGCCGCTCATCGGTTCGCCCCCCGTCGCCGCGGGGTCGACATCGACTGCGGTATCCTTCGCCACGCCTTCGCGCAATTGCGGTAGATAGCGCTGTGAGAGCCGGAAACTGACCGAAATCGGATCGTATTTGGTGATCGTCACGATATTGACGCCGGCGCTGAGATAGGCGCCGGGGCTGACGCTGATATCACCGAGCCGCCCATCGAAAGGGGCACGGATTTCCATGTGCTCGAGCGTCACCTGGTCGGAGGCAAGCGTTGCCTTGTCGGCATCGATCTTGGCGCTGGCGCTATCCCGCGCCGCCCTTGCCTGATCCAGCACCTGCTGGGATTCCGCGCTCTGCTTGACGAGGTTGGCGGCGCGCTGGAAGGCGGCCTCCGTCTGCTCCAGCGTTGCCTGATCGGCGGCGATATTGGCCTTGTCCTTGTCGACAGCGGCGCGGGCGATGCGGTCATCCATCTTGAGGATAAGGTCGCCCGCCTTGATATGCTGACCGTCCTTCGCCTCGATTTCCATGACAAGGCCGGCCTGAAGCGGCGCGATATTGGTGATGTCGGCCGCAACCGCCCAGCCCGTCGCCGTTGCATCCATCGGCAGCGTCGCCTTGCCGACGGCGATGGTGCTGACGGTGGGTGGCCCGCCATTGCGCCGTCCTCCGCCCTGTCTTTGTCCCTGCTGCCGGGCTGGTTGGCCGCTTTGGGAGGACTTCGCCGCCGTTTCGGCGTCGGCCCTGGGGGACACGCTGGCAAATTGCTTGAGATAGGGGACTTGATCGAGCGGCAGGCGATCCTTGAAATACCAGGCACCGGCGGCTGCGATGGCAAGAACGCTGAGAGCGGTCCAGAAACGTTTCATCTGACGATTCCGCGTAATGAGAGCGATACATGTTTCCCGAACATGTGCGGTAAGCCTTGGGAGCAGCTTTCCCCCACAAGACACCCAATGCGCTGCGAAATCACCTTAAACTTTTGTAATGGCGGCGACAATGACCGTCGCTATATGCCCTGTCTTTTGGGGAACTGACGTTTTCGGTTCCTGCCCCATGCAATGCTTGACCATGTTCCCTTTCGCCACTGGTTCCGGCCAAAGAAAAAGCCGCCTCGTTTCCGGGGCGGCTCTGGCATGGATGGTGAAAAGCCTCCGATTAGAAGGCCCGGATGGCGTTGCGGGTCGCAAGCACGTCCTCGGCGACATTGCCCGTCGTTGCCGGTACGGAGCCGACGAGATCCAGGAACTTGTAAAGTTCGGTGGCCTGCGAGTTGGTGACATAGATGATGTCGCGATCCTGCATCGGGAACTTCGTGGCGGCGAAGAAGGTCGACGGATCGCGCAGATTGGCGCGGAAGATGACCGGAACGTCCTGTCCGGGGAACTTCGACGTATTGATGCCGAGCTTCACGAGAAGATCGCGCTTGACGATACGATAGACATAGACCTGAGCCGGGTCAGCACGGGAATCGAGCAGTCCGCCCGCTTTGCCGAGTGCATCCGAAAGCTTGAGATCGGCATCCTCGAACTCGAAACGTCCGTTGAGGCCCGAAGCGCCGAAGGCAAGGTAGGTGCGGCGTTCACGTTCCACCATGATCGTGTCGCCCGGAACCACATAGATATTTTCGGACGGCGTGCTGACGAGGTGGTTGTAATTGACGCGGGCGGTCTTGCCGCGGCGGATCAGCGTGACATAGGATTCGATATTCGGGGCGCTGAGGCCCTTTGCATAGGAGATGACGTCGAGAACCCGATCGCCCGCTTCCGAAAGCTGAACTTTCGTCGGTTCCTTGACGTCGCCCAGCACGGAGGCCTGTGCGGAGCGGCTGGAAATCTTGGTGATGAGAACCTGCGGCTCGATGGCGCGGTTGGCGAGCCGTTCCTCGATTTCGCTCTGCACATCCTCGACATTGCGGCCGGTGGCGCGAATCTTGCCCGCATAGGGAACGCTGATATTGCCTTCCCGGTCCACGGTCTGGTTCGGCAGGCTGATGAAGTTGCCGGGACGGCTGCCCGCGTCGTTCGGAATGAAGAGGCCGCCGGCCTGGCTTTCAAAGATCGCGACCTGCACCACGTCGCCGACGCCCATCGGCAGCGCCGGAACGCCGCCCTTGCCGCCGCCGAAACTGCCGAGCAGGGTGGTGGTTGTGGTGTCGCCGACGTAGTTGAGGACGGAGCTGTTGATGTCGAGCAGCGCGTAGTCGACACCGGCGGTTTTCTGCTTGTCCTTGGAGGCGAATTTCACAGAAGCGTTAGATTCGATCGAGGCTGCATCGGGGCCGGAGGCCGCAGTAACCGTGCAACCCGCCAGTGCTGCAGAGGCAAGCAGAATCGAAACATTCAATAAACGCATTTGGTCCTCGAAATGAATGTCGTCCGAAAAGCAGAAATAATCCGGACATCGTATAAGTTTTTAAAAATAAGCACTTCATAAATGACACCGGTAAAGGAAATCCAAACCGGCATTACATCCGTTCAGCGGAATCGCATCCCAGGATGTTTACGTCTCCTATCAGGCATATGCCCAATTTCAGACGATGCTTCAAGTTCATCATCGCTCAACTGCGCCGAAAAATTCCGGGCGAGGCACGATGTTCGAATCCCCTGATGGTGTCAGTATTGTTGCGCTTCAATATTCAGTCGGATGCCATAATCTCTTTGATTGCTGCATTGCGCTAGTGCAGTTTTGTCACGCTTGCGCGGTTTCTTTTGCTGTTGACTGACGTGAAGACTAATTAATTGTTTTGTAAATGTTTTTATGTGCCTGTCATGCCCGCTCAGCCAGTGCGAAATTCACGGTATCCGCGAATTCCCGCAGGAAACGCTCGCGTGAGAAGCGGGCGGCATTGTTGATGCAGGCGTTCTTGTCGAAGCGGTCGGAATTGTCGACGAACTCCTGTACGGCGGCGCAGATCGCCTCCGGTGTCTGCTCACCGAAATAAAGGCCGGTCGGATGGTTGGAGGCGCCGAGCGGAACGACGGTTTCCAGCACGCCGCCCTTGCCATAGGCGATGACCGGTGTGCCGAGCGCCTGGGATTCGACCGGCACGATGCCGAAATCGTCTTCTGCCGCAAAGACGAAGGCCTTGGCCTCGGCCATGTATTTGTGAAGCTCGTCATTGCCGACGAAACCTAGAATTTCGACATTCGGCGTGGCGATTTCGCGGATGCGTTTCATGTCCGGCCCGTCGCCGATGACGACCAGCCGTTTGTCGGGCATCTTTGCAAAGGCTTCCACGATCAGGTGCACCTTCTTGTAGGGCACCAGCCGCGATGCTGTGACGAAATAGTCACCCTTAAGCTCGGACGGGGAAAGATGGGAGGTGTCCACCGGCGGATAGATCACGGTGGAATCGCGGCCATAACACTTGCGCACCCGGTTACGGATGAATTTGGAGTTGACCGTCATCAGGTCGACACCGTTGGCGGTGCGGATGTCCCACATGCGGATATAGTGCAGAATGGCGCGCGCGATCCATGAGGTGAAGCCGCGCGTCAGTCTGGTTTCCTTGAGATACTGGTGCTGGAGGTCCCAGGCGTAGCGGATGGGGCTATGGATATAGGAGACGTGAAACTGGCCCGGGCCGGTGATGACGCCCTTGGCAACCGCATAGCTCGAGGAAATCACCAGATCGTAGCCGCTCAGATCGAACTGTTCGATGGCGAGCGGCATCAGCGGCAGATAGGAGCGGTATTTTTTCCGGGCGAAAGGCAGCTTCTGGATGAAGGAAGTGTTGACGGGACGGCCGCCGAGAAACCCCCGGTCGCGCTCGCTCATGAAATCGACAAGGCAGTACAGATCCGCGTGAGGGTAAATTTCAAGAAGGTTGTGAAGCACTTTTTCGGCCCCGCCTCTGTCGGTGAGCCAGTCATGCACGATTGCCGTCTTCATAATTTCCTCAATAATTTCAACGTAATAAAAATTAATGTTCCGCCATGGAATAAAGTTTGGCGGTGTAGAATATCAGGTCTGTCTGCAGCCCTTGAAAATACGGCTGGCGGCGTCAAATAGCGTAACGATTAATAAGAATATGCCGGTATGTCTGTGGTGGCCTAGCGTTAGTCCGCTCTTTAATAGCACTTTGTTCGCAAATGCGAAATATCCAACCTTCTTAATTCCCTTTCTTCCTTTGCAGTCAAACGCCGGTCGTCATTCCCTCTCTCCCAGCCGGAAGAGATGGTTATCACGGCACGCCGTATTTTTGGCGAAACTCCCGTTTTTTCATCGCCTTAAACGATGCCGCCTTCTTTCGCAAATACCTGTCCTGCGTTTCGCCGATCATGGAAACCCATCATCGTGCCGCATTGTCATTGACAAGGCGTCTTATCGAGATATTCTGTTATAAAGATGCATATAACATAATAATGGAACACATAAGAGCTGGGAGCTTGACCATGAGACGTAAACTTGCATTTCTCGCCACCGCCGCTTTGCTGCTTGCGCCGGGTGTAATGATGGCTGCGGAGAAGGGTGGCGTCATCAATGTCGCCACGATCGGCGAACCGCCGACCCTCGACCCCATGGCGTCTACTGCCGATCTCGTCGGCATCGTCACGCAGCATATTTTCGAAACGCTCTATACCTTCGACAAGGGCTGGAAGGTGACACCGCTTCTGGCGGAAAGCCTGCCCGAGATCAGTGCGGACGGCAAAACTTACACAATCAAGCTCAGGCAGGGCATCAAGTTCCATGACGGCAGCAACATGACGTCCGAAGATGTCGTCGCCTCGCTCGGCCGCTGGATGAAGATCGCCTCGCGCGGCAAGCAGGCAGCCGGCTTTATCGAGAATATCTCCGCGCCGGATGCCGGAACGGTCACGATTGCCCTCAAGCAGCCCTATGCGCCGCTCGCTTCGCTGCTCGCCTTCAACAATTCCGCAGCCATCATCCTGCCGGCCGAAAAGCAGGCGGAGCCGATGGCCGAATTCATCGGCACCGGCCCCTATATGCTGAAGGAACGCAAGGCCGACCAGTATATCCAGCTCGTCCGTTTCGATGGCTACAAGTCCCGCGACGGCGAAAGCGATGGTTATGGCGGTGCACGCCATCAGTATCTCGATGAAATCCGCTTCGTTCCGGTGCCCGATCCGAATACCCGCGTCGAAGCCGCCGTTTCCGGGCAATATGATTATGTCGATTCCATTCCGGTGGAATCCTTCGACAAGGTGAAGTCGTCGTCTGCCTCGCAGCCTTTGATGCTGAAGCCTTTCGGTTATCCGGTCTTCGTGTTCAACACGAAGGAGGGGCTTTCTTCCAAGCTGGAGGTCCGCAAGGCGGTGACCGAAGCGCTGAACATGGAGGATATGCTGGCGGCCGCTTTCGGCAGCACGGATTTTTATGCGCTCGATGGCGCCTATTATCCCGATAATTTCTCCTGGCATTCGGAAGAGGGCGTCGAAGGCAATTATAATCTCGGCAATCCGGAAGCCGCCGCCGAAAAGCTGAAGGCGGCCGGTTACAACGGCGAGCCGCTGCGCATCCTCACCAGCCGGCAATATGAGTTCCATTACAAGATGGCGCAGGTCGCGGCGGAATATCTGAAGCTTGCCGGTTTCAAGGTGGATATGCAGGTGGTGGACTGGGCGACGCTGACGCAGCGCCGCGCCGACCCGAAGCTCTGGGATATCTACATCACTCATAGCCCCTTCCTGCCGGAGCCGGCGCTGATCGGCGCGCTCTCCACCGGCTCGCCGGGCTGGTGGGATACGCCGGCGCGCAAGGCGGCGGTTGACGCCTTCACTTCCGAAGCCGATCCGGACAAGCGTATCGCGCTCTGGGCCAATGTGCAGAAAACGATCTATGCCGAGCTGCCGCTCATCAAGATCGGCGACTTCAATGCCGTGGCGGCCAAGTCCAATAAGCTGGAAGGCGTCGATCCGGCTCCATGGCCTTATTTCTGGAATGCTTCGGTTACGAAATAAGGCCGGCACCGCACGCCGTCACCCCGGCCTTGAGCCGGGGTCCAGCGCGATCAAGTCCTTGATCGCAAGAGACCTTTTCACCACGCGAACGCGTGGTGGCTGGATGCCGGATCAAGTCCGGCATGACGGAAGTGAGCAGTCGATCTTTAAGCAACCCGTTTCAACCGTCGCCTGATAGCGGCAATCACGCGCTTCGGAGCTATTATACGTGATACGGTATATTTTCCAGAGACTTGCGGGAATGATCGTGGTGATGTTCCTTGTCGTCACCATCGTCTTCGTCATCCTGCGCGTAACACCCGGAGACCCGGCGGCCGTGATGCTGGGGCCGGATGCCTCGGCGCAGGACATTGCGGAGTTGCGCAGCCGGCTCGGCCTCGACCAGTCGCTTGGCGTGCAATATGTCTATTATATCGGGCAATTGCTGAAGGGCGATCTCGGCCAGTCGATCTTTCTTAACATGCCGGTCGGTTCAGCGCTGCTGGACCGGGCCGAACCGACCTTCTTCCTGACGATTTTTTCGCTGTTGATCGCCAGCATCATAGCCCTTCCCATCGGCATTTACGCCGCTTACCGGCGCGGTTCCTTCGTGGATCAGGCAGCCACCACCATTGCAATGCTGGCGGCGAGCATTCCGAGCTTCTGGCTTGGCCTCATTCTCATGCAGGTCTTCGCCGTCCGGCTCGATATGTTCCCGGTATCGGGTTATGGCGGTCCGGGCGCGAGCTTCCTTGAGCGCATGTATCACCTGACGCTGCCGGCCATCGCGCTCGGCCTCGTTTCCTCCGCCCTCATCCTGCGCTTCACCCGCGCCTCGATGCTGGATGTTTTAGGTGACGACTATGTCCGCACCGCCCGTGCCAAGGGCGTCAAGGAGCGCCGCGTGGTGATGAAACATGCGCTGAAAAACGCGCTTATTCCCATCCTGACCGTGCTCGGACTTACCGCCGCCGTGCTGATTTCCGGCGCAGTCGTCACGGAAACCGTTTTCGGTCTGCCGGGCGTCGGCAATCTCGTCGTCTCGGCCGTTCTCCGGCGGGATTATCCGGTCATTCAGGGCGCGCTTCTCGTCATCGCCGGGCTTTACGTGCTCATCAATTTTGCAATCGACATGCTCTATCTGCTGGTCGATCCGAGGGTTCGTTACTGATGGCCGATATCGTTTCCACCGCCCCGCCGGCACGCAACCCGACCGTCCTGTTCATCCGGCGCCTCCTGAAGCGCAAGACGGTCGCTGCCGGTCTCATCGTGCTGCTGGTCTTCGTGCTTCTCGCGGTTTTCGCGCCGATGATTGCGCCGTATTCGCCATCGAAACTGTCGATTGTGAACCGCCTGAAGCCGCCAAGCGAGCTTTACTGGTTCGGCACCGACGAGTTCGGTCGCGACGTCTTCTCGCGCACCATTTATGCCGGAAGGCTGTCGCTTCTGGTCGGTGCCGCCGTGGTGGCGCTTTCGGCGCTGATCGGCATCACGCTCGGCCTGCTTGCCGGTTTCTTCCAGAAGCTGGATACGCCGATTGCCCGCCTGATCGATGCGATGATGGCCTTTCCGGATATTCTGCTGGCGATTGCGCTGGTAGCGGCGCTCGGCCCGTCGCTGGCGACTGTCATCATCGCGCTTGCCGTTGTCTATTCGCCGCGCCTTGCCCGCATCGTGCGCGCCTCGACGCTGGTGATCCGCGAATTACCCTATGTGGAGGCGGCGAAGGCGCTCGGCATCTCCACCTTCCACATCATGACGCGGCATGTGCTGCGCAATCTGGTCTCGCCGATCCTCGTGCAATGCACCTTCCTTTTCGCCAGCGCCATGCTGGCCGAGGCCGGCCTGTCGTTTCTGGGGCTCGGTGTCAGCCCCGAAATACCCACCTGGGGAACCATGATCTCCGCCGGCCGCCAATATATCGGCCAGGCGGACTGGATGACCTATTTCCCCGGCTTTGCCATCATTCTTTCCGTGCTGTCGCTGCAAATGGTCGGTGACGGGCTGCGGGACATGCTCGACCCAAGACTGCGAAGGGATTTGTAATATGACGTCCGGTGAACAGGCGAAAACGCCTCTTCAAGCTCCCATTCTTCTCACCAATGTCAAACCTGTCGGTTTCGGAAAGGGGGCATCCCAAGCCTCGACCGATATTCTGATCGGCGGCGATGGCAAGATCGCTGCGGTTGGGCCTGCCATTCAGGCGCCTGCGGATGCGCAGCGCATTGATGCCAAGGGTGCCTTCGTCTCGCCCGGCTGGGTCGATCTGCATGTGCATATCTGGCACGGCGGCACCGATATCTCCATTCGCCCCTCCGAATGCGGGGCGGAACGCGGCGTGACGACGCTGGTGGATGCCGGTTCGGCGGGCGAGGCGAATTTCCACGGTTTCCGCGAATATATCATCGAGCCCTCGAGGGAGCGCATCAAGGCCTTCCTCAATCTCGGCTCCATCGGGCTCGTCGCCTGTAACCGCGTGCCGGAACTGCGGGATATCAAGGATATCGATCTCGATCGTATCCTCGAATGTTACGCCGAAAACAGCGAACATATTGTCGGCCTGAAGGTGCGGGCGAGCCATGTCATCACCGGCTCCTGGGGCGTCACACCGGTCAAGCTCGGCAAGAAGATCGCCAAGATCCTGAAAGTGCCGATGATGGTGCATGTGGGCGAACCGCCGGCACTTTATGATGAGGTGCTGGAAATTCTCGGCCCCGGCGATGTCGTGACCCATTGCTTCAACGGCAAGTCAGGCTCCAGCATCATGGAAGACGAGGACCTGTTCAACCTTGCCGAACGCTGCGCTGGCGAAGGCATCCGGCTGGATATCGGCCACGGCGGCGCATCCTTCTCCTTCAAGGTGGCGGAAGCGGCGATTGCGCGCGGCCTGTTACCGTTCTCGATTTCGACGGATTTGCACGGGCATTCGATGAATTTCCCCGTGTGGGATCTGGCGACCACCATGTCGAAGCTGCTGTCGGTTGACATGCCCTTCGAAAATGTCGTCGAGGCCGTTACCCGCAATCCGGCCTCCGTCATCCGCCTCGATATGGAAAACCGTCTCGATGTTGGCCAGCGCGCCGACTTCACCATTTTCGATCTAGTGGATTCCGATCTGGAAGCGACCGATTCCAACGGCGATGTGGCGCGCCTGACGCGTCTGTTCGAGCCGCGTTACGCGGTCATCGGCGCGGAAGCGATTGCTGCCAGCCGTTACATTCCAAGGGCGCGCAAGCTGGTGCGCCACAGCCATGGTTATTCCTGGCGCTGAACCCAAATGGACAAGGCGGAGGAGGGCAATCCCCTCCGTCTTCCGCAGAGATTAAGGGATACCCGTCCCTATATTATGAGGAATTCGCGTGAAACAGTCTTCGCTTGAGGCAGAGGGACGCCATTCGCCCTATGACCGGCTCGCCGCGCTCGGCATCTCCCTGCCGCCGCCGCCGCCGCCGATCGCCAATTTCGTCACCCATGTGGTGGAAGGCAACATGCTTTATCTTTCGGGGCAGGGGCCCCGGGAGGAAAACGGCCATCTTTACGCCGGCAAGGTGGGCGCGGAAATCGGGCTGGAAGAGGCCTATAACCATGCGCGTCTCACCGGCATCAATCTCCTCGCCGTCATGCATGAGGCGCTGGGTGATCTGTCGCGGGTGAAAAAAGTGGTCAAGCTGCTCGGCATGGTCAATGCGGTGAGCGATTTCCGCGATCACCCGAGCGTCATCAATGGCTGTTCCGATCTCTTCATCGATGTGTTCGGCGATGCGGGACAACATGCCCGCTCCGCCGTTGGTTTCGGCTCACTGCCGGGCAACATCACCGTTGAGATAGAAGCCATCGTCGCACTCAAGGACTGAGGCCGTTCAATGGTTGCGCCAGCCCATCAGCTTCTCGATCCGTTCCGCCGAGACCCTGACCTGTTCGGTATAATGGTTCTCGTCCGCCAGCACCTTCTGCTCCGGCAGCACGATGGAAATCGTCGCCACGCATTCGCCCCTGTTGTCGCAGATCGGCGAGGCGATGCAGGCGACGGCGTAGTCGGATTCGGCGACCTGTATCGACAGCCGGTCATGGAAGGCGGCGCCTGCCGATTGCGACAGGGTCTCCGGGTTGATTTCCGCACGGCCCGTGGGAGACGTGCGGGCGCAGCGCCGGAAAAGCTCGACGCGTTCGGTCTCCGGAAGATGCCCGACCAGCAGGCGGCCGGATGCCGTCCAGTTCAAGGGAACGCGGGTGCCGACGCGCGAGGCGACCTGAAAATGGCTCGGACCATCCGCCATGGCCAGCACCAGCATATGGTCGCCGTCGCGGCCGCAAAGCTGCACGGTCTCGCCCGCGTGGCGGCACAGATCGTGCATTTCGTGGGTGGCGACACCCATGAAATCCAGCGAGCGGGCATAGGCAAGACCATAATGGTAAAGCCGCGCGCCGAGCCAGATATTGCCATCGGCATTGCGCGCCAGCATGTTCTTTTCGACGAGATCGTCGACGATCACATAGACGGTGGAAAGCGGCGCCTTGATCGCCTTGGCGATGGCGTAGGCGCCAGCCGGCGATCCGGTTTCGTAAAGATAATCAATAACCTGAAGGGCGCGGTCGATGCCGCTGACGCGCGAGCGCTTGGCCGCCTTCGCGTCCGCGTTTTCGGCGGCCTCGGACAGGGCGGTTGAAGGCGTTTCGTTCAGTATATGGGCGTCCAATTTTGGCTCCTCATGAATTTTGAGAAGCTATTACATTATTATGGCATATATGTCGATGCCCATCGCATCGCAAAGACAGGAGAAAGACATGACCGAGGATATCAGAAGCAGGATCGGCCTTCGCCCGGTCATCAACGTCTCGGGCACCATGACCTCGCTCGGCGCTTCTATCGTCGTTCCGGAAGCGGTCGAGGCCATGGCGGCCATCCTGCCGCAATTCGTCGAGATCAACGATCTGCAACGCAAGGCAAGCGCGGTGATATCGAGGCTGACGGGCGGCGAGGCCGGTTTCGTCACGGCCTCCTGCTCCTCGGGCATAAGCCTTGCGGTGGCGGGCGCCATTACCGGCAATAATCTGCTGGCCATCGAAAAGCTGCCCGATGTGACCCCGGAAAAGAACGAGGTTCTGGTGCAGATGGGCCATGTGGTGAGCTATGGCGCGCCGGTGGATCAGGCGATCCGCCTCGGCGGCGGCAAGGTGGTGCTGATCGGGCAGGCGACATCGGCCCATCGTTTCCACATGGAAAACGCCATCACCGAAAAGACGGCTGCAGCGGTCTATGTCGTCTCGCACCATGTGGTGGATTACGGCCTGCTGCATCTTTCCGAATTCGTCGAGATCGCCCATGCCAGGGGCGTGCCTGTCATCGTGGATGCGGCTTCCGAATATGATCTGAAGCTGTTTCTGGCAACGGGCGCGGATGTGGTGCTTTATTCCGGCCACAAGTTCCTCGGTGGCCCGACTTCCGGCATCGTCGCCGGCAAAAAGGAGCTGGTGCGCAGCGCCTTCCTGCAGAATATGGGCGTCGGCCGCGGCATGAAGGTCGGCAAGGAAAGCATCTATGGCGTCATGGCTGCGCTGGAGGCCTGGGAAAAGCGCGACCATGCCGGCATTCGCGAGCGTGAAACCGGCTACCTCAACCTCTGGAAAAAGAAGTTGGACGGACGCCCGGGCGTGACGGCGCTGATCGAGCCCGACCCGACCAACAACCCGCTCGACCGTCTGCGTGTCATCATCGATGCCGAGGAAGCGCATATCACCGCCTGGGACCTGACGACGGCGCTCGCCAAAGGCAGCCCGCCGATCATTGTCCGCGACCACGAGGTGGAGCACCGCTATTTCTATCTCGACCCCTGCAACCTGCATCCCGGCCAGGAAACCATTGTGGCTTCCCGGCTGGCCGAGGAGCTGGACAAGGCGCGCGCCTCCAACGAGGTGATTGCAACACCGTTCGAGGACCGCAGCCGCCACCGTTTCGACAGCATGCTGCGCTGGCCGGACTAAGTGAAGCGAGCGGGTGCCGCGTATTTCTTCTCCCCGAGAGGGAGAAGAGATTTGCCGCAACGCCGTGCCTGAGTTGAAACATAAAAAGAAGGGAACGATCATGACCATGCCGCAGGCAGCACCGCTCGGTGCCGAAGATGCCGTGCTTTCCGTCCGCAATCTCACCACGTCCTTTCACGTGGATGGCGGCTGGAAACCGGTGGTGCGTGATATTTCCTTCGATGTCGGGCCGGGCGAGACTGTTGCGATCGTGGGTGAAAGCGGTTCCGGCAAAAGCGTTACCTCGCTTTCCATCATGCGGCTGCTGGATCGGGAAAGCAGCAGGGTGCAGGGTGAAATCCTGCTCGGAGGTCGCAACCTGCTCTCCCTTTCTGAAGACGCCATGCGGCGGGTGCGGGGCAATGAGGTCGCCATGATCTTTCAGGAGCCGATGACCAGCCTCAATCCGCTCTTCACCATCGGCGACCAGATTTCCGAGGCTCTGTTGTGCCATCAGCCGATGTCGAAAGCTGATGCGCGGGCAGAGACGATCCGCCTGCTGGAAAAGGTCCGTATACCCTCCGCCGCCTCGCGCTTCGATGAATATCCGCATCGCTTTTCCGGCGGCATGCGCCAGCGCGTGATGATCGCCATGGCGCTCGCTTCCCGGCCGAAGCTCCTGATCGCCGACGAGCCGACGACGGCGCTTGATGTGACCATTCAGGGCCAGATTCTCGACCTCATCAAGACGCTGCAGGAAGAGGAGGGCACCTCAGTCCTGTTCATCACCCATGACATGGGTGTGGTGGCCGAAATCGCCGACCGCACGGTCGTCATGTATCGCGGCGAGCAGGTGGAAGTCGGTGCGACTGCGGATATCTTCCACCGCGGTAAACATCCCTATACGCGCGCACTTTTGTCCGCCGTTCCGGTTCTGGGGTCGATGAAAGGCGAGGAAAGACCGCTCCGTTTTCCCATCGTCAATACCACCACGGGTGAAACGCAGGAGCCGGCGCGTCCGGCCGATACAGTCGACGCCGCCGCACGGCCCGTGCTCAAGGTGGAGGGACTGACCAAGCGTTTCGATATCCACTCCGGTCTTCTGGGGCGCCTCAGTGGCCGGGTGCATGCGGTGGAAAACGTGTCCTTCGATCTCAGGGCCGGTGAAACATTGTCATTGGTGGGCGAAAGTGGCTGCGGCAAATCCACCACCGGACGCGCCATCATGCGGCTGATCGAGCCGGATGCCGGTTCGGTCGTGGTCAACGGCGAAAACATTCTCGCACTCGACAAGACGGGCATGCGGGACATGCGCAAGACGGTTCAGATGATCTTTCAGGACCCTTTCGCCTCGCTCAATCCGCGTATGACGGTGGGCGCGGCGATTGCCGAACCTTTTCTGGAACACCGCATGGGAAGCGCCCGCGAGGCGAAGGATGTGGTGGCCGACATGCTCAAAAAGGTCGGCCTCTCACCGGACATGGCGTCGCGTTACCCGCATGAATTTTCCGGTGGTCAGCGCCAGCGCATCTGCATCGCCCGTGCCTTGGCGCTTCAGCCCAAGGTGATTGTCGCGGACGAAAGCGTTTCGGCGCTGGATGTTTCCATCAAGGCGCAGGTCATCAACCTGATGCTGGATCTGCAACAGAGCCTCGACCTTGCCTTTCTGTTTATCAGCCATGACATGGCGGTGGTGGAACGTGTCAGCCACCGGGTGGCGGTGATGTATCTCGGCGAGATCGTCGAAATCGGTCCGCGTGCGGCTGTCTTCGGCAATCCGCAGCATGACTATACCCGCAAGCTGATGGCGGCCGTGCCGGTGCCGGACCCGGATCGCCGCAACACGAGGCGAGGTGCTGCGAATGACGAGCTGAAAAGCCCGATCCGCGCCGTCGATTATGTCGTCAAGCCGCGTGAATATCGTGAGGTTTCGCCTGGCCACCTCGTTGCCTGTTAAAGTCCCGGTACGTCCGATGTTGCGAAGGGCACGCGATAACCGCGCTTAAAACTTTCCCGCTGTCCAAGCTGGCGATACCATCGCTGTACCGCCGGAAAATCATCGAGATTGATTTTGTGACGCGCGAAACGCGAAACCCATGGCCAGATGGCGATATCGGCGATGGACAAATCTCCCGCCACATATTCCCGCCTCGTTAAACGGTCGTTCAATGTCCGGTAGAGCCGCTCCACATCCGCCGCGAAACGCGTCTCGGCAAAGGGGGCCTGTCCGGCATGGTAGGTCAGGAAATAATGGGCATAACCGAGTGTCGGGCCGAAATTGGCGGCCTGCCACATCAGCCATTCGGTGACGACCAGTCGCTCGGTCGCGGAGGCGGGCAGAAGCCGGCCCGCCTTTTCGGCAAGATAGATCAGGATCGCGTTCGATTCCGTCAGGACGGTACCGTTCTCATTGTCGACAATCGCAGGGATTTTCGAGCCGGGATTGATGCGGACGTAATCGGCGGCAAATTGCTCGCCTTTTTCGATGTCGATGGCATGGCCGGCATAGGGCAGGCCAAGTTCTTCCAGCGCAATCGAGATTTTAAGGCCGTTGGGCGTGATCCAGGTATAAAGGTCGATCATGCTAGTCGAACATTGCCTCATCCAGCGGCAATGCCCGTCTGTCTTTCTTGCCGGTCACATCGGAAAGGTCCGTGTAAAGACCGCGCAATGTCAGAACCAGCTGGACGATGCGCGGATCGGTGACACGATAGATCACCGCTTTGCCTTCCCGCGAGCCTTCGATCACACCGGCGTCGCGCAATTCGGCGAGCTGCTGCGAAAGCGTTGGCTGCTGGATGCCGAGTTCATATTCCAGTGCGGAAACGGAAGCTTCCGTTTCCATGAGATAACAGACGATGGCCAGACGATTGGCGTTGGCGACAAGCTTCAAAAGCTCGCTCGCTTCCACCACGCTGCGGCAGATGAGATTGGAAACCGGTTTCGTCACGACTACAGGCCCATTTTTCAAACTACAAAAAAGTAGAATGTATGACGATAAATTTCAATGGCTTGATGAAAGCTAGTTCGACCCGATCAAGCATTTTTCAAAATCTACAGGATTGGTAGATTTCTCTTTCGCTTTCCGGCCGAGGATCGCCAAAACGTTCCTCGAAAACATTCTATAAAAAAGTAGATTGATTGCGAAATGAGGTGTCGACATGAAAATCGGGGTCCATCCCAACAATCTGCATTTACGTCTCGCCCGGCTCTGGCCCGGCGCCTTTGAAGAATTCGATCCGGAATTCGTGGCCTATCGTGAAGGCCGAGATACGGCGGCGCTTCTGGAAAAGGGCGAAATCCATTTCGGCGGTACGGGTTCGACGCCGCCCATCGAGGCGGATGCACGCGGGCTTTCAGCGGTCTATATCGCTGCTTCCGCACCACGGCCCGCAAATGGCGCGATCCTCGTGCGGCGCGATAGCTCGATCTGCTCCGCCGCCGATCTTGCGGCAAAGCGCATATCGCTAATCGATGGATCGTTTCACACTTATCTTCTGGCGCGCAGCCTCGAAGGGGCGGGGCTTGGCCTTTCAGATGTGACCCGTATCGAAAGCGGCGACAGCGATAGCCTGAGCGATCTCGTGGAAGGCCGCGTCGATGCCTGGGTGACGATGTCGCCGCGGCTGGAAAAGGCTCTGACCCATGAGGAGATCAGCCTTCTTGTCCGTTGCGGTTCCACCATTCCCAACCGCTCGCTGTTCTGGACGCTTGCCCGTCACGCCATAGCGGCTGACGCGAGGCTGGCGATTGCGGCTGAGCTGGATCGCGTCGGCCGGGCCGTGATGGCGGATATCGACAAAGCCGCCGCCCTTCTCGCCGCGGAACCGGGCAGCGAAGGTGATGCACAGTCCTGGGCCAAGGTGCTGAGGTCGCGAGACCTTTCGGTCGTGGCCGCTGCCGAAAATATCCTTGCCGAACAGCAGGAGGAGGCCGATACGCTTTACAGGCACGGTCATTTCTCTTTACCGGTTCTGACCGGGCAATCAGCCAGCACGGGAGGCGGCAGATGAATGTTTTCTGGTACATGTGCGCGCCCGACGGCGCCTATCCCTGGCAGCCGGAAGGGTCCCGCAAGGTGGATCTCGGTTATTACAAACAGCTGGCGCTCGCTTACGACCAGCTGGGTTACACCGGTGCGCTGTTTGCCACCGGCGCGCATGACGTCTGGGTTCTGGCGGGCGCGCTGCTTTCCTATACCGAGCGGCTGAAGTTTCTGGTCGCCATTCATCCGGGCCTGGTCGCGCCGACGCTGCTCGCCAAGATGGCGGCAACGCTTCAGGAGTTTTCGCGCGGGCGCCTGCTGATCAATGTCGTCTCGGGCGATGCCAAGATGCTCGGCGCATACGGCATGACCATGCCGCATGATGAGCGCTATGATATGGCGGATGAATATCTGCAAATCTGGCACCGTCTTTTTGCCGGCGAAACGGTCGATTTCAAGGGCCGGCATTTCCAGACGGAGGGCGCAAAGCTGGCGCTGCCGGTGGGGCAGGGCATAGAGCCGCCGCCTTTGTGGTTCGGCGGTTCCTCGAACAAGGCCATCGACGTTGCCGCCAAACATGTCGAGACCTATCTTTCCTGGGGGGAAACGCCGGATCAGATCGGCGCGAAGGTCGATCTCGTCAAGGCGCGGGCGGAGAAGCTCGGTCGCGAACTGGAATACGGCATTCGCCTTTATGTCATCGTACGCGATACGGATGAAGAGGCCTGGTCCGCCGCCGCCGATCTCTACGGGCGCATGGATGAGCGTGCCATTGCCGCCAATCAGCGTTTCGTCGGCAGGACCGATTCCGTCGGCCAGCAGCGCATGACGGCGATGCATGGCGGGCAGAAACCGGAGAACCTGCGCGATCTTGAAATCGCGCCCAACCTCTGGGCGGGCATCGGCCTCGTGCGGCCGGGGCCGGGAACCGCGATTGTCGGTTCGCCGGATACTGTCATCCGCACGCTGGAGGCCTATAAGAAGGCGGGCGTGAATACCTTCATCCTTTCCGGCATGCCATTGCTGGAAGAGGCTTTCCGCTTCGGCGAAAAGGTTCTGCCGCGTCTTGACGTATCGCGTGAGGTCTCGACGGCAAAACAATTCACCTGGTCGACCCTGTTCGATCGCGACCTCTCGGCCAAGGCCTCCTGAGCATGGTGCGGGAGTGGAGAGACAAGACATGACGGCAAGTCCGGCAACAACAATCGCGCAACGGCGCATCGGCCCGCAGCTCGCAGCGGAGCGGGCGCTTGCCATTCTCGACAAGGCGCTCGGCGCAGTCGCCGCCGCGATCCTTGCAACGCTTCTCGTGGTGGTGCTGGTCAACGTCACCCTGCGTTACCTGTTCCATACCGGCTTTATCGGCGCGGAAGACCTCGGCATCTGGCTGCATGTGGCCATGATCGCGGTCGGTGCGCCGCTCAGTCTCAAAAGCGCGCTCGCCATGCGACTCGATGTCTTTGTGCGGTTCCTTCCGCAACGATTTCACGCGGCGACCGAAATTCTGGCCGATGCCTTCTCCTTCGTCGCAGCACTCATCCTCGCCTTCGGCGGGGTGGAGATCGCGGCGATGCTCGGCGGCACGTCTCCAACGCTTGGCCTGCCGGAATGGGTGCGTTTCGGCTTTCTGGGTGCAGGCGGTGCGCTTATCCTTCTTTATCTGGCACTTCAGCGTGTCAGTGAAGGCAAGCTGTTTGCCGTTCTCGCATCTCTCGCCATCGCAGTCGTGGCCTATATTGGTTTGCCGGAAGTTTTCGTCGATACGAGCTTGCCCCCGAGTCTGTTTCTGGCGCTGACGGCGGCAGTGGGGCTGGTGCTCGCCGCGCCGCTTGCCCATGCCTTCCTTGCCGCCGCCTATGTGGCGATCGCCTTCGGCAGCACCTTGCCGGAACCGGCCATCGTTTCGTCAACCGTGACCGGCATGTCGAAATTCCTGCTGCTCGCCATTCCCTTCTTCCTGCTGGCCGGAAGCCTGCTGACGGAATCGGGCGTCGCCAACCAGCTGGTTCGTTTCGCCGCCTCCATGGTCGGCCACCGGCGGGCAGGGTTGGCGCAGACGACGCTTCTGACCAGCGTGCTGTTTTCCGGAGCATCCGGCTCATCGGTCGCCAATGCCGCCTTCGGCGCCTCCACCTTCCAGCCGGAACTGGTGAAACACGGCTATCCGCCAGCGCAGGCGGGCGCGATCATTGCGGCCACCTCCGTGCTGGACAATGTCATCCCACCTTCCATCGCATTTCTTATCCTTGCGACGGCCACCAACCTTTCGGTCGGCTCGCTGCTGGTCGGCGGTTTCTTTGCCGGCGGGCTGATGGCGGTCTGCCTTGCTGTGGCAATCCATTTCAGCGTGCGCAGCGTCGATACCTTGCCTCGCGCCACGGGTGCGGAGCGCTGGCGCTCGGCCATCGCCGCCATACCGGCCTTCGGTCTTGGCGTCATTGTGGTGGTCGGCATCCGCATCGGCATCGTCACCACCACGGAAGCCGCAGCGCTTGCGGCGCTTTACACGCTGCTTCTCGGCTTCGGTTATCGGCTGGGCGCGGGCCGCATTTTTGCTACCTTCCGGCAATCGGCGGGTGAAGCGGCGGCCATCGGTCTTCTGATCGGCACGGCGGGGCCTTTCGCCTTCCTGCTGGCGGTCGATAATGTCTCGGGCCTCGTCACGGATTTCGTGACGTTGCTCGGCGGCAGCAAGATCGCGGTACTGCTGCTCTCCAACCTTATCCTGCTCGTGGTCGGCCTGGTGCTGGATATTGGTGCGGCCATCCTGCTGTTCGGGCCGATCTTGCTGCCCGCGGCCGTGGCCGCCGGCATCGATCCGATCCATTTCGGCGTCATCCTCGTGGTCAATCTGATGATCCATGGCCTGACGCCGCCGCTCGGCATGCTGATCTTCGTGGTCAGCGGCGTCACTCGCATTCCGGCAACCGCGCTTTTCCGGGCGGTCGTTCCCTATCTCGTCTCTCTTCTCGTTTCCCTCGCCATTCTGTGCGCCTGGGCCATTTTCTTCTAAATCCGGGGTTTCATTCATGACTATTATCGATCGCCGCAATCTTCTGAAACTCTCCGCCATTGGCGCGGCAACGCTTGCCGCACCCGCCTTCGTGCGGACGGCACATGCCAGAACGCGCAACCTAACCGTCGCGTCGCTTTTCGCCGACGACAAGCCGGAGACGAAAATCTGGGTGAAGATCAGCGAGCTGGTGGAGGCAAAGCTGCCCGGCCGTTTCCGCTTCAACATCGTCAAGAGCGGCGCGCTGGGCGGCGAAAAGGAGGTGGCGGAAAATATCCGTCTGGGATCGGTTCAGGCGAGCCTCTCCACCGTCTCCTCGCTTTCCGGCTGGGTGCCGGAACTGCAGATACTGGATCTGCCCTTCCTGTTCCGCGATGCCGAGCATGTGCGCAAGGTGGTGACGGGCGAGACGGGCAACGACCTGAAGACGAAACTCGGTGCGCAGCAATTCGTCGCCGCCGATTTCATCAATTACGGCGCTCGCCATCTTCTGACCAAGGAGCCTGTTACCCGGCCGGAGCAGTTGGAAGGCAAGAAGATCCGCGTCATCCAGAGCCCGCTGCACACCAAGCTGTGGAGCGCCTTCGGCACCACGCCGGTCGGCATTCCGATCACAGAGACCTATAATGCGCTGGCGACCGGCGTGGCCGACGCCATGGACCTTACCAAGTCCGCCTATGCCGGCTTCAAGCTTTACGAGGTCGTGCCCTATATGACCGAGACTGGCCATATCTGGGCATCGGGCGTCGTCTATTACGGCGCGACCTTCTGGAACCAGTTGGACGACGAAGAAAAGAAGGTTCTTTCGGAGGCTTCCAGCGAGGGTGCACACTATTTCAACCAGCTGATCGTCGAAGACGAAACGAAGTCCGTTGAGCTTGCGCTCTCCAAGGGCGGCAAGGTGCTGCAGCCGGAAGCGCTGGATGAATGGCGCAAGGGTGCTCAGGGTGTCTGGCAGGATTTTGCCGGCATCGTCGGCGGCATCGACAAGATCGAGGCGATCCAGTCCGCTTGAGGATAGGGTCTTTGAAATTGAAGAACCCCGTGCACCAGTCGGCGCACGGGGTTTTCTTTGTTCAGGATCAATGCGAAGCGCCGGAACCGCCGACGGCGACGATGGAGAAGGGCTGGCCTTCCACCGCAACCGTGCGGGTTTCCTTCAGGCTTTCCGCATCCACCATGCGGATCAGGGAATGGCGCGGATCGGAGATCGCGACCTGCCCATCGGCAACGGCGAGACGTGGGCGCGGATCGCGCCAATGGCCATCCTTGCTATAGGGTTCGGTGACCTTCGCCTTGCGGGTGATGGCGCCTTCCAGCACGTCAAGCACATGCAGGTCACCGTCTTCCGTCAGGATGTAGGCGTTGCGCGGATTGGCGGGATCGAGAATGAAGTCGACACGCCGGGTCGGCAGTTCCACCAGACGGAAGGCGTCCTTGCTGTCCGGATCGATCAGGACGACCTTGTCCTCACCGTAATTGCCGAGGAAGAACTGCATGGATTTGCCGCCGAGCAGCGTGCCGGTATAGGCTTTCGGGAAATCTTCCGGATAGGTCAGCATTTCAAGCTTCGGGCCATCCGTGCCGCCGGGGCGGGCAACGAGAATGCCTTCCTTGCAGCCGAAAGCGGCAAGCCGCGCGGATGTCGCCTCGCCATGCAGATCGGTGCATGCCGCCTGTTCGCCGACCTGCTTGCCTTCCCTGTCGAGAACGCGCAGCCCGATGCGTGGCGGCAGCGTATCGGGTTTCGTTTCGACCTCGGTGTTCGGCACGGAAACCAGAACGTAACGCCCCATCGTCACCGCCACGCCATGGTGCGGCGCAATTGTGTCGACGGTGCGGACCTTGGCCTTGCCGTCCAGCAGGGCCGCCTCGTCGATGATCTCCGCCTTGCCGCCACGGTCATAGAAAAGGATCGCATGATCGTCATGCGGCACGACGTGGAAAGGGCGCTTGCCTTCGAAGGTGACGGGCAAAAGCGCCGCGTCTTCCACATCCAGATCGCGATGTTCGCCATGATCGGAGAAAACGATGCCGGTCTTGATCACATGCACCATGTCGGCATCCGATTGCGTCGCGAAGACCGTCTTGCCGGAGGCGCTGGCGGTCAGCGCCGCATAGCCCTTGAGATCGTAGCGTCCTAGTTCCTTGCCGGTTTCGAAATCGATTGCGCGCACCACCGGCTGGCTGTGATCGGCGACGAACAGCCGCCATTCCTTGACGCTGTCGCCGCTTTCTTCGGCCAGCGCCATGCCTGGGCCAAGGGGCGTGGCGAGGGTAAGGCATGTTGCAAGCGTGCTCATGCCGAGATGGTGATGAAGGGAAAATCTCATGGTGTTCCTTCCAGACGTTGTCATCCTCTTGCGGAGTTGAACCGATGGCGGTCTTTTGAGGATGATTGTAATGTTATTACGTTACGAGTTACGTATTAGCATTACGTGCAGGGTCGATGTCAACCGAGCAGGACGTCGCGATGTGGAAAATCTGGAAGAGGCTGGAAGAAGCAGATGACGCGCCGGCGTTGAACCGCATCTCTCGAAAGGCCGATAGCCCTCTTTAAAGGCCGGCTGAAAGAGTGGCAGGCGCGTTGCCGCGCCTGCCGTCGTTCAATTTAGCGAATGTCTTCCGGCAGAACGTCCGAAGGGATGTTCTGGTAGGAAACCGGGCGCGTGAAGCGGCGGATGGACATGGTGCCGACCGAAGTTGCGCCGAAGTTCGTGGAGGCCGGGTAGGGGCCGCCGTGAACCATGGCGTCGCAGACTTCGACGCCGGTCGGGAAACCGTTGGCGAGAACGCGGCCGGCCTTGCGCTCGAGGATCGGCAGCAGCTTGCGGCCGAGTTCGGCGTCGCCGGCATCGAGATGCAGGGTGGCGGTCAGCTGGCCTTCGAAGCTTTTCGCAACCGCGATCATCTCTTCCGGGCTCTCGACCGTCACGATGAGGCCGAGCGGTCCGAAGACCTCTTCGGCAAGCGCGTGGTTCGCAATCCAGTCCTTGCCGGAAACGCGGTAGAGATAAGGCGTGGCGTTGCGCAGGTTGCAGGTGGTGGTCAGCACGTCACGCACGCCATTACCGGCGGCGATGCGGTCGCGGCCGTCGCGATAGGCGGCAGCGATGCCGTCGGTCAGCATGACCTGCGGGCCGACTTCCGACAGGGCTGCACGGGCGGTCTCAGCAACGGCATCCGCCTGCGAGGCGAGAATGACGGCGATGCCGGGATTGGTGCAGAACTGGCCCGCGCCCATGGTGAGCGAACCGGCCCAGCCCTTGGCAATGGCTTCGCCGCGAGCCGCAACGGCTTCCGGCAGCAGGAACATCGGGTTGACTGAACCGAGTTCGCCGAAGAAGGGGATCGGCTCGGGGCGCTGGGCGCAGAGATCGAACAGCGCGCGGCCGCCGGCGAGCGAACCGGTGAAGCCGACCGCCTTGATGCGCGGATGCTGCACGAGAGCGGAACCGACATCGCGGCGGCCGCCCTGGATCAGCGAGAAGACGCCGGGATGCAGATTGTGCTTCTTGACGGCGGCGAGAACCGCTTCGGCAACGATTTCGCCGGTGCCGGGATGGGCGGAATGGCCCTTGACGACGACCGGGCAGCCGGCTGCCAGAGCCGCGGCGGTATCACCGCCGGCCGTGGAGAAGGCGAGCGGGAAGTTGGAGGCGCCGAAGACCGCGACGGGACCGATCGGACGCTGCATCAGGCGGATATCCGGGCGCGGCAGGGGCTGGCGGTCCGGCAGCGCCTCATCGTGGCGGCGGTCGAGATAGTGCCCTTGCGGATATGCGAGGCGAAAAGGCGCAGCTGGCCAACGGTGCGGCCGCGTTCGCCCTGCAGGCGTCCTGCGGGCAGGCCGGTCTCGGAGGAGCCGATTTCGGTGATGGCGTCGGCGCGGGCTTCGATCTCCTCGGCAATGGTGTCGAGGAATGCGGCGCGCTCTTCGCGGGTGGTGTAACCGTAGCTCCAGAAGGCGTCTTCGGCTGCTTCACAGGCTGCATTCACCAGATCGACGGTGCCGACCGAAAAATCGAAAGCTTCGCCATGTGCAGGCTCGCTGCGGAATTTTGCTTCCGTTGCGACCCATTCTCCTGCAACCAGATGTTTGCCATGCGGCTTGAAACTCATTGTGCTCTTCCCTGAAAATCTGATCCTGTGTGGAAAATCCACCCGACACCGCGACACCGAACCGAAAGGCGACAGCGCAAACGCCATCAGCCGCGATCCTCGCCCGGTTGCCTTCTGCCTTAGCCCGTGTGGGGCCTGAGCGAAAGCCGGTTTTTCAACTATCTGACCGAAAAGTGTGATTAATTGGGCGAGGCGTGAAAAAGACCCGCTTCCGTTTACGCGCACGGCGCTCTATTGTGACGCCATGATGACAAATAGACTTCCGAAATATGCCGCCTGGTCGGTTTTTCTGCTGATCGTGATCGTTACAGTTTGCCCTATCGGCTTTCGTCCGCACACGCTGACGACGGTGGGCCTGGACCGCGCCGCGGCCTTCGCCTTCTGCTCGGCCGCCTTCGTGCTCGCCTATCCGCGTTACTGGCTGGCGATCATCGTGGCAGGCATTGCGGCGGCTTTCGGCATCGAGGCGCTGCAATTCCTGTCGCCCACCCGCCATCCGCATCTGATGGACGCCGCCGTGAAAGCCGCCGGCGTCATCGCCGGCGGGCTAGGGGCTTTTTCCTGGCTTCAGTTCAAGGCGCGATTGACTGCAGGTTCTCTCATCCGTCATTCCGGCCTTGAGCCGGAATCCAGCCAGCCCAAGTCCTTGGGCTGAAAGGAGTCTTTTCGCCGCGCGGACGCGCGTCGGCTGGATTCCGGCCCAAGGCCGGAATGACGGATAGGAAGCCGATCAAACGCGCCGCTTTCGCTCAGCGATCACCCTTCGCCAGCCCGAAACGGCTGTGCGATAACGTGCGTTCGATGCCGCGCAGCTCAGCCAATCCCTTCAGCCGGCCGATGGCGGGGTAACCGGGTTGTGCGCCGCGCGTCAGGTCGTCGAGGATTTCCTGGCCGTGATCGGGCCGCATTGGAATGGTGTGGTCTTCGCGGCCCTCCGCCCGGCGGCGCGCCTCTTCGGTGAGGAGTGCTGCGATGACGGCGACCATGTCGGTTCCGCCTTCCAGATGTTCATCCTCGAAGAAGGAGCAGGGCACGGTGTCTGTGTCGCGCGTCACGTTGCGCAGATGTACGAAATGGATGCGATCTGCAAAACGGCTGGCGATGAAGGGCAGGTCATTGTCCGCCCGCGCGCCGAGGGAGCCGGTGCAGAGTGTCACGCCATTGGCGCGGCTATCGACCTTTGAGAGCATATGGGCGTAGTCCGCTTCCGTTGAGAGAATACGCGGCAGGCCGAGCAGCGGCCATGGCGGGTCGTCGCCATGGGCGCAGATGTTGATACCCACCTCTTCAGCAACCGGCGTCACCTCGCAGAGGAAGTCGATGAGGTTCTGTTGCAGCCTTTCGCGGTCGATGCCGTGATAGGAACGCAGTTTTTCCAGAAGCTGGGTGAGCGAATAACCATCCGCCGAGCCGGGCAGACCCGCGCCGATATTGCGCCCGAGGGCGGCGATTTTCGTGTCCGGCATGTCGGCGAAGCGTTTTGCCGCTTCCTCCGCCAGCCAGTCCGGATAATCGGCCTTTGCCTCGGGGCGTTTCAGGATGTGGATGTCGAAGGCGGCGAAATCGGGAAGGTCGAAACGCATCGCCTTGGCGCCGTGTCTGGTTTCCCAGCGCAGATCGGTGCGGGTCCAGTCCAGCACGGGCATGAAATTGTAACAGACGGTGCGGATGCCGGAGGCGGAGAGGCGGCGTAGGGTTTCCTGCCAGTTGGCGATGTGATTTTTCCAGTCACCGGTCTGGGTCTTGATATCCTCGGAGACCGGCACGCTTTCCACCACGTCCCAATATAGACCGCCGGCCTTGATGGCCTCATGCCGTTTGGCGATTTCATCCACCGGCCAGACATCGCCGGTGGCGATGTGGTGCAGCGCGCTGACGATGCCTTCCGCGCCCGCCTGAGCCGCATCCTGAACCGTGACCTTGTCGACCGGGCCGAACCAGCGCCATGTATGTCTCATCTTAAATCCTCAAATATCATTCTGCGGAAAATGTTAGTTGCACCTTGCAGGCGGCAGAGCGGTCCCCGGCCTGTTCGAATGCCGCTTTCGCCTCGCCGAGCGGGAAGCTGTGGGAAATGATTGGCCGTACATCGATCCTGCGGGTGGAGATCAGCCCGGCGGCGACGGCGAATTCTTCATGAAAGCGCTGCGAGCCGCGCCAGAGGATTTCCTTTCCGACCAGCGCGTTGAGCGGAATGGTGATGTCGCCGGTGACGCCGACCTGCACGATGGTGCCGCGCGGGCGCGCGCAGGCAAAGGCGGTTCGAAGTGCTGGACCGGCTGCGGAGCAATCGAAAATGACGTCGAAATAACCCTTATTGTCCTGATAGGGCAAAAGCGCCTCGGCGTCTTTCGCGACATTGATCGTGCGGTCGGCGCCCATGGCGGGCGCGCGTTCAAGTGCGGCATCGGTGAGGTCGGTGGCGACAATGGTGGCCGCACCGGCATGGCGGGCGGCGGCGATGGTCAGGAGGCCGATGGGACCTGCGCCCGTCACGAGCACGTTTGCCCCTTTCAGGTCGCCGGCCTGGGTAACCGCATGCAGGCAGACGGCGAGCGGCTCGGTGCAGGCGGCTTCGGCGGGTGAGGTATCCTCTGAAAATGTCGCGCATTGTTTGGCGGGAACCACCAGCCGGTCGCGGAACATGCCCTGTTCATGCGGCAGGCGCATGGCGCTGCCCATGAAGCGCATTTCAAGGCAATGGATCGGCTGGCCCTTCAGGCAGAAATGGCAATGGCCGCAGGGCTGGGAGGGATTGACGGCGACAAGCTGGCCGATGGCAAGCCCGCTGACACCCTCTCCCAGCGCCCGCACATGGCCGGATGCCTCATGCCCGCAGATGATCGGCTCACGCACCCGGACCGGGCCGAAACCGCCATCCTGATAATAATGCAGATCGGAGCCGCAGATGCCGCCCGCCGCCATGGCAAGCAGCACTTCGCCGGGTCCCGGTGCGGGAAGGTCCTGCGTTTCGACGCGAATGTCCTTCTGGCCGTATAGACGTGCCACGCGTGTCTGCATGACGATGCCCTCATATGTGTATGGGATGAAGAAGCCCGCGCGGGAAACCGCGCGGGCGATGATGTTGGCGTTAGCGGATCAGGCCCATTTCGGTCGGCAGCCACAGCGTGATGGCCGGAACGAAGGTGATCAGCAGCAGCGCCACGAACAACGGCACCAGCCATGGCAGGATGGCCATCGTCGTGCGTTCGACGGAGAGTTTCGCCACGCGTGAGAGCACGAACAGCACCATGCCGAGCGGCGGGTGCAGCAGCCCTATCATCAGGTTGAGCGTGATGATGAGGCCGAAATGCACCGGGTCGATATGGAACTGCAGCACCAGCGGCAGCAGGATCGGCACGAGGATGGTGATGGCTGCGATGGTATCGAGGAAGCAGCCGACGAATAGCATCAGGAGATTGACCAGCACGAGGAAAATCCACTTGCTGTCGGTGATCGTCAGGATCGCCGCCGACAGAAGCTGTGCCGCCTGGCTGACCGTGAGCAGCCATGCGAAGACCGATGCCGCCGCGACGATGAAGAGCACCGAAGCGGTCGTCTCAATCGTATCGAAGGTCGATTTCGCCAGCGTCTTGAAAGTCATCGTCCGGTAACGGACGAGCCCGAGGAACAGCGACCAGAGGACGGCCGCAACGGCGGCTTCCGTTGGCGTGAACCAGCCCATGGTCATGCCGCCGATCAGGATCACCGGTGTCATCAGCGCCATCACGGCGGAGAAGTCGAAATACCAGTCGCAGGCGAGCAGTATGACCAGCACGATCAGGATCGACAGGTTGAGCGACAGGCCGAATGCCGTGAGGATATAGATGCCGAGCGGCACCATCATCACCACGAAGACCTCGATTGAGGCGCCGAAGATGGTTCTGAGGCTGAACGGCGTATCCGAGCCCCAGCCCTTGATATAGGCGAAGACAGCAACCGTGATCATCATCAGAAGCGTCATGACGACGCCCGGAACGATGCCGGCCATGAACAGCGCGCCAATCGAGACATTCGCCATCATGCCGTAGATGACGAAGGGCAGCGACGGCGGAAAGATCGGCCCGAGCGTTGCGGAGGCGGCGGTGACGCCGACGGCCGCTTCGACCGGATAACCGTGATCCTTCATGGCCTTGATTTCGATGGTGCCGATACCGGCCGCATCGGCAAGCGCGGTGCCGGACATGCCGGAAAAGATCACCGAGCCGATGATGTTGACCTGTGCAAGGCCGCCCTTCATCCAGCCGACCAGCGCGACGGCGAAGGAATAGATGCGTCCCGTCACCCCTGCCGTATTCATCAGATTGCCAGCAAGGATGAAGAAGGGAACGGCGAGAAGCGGGAAGCTTTCCACACCCGCGATCAGGCGCTGCGCCGCGATGATGTCAGGCGCGACGTTGTAAAACACGATGTAGAGCAATGAGGCCGAGGCCATGGAAATGGCGACCGGCAGGCCGATTACCATCAGGAGAAGAAAAGAGCCGATAAGAAGCAGCATGTGATCAATCCCCCGCGCTCTGGAATTCTTCGGGCCGTTCCAGAACGGAGTAGCCACGCTGCATATTGGCGATGAAGACCTGCACCGACCGGAAGAACATCAGAACGAAAGCGGCCAGAACCGTGTAGAAAACGATGTTGCGCGGCAGCGCCACGGTGACCATCTCCTCATCGGCAACGATTTCCAGATAACGCCACATCAGCCAGGAGGTGTAGGCGAAGAACAGGATGCGCAGCACGTCGACGAGGATCGACATGGCGCGGGCCACCTGCGGCGGCACATAGTGATAAAGCACATCCACCTGGATGTGGCGCGACATGCGCACGCACATGACCGAACCTAAAAAGACGACGCCGATCAGGCAGTTGACGGCGATTTCTTCCGTCCAGGCGTAGCTGTTATTGAGCACGTAGCGGGTGAAGAACTGAAGGAACACGCAGCCCGTCATCAGCCAGAAGAGGCCGAGCGTGACCCAGTCCTCGAATGAATAGACCTTGAGATCGACCTCCGGCGGCGCCTCGTCGAACGTATGGGCGAGTTCCTCAGGCGTGACCTGAGTATGGATTTCCTGCGACATTGAGATATCCCGTCTGGAGAGAAAGGGCGGTGCGGCAACGGGGCCGCACCGGATCTTGGCTCACTTGACGGCGCGAATGGCTTCCCAGTCGGCCTTGTCGTAACCGAAGTCCTCGAACTTCACTTTTTCGAGGACGTTCTTCTCGAAGTCGGCCTTGTCGACCTCGGCGACGGTCAGGCCGCGCTTCTTGAAGTCTTCGACGAGGCTCTTTTCGCGGCCTTCGATGGTCTTGGTGGTGCGCTCGGCGGCCTGCTGCATGACTTCGGTGAAGATTTTCTTGTCTTCATCGGAGAGCTGCGACCACAGGTTCTTGGAGATCACCGTGTTGAGGTGGTCGACGATATGGCCGGTCAGGACGATGTTCTTCTGCACTTCGAAGAACTTTTTCGCCTCGATGGTGGTCAGCGGGTTTTCCTGTGCGTCGACCGTGCCGTTCTGGAGCGCCAGATAGACTTCCGCAAAGGCAATCGGGGTCGTGTTGGCGCCGCAGGCGCGCGGCATGGCGAGATAGGCCGGAACGTCGGGAACGCGCATCTTCAGCCCCGCCATGTCGGCGCAGGCGGCAATCGGCTTGTTCGACGTGGTGTGACGCGTGCCGTAATAGCTGACGGCGGCGATGTGGTTGCCGGTCTTGTCTTCATAACCCTTGGCGAGACGCTTGAAGATATCGCTCTTGGTATAGGCGATCAGATGGCTCGGATCGCGGAAGATGTAAGGGAAATAGGTGACGCCGATCGGCTTGAAGTCACGCGCGGCAAAGCTGGAGCCGGAAATGATGATATCGACGGTGCCGATCTTCAGGCCCTGGTTGATATCGGCTTCCTTGCCGAGCTGCGAGGCGGGGAAAACATCCACCTTGTAACGGCCATCGGTGCGCTTGGCGATTTCTTCCGCAGCCCAGACCGAATCCGTATGGAAAGGTTCGGAGGTCTCGTAGACATGCGCCCATTTCAGCGTGGTCTGCGCCTGCGCCGCCAGGGCGGAAAGCAGGATGGCGGCTGTTGCGCCCATCAAAGTCGACAATCTGATTTTCATTCTTAACTCCTCCCGAATTAAAGCCAGATTTCTCATTTTTCCCGTCGCCGGTTGCGGCGCGGTCACTCTTCCCCGATCGTTTCCTCCCCGAAACTTTCGGAAAATCTCTTTTGCGACAGCGTCAGATGCTGCCGCATCGCCTCGCGTGCGCCTTCCGGGTCGTTGGCGGCAATGGCGTCGCGGATTGCGCGGTGTTCCTGAACGGCAAGGTTCCATGTATGCGGACCCTCGAAATAGCTGGCGAGCTTTTCGAAAAAGGGTGACAGGCTGCGCTCGTCATAAATCAGGCCGGTAAAGCGGTTCAGCGCCGAATTGCCGATGATATCGGCAATCGCGGTGTGGAAGGCCCGGTCGAAATTGAGCGCCTGTGGCGAGCTGTCGAGCGCGCCGGCCATGCGTTCGATGATATCATCGAGCTTGGCGATGCATTCCGGCGTGGCAAGCCGAGCGGCTTCCTCCGCAATCGCGCTTTCGATGATGCAGCGCGCCTGCAGGATTTCGAATGGCCCATGTGCATCCGGCACCGGTGGCTTTTCCTTGGCCTGCTTGCCGGCTGCGCTGACATAGACGCCCGAACCCATGCGGATATGGATATGGCCTTCCACTTCCAGAACGATCAGCGCTTCGCGAACCGTCGGGCGTGATACGCCGAAGCGTTCGGCAAGATCCCGTTCCGCCGGCAGGCGCTGGCCTTCGGTCAGTTCCCCGCTTTCGATGAGCAAACGAATTTGTTCCGCGACCAGCCGGTAAAGGCGGCGCGGCTCCAGAGCCACAAACATGATATCCTCCCAGCGCGAAAGTCTCCCCCGATCGCGCAAGCGGTAAGATGGTCTTACCAATTTTATTAGGACGCATTTATGCGGTGCTGTCAATTGGCCGCTGGTGGAAAAGTGTGGGGAGGAGTTTGAGGCGGTTCAGCAGGTCGGGCGTTGTCTTATTCCGGGGCTTTTACCACTTCCGTCATTCCGGCCTTGAGCCGGAATGACGGGAAAAGGTTGCGCCGGACAGTCTGAAGCGACTGACTTACCCCTGTAAGGTTGAAAATAGTGCCGAGGCCTTAAACGCAAGCAGCCTTCTTCAGCCTCTATTGCCCGCGAGCCTCAGAGCGCCGTTCTCACCGATGACAACATCCAGCTCACCATATCCGCCTATAGAAAGATGCGGCGTTTCGATGAGATGGGAGTGGGTGGCGTTGATGACGACCACGGTTGCGCCCATGCTTTCCCCGGCCTGAATGCCGGCGGGGGCGTCCTCGAAGACGACACAGTTTTCAGGCGCGACGCCGAGCTTTTCCGCCGCCTTTTTATATCCTTCCGGATCAGGCTTGCCGTTCACCACGTCCTCGGCGCAGATCATCACCGCAGGCGGGGTGAGGCCTGCGGCCGCCAGCCGGCGTTCGGCGAGCGCGCGGGCGGCGGAGGTGACGATGGCCCATTTGCCGGCCGGCAATTTTTCGAGAAATGCCGCAGCCTCGGGAATCTGGAGGATGCCGTCGACATCGTCCATTTCCTTCTGCAGCAGCATCGCCGCCTGTTCCGCGACATCGAGGCCGGGAACGGCCTCGCGGCGCACCACTTCAGACGCACGCATGCCATGGATGCGCTGCAGGAAAGCGTTCGGCTCTATGCCGTTGTCCACGGCCCATTCGCGCCAGACCCGCTCCACCACCGCAATCGAGTTGAGCAACGTTCCATCCATGTCGAACAGGAAGGCCGCATAGTCTTGCGAAAATATCTGGTTCTGCGGCGGGACTTTGCTGTGCATCTCATTCTTCCGTTGAAGCTGTCGGGACCGCCTGTCTCTACAGCATCGGCGGACATAACGGAATCGCTTTTCCACCTTCAAGGCATAATGCGGTCATCTGGCCGAAGGCGGATATTGTTCCGGAATCGGACGTTCGCGTGTTCCGCGACTCGCCGGGTTGGGGTAGGGGACATGGCGTGCCCATCTCACGATGCTGGGCGTCAGGTTGCAGCAAGGATGAGCTGCTATCGTGAGTTTTCACAAGTACCGGAAACACGCTAAATCAAAAGGTAACGAGGGATTTTGAATGTTTCGCATGAGGTTTTTCGGGGCGGAATTTTCTTAACGAATCCGCCGCTTCAGGGGCGGCGTTAACCATTTGTTAACCATATTCGAGGTACCTAATTGTCAACGATTTGTTTACCAAGATGACCAAAGTGCTAACAGACCAGCGTTCGATCCGTATCAAAGGCCGCTCCTTCCTCGCAGTCGTCCTGTCTCCCGAATCTCCGGTCGATCAATGGCTGGAAAGGCTCGATGATCTTGCCGCCCGTTCGGCGGGCTTCTTCCTGTCGCGTCCGGTGGTTCTGGATGTGTCGGAGCTATCGCTCGACAAGGCGGGGCTGAAGGAGCTGCTGGCGGCGCTGACGGAGCGCAATGTCGGCATCATGGGTATAGAGGGCGTTCGCCCCTCGATGATCGAGCCGGGCATGCCGCCGTCGCTGAAGGGCGGAAAGCCCGCTTCCGATGTCGAGGTTGAGCCGGTCGCCATCGCCGCCGAACTGCCGGAGGAAAAGCCGCGCGCTGCCGGCGAGGTCAGGGCCGTGGTGCCGTCGCTGGTCATCAACGAGCCGGTTCGCTCCGGCCAGTCGATCATGTTTCCTGAGGGTGACGTGACCGTCATCGGCTCTGTCGCCTCGGGGGCGGAAATCATCGCCGGCGGTTCGGTGCATATTTACGGCGCCCTGCGCGGTCGCGCCATGGCCGGTTCGCTCGGCAATGTTTCGGCGCGCATCTTCTGCCGCAAGCTCGAAGCGGAGCTTCTGGCCATCGACGGCGTCTACAAGGTGGCCGAGGACATTGACGACAAGCTGCGCGGCCAGCCCGTTCAGCTCTGGCTGGAAAACGATACGATCAAGGCCGCAAAGCTCGGCTGATAACAGAGAAACAACACAGGAACAGGAGAGCCATATGGGGAAGGTAGTCGTTGTAACTTCCGGCAAGGGCGGGGTGGGAAAGACCACCTCGACCGCAGCGCTTGGCGCCGCACTGGCGCAGAACAAGGAGAAGGTCGTGGTCGTCGATTTCGATGTCGGCCTGCGCAACCTCGATCTCGTCATGGGGGCTGAACGCCGCGTGGTTTACGATCTCGTCAACGTCATCCAGGGCGACGCCAAGCTGACGCAGGCGCTGATCCGCGACAAGCGCCTCGAGACGCTGTTCCTCCTGCCTGCCTCGCAGACGCGCGACAAGGACAATCTGACGCCGGAAGGTGTCGAATGGGTCATCAACGAGCTGAAGAAACATTTCGACTGGGTGATCTGCGACAGCCCCGCCGGCATCGAACGCGGTGCGACGCTGGCCATGCGCCATGCGGATGTGGCCGTCGTCGTCACCAATCCGGAAGTCTCCTCGGTGCGCGACAGCGACCGCATCATCGGTCTGCTGGATTCCAAGACGCTGAAGGCGGAACGCGGCGAGCGCATGGAGAAGCACCTGCTTCTGACGCGTTACGACGCTTCCCGCGCCGAGCGTGGCGACATGCTGAAGGTCGACGACGTTCTGGAAATCCTTTCCATTCCGCTGCTCGGCATCATTCCGGAAAGCACGGATGTGCTGCGGGCCTCGAACGTCGGTGCGCCTGTTACGCTGGCGGATGCCCGCTGCGCGCCGGCCATGGCCTATTTCGACGCCGCCCGCCGCCTGTCCGGTGAGGATATTCCGGTGGTCATTCCGGGCGAGAAGCGTGGCATCTTCTCCAAGATCTTCGCAAGGAGGGCTGCATGAGCATCTTCAGTCTTTTCCGCAAACAGAAGTCGGCACCGCTTGCGCGTGAACGCCTGCAGGTGCTGCTCGCCCACGAAAGGGCATCCTCCGGCTCCGATCTGGTCGCCATCCTCAGGGAAGAAATTCTCGGCGTCATCGCCAAACATGTGCAGATCGACAATGATCGGGTGCATGTGAAGATGGATCGCGACGAGCATGTCTCCATTCTGGAGATCGATGTTGAGATTCCTCTGGGTGCCGATCTGCGCGCCGCGTAAGATACGTGTCGAAAAACGCCGCCCGCCACCGGGCGGCGTTTTTATTCCGCCGTCGTATCGACGGGTTTTCGAAATGCCTCGGCCAGATCGCCGGGCAGCGGGCGCTTCAGGTTGATGCCGTTAGGCGGGATCGGCGCGTTGAACCATTTGTCGTAGATTTTCTCGATTTCGCCGCTCTCATAGATTTGGCCGAGCGCCTCGTTGACGGCGTCGCGGAAGCCGGTATCGCCGTGGCGGAGCATCAGGCCATAGGGCTGCGGCGGAGCGAGATATTCATCGGAGATGACGTAGTCTTCCGGCTTGCCGGTCTCGGCAACGAAGGATCGCAGAAGTATATCGTCCATGACGAAGGCCGAGGCGCGGTTTTCCGTCACCATGTCGAAACTGCCCTCGGTGCTGTCATTCTGCAGAACCGCCACGTTCAGCCCCAGTTTGCGATTAAGCACGTTAAGTTGGGTGATGTTGATGGTTCCCGTCGTCACCACCACCGTTCGCCCGGCGAGATCGGCGACGGTGTTCAGACCGCTCGATTTCAGCGCCACATAACGGGTGCCGGTGATGAAGTGGCTGTAGGAGAACCACACGGCCTTGCGCCGCTCCTCGGTATTCGTGCTCGCCACGCATTCCATGTCCATCGTGCCGTCATTGAGAAGCATGATGCGGTTGCTGGGCGTGCGCTTGACGAACTCGATCTTCAGTTCCGGCAGGCCGAGCTTTTTCTTGATGGAATCCGCCACTCTCAGGCATAGCTCGATGCTGTAGCCGATAGGTTCCGGCCCGGCGCCGAGATAGGAAAAGGGAATATTGCGATCGGCATAACCGAGCTTGATGGTGCCGGTTCTGGCAATGGTTTCAAGTGTCGGCGGTTGGGCATCCTCGCTCACCGCCTGGGCGGGAAGAAGACTTGAAAAAACGAGCATAAGCCATAATGTCGATCTCTGCATCGCGCATCTCCAGCCAAAATAATCCGTCAAACATCTTCATGAAAATCGATACGGGTGGACGCCTTGCGCTCTCAGTCCTGGTATTCGCTCGGATGTTCGTATGCCTGTTTCAGAGAGGCTGCCATCGGCAGGTTCAGGTTCATGCCGTTTGGGGGAATGGGCTTGGTGAACCACTTTTCATAAAGGCCATGAATGACCGGCCCGGTGAAAATATGCCGAAGGCTCTCATTGACCGCCGCCTTGAAACCCGGATCGTTACGCCGGAAAACCAGGCCATAAGGCTCGGGGGCGCTCAGCGTTTCCTCAGAAAGCGCATAGAGGTCCGGATTCTCTGAGGTTGCCGCCAGCGCCGCGAGCAATATGCCATCCATGACAAAGGCGGAGGCCTTGCCGGAGACCACGAGTTCGAAGGCCTCCTCATTGGTTTTCGTCGGCATCACCGAGATATTGAGGTTCTTCGCCCGGTTCACGGCATTGAGCTGCTCGATATTGACGGTGCCGGAGGCGGATGTGACGGACCGCCCAGCGAGATCGGCAAGGCTTTTCAGATTGTCCTGCTTGCGGGAGAGAAACTGCGTTGCGGTCATGAAGTTGGGATAGGAGAAATCCACGATCTTGCGGCGTTCGCTATTGTTGGTCGTGGCCGCGCATTCAATGTCGATCTGGCCGCCGCGGACAAGGATGAAACGGGTCGCGGGCGTCGCCTTGACATATTCGAGTTCGATCCTGTCGAGCTTCAGCTTCCTGCGAATATCTTCGCTGATCGCCCGACAAAGATCGGTCGAGAAACCGGTGACCTCCCCATTCGGCAATTGATAGGAAAAGGGCGGTTCGGCTTCGCGATAGCCGATGCGGATCTTTGCGGTTTTGGCGATCTGCTGAAGCGTATCGCCTTCGCCGGCAGCCTGGAGAGGCGTGATGGGAGCAAGGCATGTGAGGAAAAGGCAAAATACTGAAAGACGCATTTTATGTCCTCTGGGCCGGCGGCCGGTTTCTCAAATGGCTTTTTGTGGCGGGCAATAGGTTTCCTGTGTCGGTCGACCGATATCGCCGAATTCATCCTTCGCAATTGGAGCGATGACGGCGCGGTTCTTGAGAATGCGGGCAAGCGGCGCGGGCTCGGCAAAATAATAGCCCTGCGCTTCGTCGCAGCCGGAAAGCTTGAGCGCTTCGACCTGCTCCCTGTTTTCAACGCCCTCGGCGGTGACCTTCAGGCCGATCTGTTCTGCCATGTCGATGACGGTGTTGACGATGGCGGAACACATGGGATTGGACGGCAGGCCGGAGACGAATTCCCGGTCGATCTTGATCTTGTCGAAGGCGACATGGGTGAGCGTGCTGAGCCCCGCATAGCCGGTGCCGAAATCGTCAAGTGCGAGGCGAACGCCCCTTTCCTTCAGCAGTTTCAGGGCTCGGGCGCTGTTGTCGCGCTCCAGCATCACCGTTTCCGTCACTTCCAGTTCAAGCCGTTCCGCCGGGAAGCCGGATGTTTCAAGCGCCCGGTCCACTATCGGTACGATGTCGTCATTGCTGAGCTGAACGGCGGATAGATTGACGGCGAGCCTGATATCCTTCGGCCATGTCATCGCATCTCTGCAGGCCTGTGCCAGAACCCACTCGCCCAACGGCTTGATGAAGTTGTTTTCTTCGGCAAGCGCGATGAAGCGGTCCGGTGCAATGAGGCCAAGCTTGCTGTGCCGCCAGCGGGCCAGCGCTTCATAAGCGACGATGCGACCGCTCTGCAGATTGACAACCGGCTGGTAGTGCAGCTCGAATTCCTGGTTTTCGAGCGCGGATTTCATGTCTATTTCCAGCGCATGCTTGTGTTGCGCCGCCATGTCCATGCCGGGCTCATAAAAGACGAAATAGCCGCAGCCCATGGATTTCGCCCGGTAAAGGCCGAGATCGGCATGTTGCAGAAGCTGCGTTGCGGATGTGCCGTGGCCCGGCGCGCAGGCGATGCCGATGCTGGTATCGATGCTGATATCGCTGCCTTCGAGACTGAAACTGCGCGAGACGGCATGGACCACCCGCGCGGCCAGCATCGCCGCATCGCTCTCGCAGTCGCCGTTTGCCGATTGTATGATCGCGAATTCGTCGCCGCCGAGACGGCTCACCATGTCGTTTTCACCCAGCACGGCGGAAATCCGCGAGGCCACCGCCACCAGCAGGGCATCGCCGGCGGCGTGTCCGAGTGTATCATTGACGGCCTTGAAGCGATCCAGATCGAGCAGCATGACATTGAACGGCTGGTCTGACGCGGCAAGCTGGTCGAGACGGTTTTCCAGCGTCTTCATCAGCAGCACGCGGTTTGGAAGTCCGGTCAGCGCATCGTGATGGGCCATATGTTCCAGCTGCTGCGCCATATCGCGAATCTGCCGCAGGCGTCCGCGTTCCAGAACCGCCTCGCGCAACGTCTCGATGGCGGTGGCCATGTCGCCGATCTCGTCCCGCCGCTCCTGAAACGGCGTGGCGACATCCGTTTCCTCGCGGGCGATCCGAAGCGTTGCCTGCACCAGCGCCGGGACCGGTTTCAGGAAATGCCGTGCGATGACGGTCACAAGCACGCCGGTGACGGTCAAGACCACGATCAGCGCGGCGAGCGAATTATAGATGAGTTTGCGCTGCGCGCCATAAAGCGCGTCCGAGCCGCCGATGCTGACGGCGACCGCGCCGATGGGTTTCTTCGTTTCCGTACTGATGATCGGCAGCAGGCCGATATAATGGCTGGATTCGCCGATATTCGCAAAACCGGTGGAAAAACGCGCGGCGACCGCATCCCGGGAAAAGATGGGATCGGTGGCGAGCGGCTTTTCATCGTCATCGGTGGCGTTGTCGAAAGCCGCCGCGATCTGCCGGAAGCCGGAATCCGCCTCGTCATAACGGAAAAGCCAGACGGCATTCTTGGTCTGTGCGCCGATAAGCGCGAGAACGTCGCTGGGGTTGAAGCCGGTGACGAGAATGGATTCGTCGTCGCCGATGGGCTTGTCGGTCAATATGCCGTTGACCTGCCCGTCGGCATCGGCGGTGACGCTGACATAGGTGTAGATGCTGCGAAGCGTGGCGCTGGCGATCTGCGAATTGACGCGGGCCTGGTTGAGCCATTGCTCGCTGGCGGCGGCGACGAACATATACCAGCCGACAAGTGCGCCGATGCTGTAGGAAAAGATCACGCCGCCGAGGAATATCAGGGTTATCTTGCTGGCGAGCGAACGCCGTCGCGAAAACCGGCCTGTTTCCGGCTGCGTTGGCGAGCGAAGCGTGTGGCCCGGTTCAACCTGTCTATCTGTCCCGCGATAGGCAGTCTCTTCCATTCGCGATAGTCCCCCGCGATGTCGCGTTATAATTGTTTTATGGAATTTTATAGGGCATGCATTTCAATGCTGTCTGCTAAATAATTCAACAAAGTTTAGATGCGATTAAGAATTAATCCGTCTTTTTATAGTCGTAGCTTATATAAGAGATGGCGTTCCTGCACCTCAGGTTGAAAAAATCGGAGGTTAGAAATGAATCGTCAAGGATAAACTCCAAAATTCTGCGGTCTCCGCCATGTTTCCCGATCCGGTATGTCTCTCATCGATAGCGCGGCGATTGGCCTTGCCAACTGGCCGATAAACGGCATGTTGTGCGCAACATGCCGCTTTCAGGGAAGATATCATGGCTCATAAAGGCAAAAGCATCGCGCAGCTTTCCGTTCTCCTCCAGAGCGGCCATCTCGATCCGCGTGCCCTGGTGGAAGAAACGCTGGATGCGATCGGCGGAGAGGACGATCAGGCGATTTTTGTCGAGTTGACGGCAGCGCGGGCGATGTCGGAGGCGGAAGCCGCGGCAAAACGCCTTGGTGAGGGCCGTTCCTGTGGTGTGCTCGATGGTATTCCGGTGGCCTGGAAGGACCTGTTTGACCTTGAAGGCATGGTGACCACGGCGGGATCGACGGTGCTTGCGAACGATAAGCCTGCATCGCGCGACGCGGATGTGGTGACGGCGCTGAAACAGGCGGGCATGATCTGCATCGGCCGCACCAATATGAGCGAGTTCGCGTTCTCCGGTCTCGGCATCAATCCGCACTACGGTACGCCCCGCAATCCTGCTTCTACGGATGCTCACCGCCTGCCGGGTGGCTCTTCGTCGGGTGCGGGCGTCGCCGTGGCTGCCGGTCTGGTGCCGGTGGCGATAGGCACAGATACCGGCGGATCGGTGCGTATTCCCGCCGCCTTCAACGGTGTGGTGGGTTACAAGGCAAGCCGTGGCCGTTATTCGATGCGCGGGGTTTATCCCTTGGCGAAAAGCCTCGATTCGCTCGGCCCGCTCACGCATACCGTGAAGGACGCCGTCTGGGTGGATGCCGCCATGCGCGGCAAGGCGGCTGCCGATTTCACGCGCGCGCCTCTTTCCGGCCTGTCGCTGGTGGTGCCGGAAACGGTCTTTTTCGATGGCATCGAGGATGGCGTCGCAGCCGCTTTCGAGCAGGCGGTGGAACGTCTCGTCCGCGCCGGCGCCTCGGTGCGGCGGCAGGCATTCCCGATTTTTTCGGAATTGTTCGATCTTATCAGGGAAAAGGGTGCGTTGGTGACGGCGGAAGCCTTCGCCCTGCACAAGACCCGGCTGGAAGGTGCCGCCGCCGCCCGCATGGACCCGCGCGTGGTGGCCAGAGCGAGGCTCGGCGCGAATATTTCCATGCCGGACTATATCGCCATCATCGAGGCGCGCGAACGGATGACGGCGGCGTTTTCCGGCATGATTGGCAGGCAAGAGCTGCTGGTGTCGCCGACATTGCCGCATGTCGCGGCCAAGGTCGCGCCGCTTCTCGAGAGTGACGATGCCTTTTTCGCCATGAATGCGAAGACACTGCGCAACACCCAGATCGGCAATTTTTTCGATCTCTGCGGTGTTTCGATCCCCTGTGGAACGGGCGATGCGGGCATGCCGGTCGGCCTGCTGCTTTCCGGCCGGCACGGCACGGACGATCATGTTCTCAGCGTGGCGATGGCGGCGGAAGAAATCGTTCGGGGTTGAGGAGAGGGCGGTTCACACAGCCATTCTCCGTCACCCCGGATTTGATCCGGGGTCCAGCGCGATCAAGTCCTTGATCGTGAAAGACTCCTGACGCCGCGCAGACGCGCGGCTGCTGGATGCCGAATCAAGTCCGGCATGACGGAGAGAGTACTTGGCCGCCTCCTCCCATAGCCTCACCGCGCCGCCCAGTTGGCGCCGCGGCGGAACATGGTTTTCATCTGCGGCACGGAGAACTCCTTGGCCTGATGGCCGAGCGCCGAATAGAAGACCCGGCCCTTGCCGTATTTGCGTTTCCAGACAACCGGCATCACCACGCCGTCAATCCACCAGGCATGGTCGCCTGTAAACTTTGTCGTCGCGAGAACCTCGTTGGAGGGGTCGACATGCATGTAATATTGCTCCGACGTGTAGGGGAAATCGGCAATCCCCTCCATCAGCGGGTCGTCGGGGCGAGTGATGTTGACATGGTAGTCGATGATATTGCCGGGATGGGCAACCCACTGGCCGCCAATCATGAACTGATATTCGACGCATTCGCGGAAACTATCGCCCGCACCGCCATGAAAGCCGGCAATGCCGACGCCGTTTTCCACGGCGGCCGTCAGGTTCTTGATCTCTTCCTTTTCGATCTTCGACATGGTGACGATGGGTACGACGAGGCTCAGATCATGCACCGAAGGATCGGCGAAGGCCTCCGTGCTGTGCTCGACATAGACCTTGAAACCATCCTCCTCCAGCATGTCCTTGACGATGGTGGCGCATTCCTGCGGTTCGTGGCCGCTCCAGCCGCCCCAGACGATGAGTGCTTCGCGCATTTATTTCCTCCTCCGGATTATTGAATGACTTGATTATTTGCCGAGCTGGCCGTCGACCAGCGATGTTTCAAGCGGAGCAGGGCGCTCCGCCTTGGTGGTGATGGAAACGGCGGCGCCGGTGTCCGATGCGGTCTGGAAGGCTTCCATCACCTCCAGCACATGCAGGGCAAGATCGCCATTGGCGCGGTGCGGGCGGTTTTCGCGGATCGCATGGGCCATGTCGGCGACGCCTATCGAGCGGTAATTGCCGTCCGCATAGGGGGATGACAGGGCCTGCGGCTCGAACTGGCCGCCCTTCTTCAGCAATTGCACCTCGCCGCCGAAATGGTTGGGATCGGGCACGATTAGCGTGCCTTCAGTGCCATAGAGTTCCAGCGGCACATGTTTGTGGCCTGCCACATCGAAGCTCATGCCCACCTGCACCACGGCGCCATTCTCAAAAGCCAGCACGCCGGACACATGTGTGGCGACATGGACAGGGATTTTTTCGCCGTTCTTCGGTTCGCTGGTGATGAGGCGTTCATTACGCGGGGCGATGGCGAAACCCGCAACCTTGGCGACCGGGCCGAACAGGTTGACGAGATCGGTGATGTAATAGGGCCCCATATCCAGCATCGGCCCGCCGCCGATCTCGTAATAAAAGGCCGGGTTGGGGTGCCAGCGCTCATGGCCGGGGCACATGAATGTGGCGGTTCCGCCGACCGGCCGGCCCAGCACGCCCTCATCGATCAGCCGGCGTGCGGTCTGGTGCCCGCCGCCAAGAAAGGTATCCGGGGCCGAGCCGATGCGAAGGCCCTTTGCCTTTGCCGCATCCGCAAGCCGTTTGCCCTCAGTGAAATTGATGCCGAGCGGTTTTTCGGAATAGGCGTGTTTACCCGCGTCAAGCGCGCGCAGGCCAACCTCCACATGCGCCTTGGGAATGGTCAGGTTGACGATGATCTCCACGGAAGGATCGGAGAGAAGCGCGTCAATGCTTTTTGCCTGGAGGCCGAATTCATTGGCGCGGGCCTTCGCAGCCTCCTCGTTCATATCCGCAAGACCGCGAATGTCGAGAATGGGAAACGACGCCATGGCCTTGAGATAGGCGCTGGAGATGTTGCCGCAGCCGATGATGCCGATACCGACCCTGTTCATGTGATTTCCTCCCGTAAATCAGAAATGCCGAAGCCCGTGCTCAACCTTGCTGGTCAGAGTGCCGGTCCCGTGGTGTTCCATGGCGATTCGTAAAGCTCGTAAAGTGCGACGGCCGCAGCCCCCTGCGCCCATAATTCGTCGCTCGCAATGTCGAAAACCAGCTCGGCGACGCCGGCCAGCGAAGGCGGCACGGCGGCGTTGTAGCTGTCGCGAATACTGGCGATGAAGGGTTCGCCGAGCTCGAGGCTGGAGCCGGTAATGATGACTCGCGGCGGCGCAAACAGCGTGACGATATTGGCAAGCGTCAGGCCGAGCGCTGCGCCGGCGCGCAAGGCTGCCGCGATGAGATCGTGGTCTTCCGCCGCAATCAACGCATGGGCATGCTGCATGCCACGGCCGAGCCGGATCGCCTCGGCAAAGCGCCCATCCGCCGGGCGGGAGCCCAGAATGGCGTTTTCGCCCGCCTGGCTCGCCAGCCGCACCGTGCCTTCATTGGCAAGGCCGATGACGAGATCGCCGAGATTGTGGCTGAGACCGCCAGCGCCGCGAAACAGCTGGTTCTGGTGCAGCACGCCAAGCCCGAGCGTCTGTTCGAGCGAAATCAGCACCATGTCTTCCAGATCGCGCGCATGGCCGAACCAGTGGTGGGCGAGCGTGATAGCGTGGGCGTCGCTTTCGATAATCGTCGGCGAATTCAGCCGCGCCGTCATTTCCTCGGCGAAATTGACGTTCACTTCCCGCAATATGGGGCTGCTGCGAATTTTCCCGGTGCGATGCTCGATAACGCCGGGCAGGCCGAGGCAGACCATGTCCACATCCTCAAGCGAAAGACCGGCATCGACGACGCAGCGCCGCACCCCGTCCTCCACCAGATCGGCGATGACGCCGATGGGCTGACGGTCGACACGGATCGGCAGGGCAAGCGTCGAAAGCACGTTGCCGCAGAAATCGGTGACGACGAAGACCATGCGGCTTGCGGCGATCTTCGCGCCCACCACGCGGGCGGCATCCGGGTTCAGCTCCAGCATCACGCGGGGCCTGCCGCGTGCGCCTTCGGTGCGGATATCGCCGATATGACGGGTGAGGATAAGCCCGTCATCGAGCAGCGAGGCGGTGATCGCCGAAACGGTGGTGGTGGAGAGCTGCGTTCTTTCGCTGATTTCCACCCGCGAGATCGGCCCATGGCGGCGGATGCTGTCCAGCACGCTCAGCCTGTTGATCGCGCGCATTAATTCGGGGTCTGCGGTCTTCATGGGGTCCTGCTGCGATCGGGTTCGATCTAAAACGAATTTATATCGGATTGCGGATTAAATAACGTCTGCCGGGAGGGGTGTGTCAAGCCATCAGGGTAAAAAATCAGCAACCCGCCTTGACATTGGGCAGGGTGTGGGGTGAATTAATCCGCATTGGGGAATAAATGGTGAGGAACCCCAGGGAGGATCACGAACATGACCTATTGGCACGCAGGCGCAAGCCTGAGCGGCAGGCGGATCGCCTTTGCCGCAACGACAAGCATAGCCCTGATGCTCGGCGCGGCCAGCGCCTCGGCGGCGACCGTCGTTAAATGGATGCATGTGGAATTGGACCCGAAATCCGTGGCTGTCTGGGAGGAGATTGCCAAGGAATACGAGGCCAAGCATCCCGATGTCGATATTCAGCTGCAGTTCCTCGAAAACGAGGCTTTCAAGGCAAAATTGCCGACGCTGCTGCAATCCAATGACGTGCCGGATTTCTTCTATAGCTGGGGTGGCGGCGTTCTCGAGGAGCAGTCCAAGACCGGTGCGCTGAAGGATCTGACCGAGGTTTTCGACGCCGATGGCGGCAAGTTGCGTCAGGCCTATAATGCATCCGCAATCGACGGCCTGTCTTTCGATGGCAAGGTCTGGGCCGTGCCCTACAAGGTCAGCCTCGTCAGCTTCTTTTACAACAAGGAGCTGTTTGCCAAGGCCGGTGTGAAGGCCGAGGACATCAAGACCTGGGACGATTTCAGCGCCACGGTCAAGAAGATCAAGGAAGCGGGCATCGTCCCGATTGCCGGCGGCGGCGGTGAGAAATGGCCGATCCATTTCTACTGGAGCTATCTCGTCATGCGCAATGGCGGGCAGGCCGTGTTCGATGCCGCTCGCAAGGGCGAGGGCGAAGGTTTTATGGATCCGGCGATCATCAAGGCGGGTGAACAGCTGGCGGAGTTCGGCAAGCTCGAACCCTTCCAGCCCGGTTATCTCGGCTCCACCTGGCCACAGGCGCTTGGCGTCTTCGGCGACGGCAAGGCGGCGATTATTCTTGGCTTCGACAATACGGAAGCCAATCAGCGCAAGAATGCCGGTGACGGCAAGGGGCTGGCCGCCGACAATATCGGTCGCTTCGCCTTCCCCGTCGTCGAGGGCGGCGCGGGCAAGGCCACAGATACGCTGGGCGGCCTGAACGGCTGGGCGGTCACGAAAAACGCGTCCAAGGAAGCAATCGATTTCGCGGCCTTCCTGACCAGCAAGGAGAGCGAAGAAAAGATGGCGGCTGCCGGCATGATTCTGCCGGTTGCGAGCGGGGCGGACGGCGCGGTGAAGAACCCGCTGCTGGCGGATTCGGCGAAGCAGCTTGCCGGCTCCACCTGGCACCAGAACTTCTTCGATCAGACGCTGGGCGCTGCCGTTGGCCGCGTCGTTAATGATGTCTCCGTCGAGATCGTTTCCGGCCAGATGAGCGCGGAAGAGGGCGCCAAGCAAATTCAGGACGCTTTCGAGCTTCGCTGATTGTGTTCCATGACGGCGCTGCGCGGGACGCGGCGCCGCAATATCTGCCTCCATGAAAGCGGATAGAGATGACGGATATTTCCATGACTTCTGCGTCGATACCGGCGCGCGGCGCGGCGAAGACAAAGCGCAAGCAAAGTTCGGTCGCGCATGACCGGGCGTTGACCCTTCTGGTCTTCCTGCCACCCGCCCTGCTGCTCTTTACCCTGTTCGTCATCCTGCCCATGGGCGAGGCGGCATGGTACAGCCTTTACCGCTGGAACGGCTATGGCACGCCGACCGATTTCGTGGGCCTGCGGAATTTTCAGGTCCTGTTCGGCAATGCCGCCTTCTCGCAGGCCCTGCTCAATAACGGCCTCATCATCCTGATCTCGGTTCTGATCCAGATCCCGCTGGCGATCTGGCTGGCCATGATGCTGGCGCACCGTATTCCCGGCGTCGTCGCCTTCCGGCTGGTTTTCTTCCTGCCCTATGTGCTGGCGGATGTCGCAGCCGGTCTGATCTGGCGTTTCGTTTATGACGGCGATTACGGTCTGTTCGCCGCCATCTCAAATTTCTTCGGCTTTGCCAATCCTTACGTGCTGGCCGACAAGGATGTGGCGATCTATGCCGTGCTCGGCGTCATCGTCTGGAAATATTTCGGCTTTCACATGATGCTGTTCATCGCCGGCCTTCAATCCGTCGACAAGAATGTGCTGGAAGCAGCCGAAATCGACGGCGCTTCCGGCTGGCAGAAGTTCCGTTACGTCACCTTGCCGATGCTCGGCTCCACCGTTCGCCTTTCCGTCTTCTTCGCGGTGATCGGCTCGCTACAGCTCTTCGACATGATCATGCCGCTCACCGGCGGCGGGCCGTCCAACTCCACGCAGACCATGGTCACCTTTCTCTACACCTATGGCGTCATGCGCATGCAGGTGGGGCTTGGCAGCGCGGTCGGCGTCGTTCTCTTCATCATCTGCGTGACGCTCGCCTTCGGTTACAAAAGGATTTTCATGCGCCATGACTGACACATCCACCTCCGTCCGTATGCCGCTGCAAACCAAGCTTTATCTTTACATATCGCTGAGCCTGATCGCGGCCATCGTGCTCATCCCGTTGCTCACCACCGCGCTTGGCGGCTTCAAGACGCTGGGAGACCTGCGCGTCAACCCGTTCGGCATTCCGGCCGAATGGCAATGGGCCAATTATGGCGATATCCTTTTCGGCAAACGCTACTGGCTGCAAATCTTCAACTCGCTTGTCATCGCGCTGTTGACGGTGTTCCTGACGCTGACCGTCTCGGCCATGGCCGCCTTCACCTTCGCGCATGTGAAGTTCTTCGGCTCGTCCTTCCTGCTGAATTATTTCCTGCTGGGGCTGATGTTCCCGGCGGCCACCGCCATCCTGCCGCTGTTCATCCGTATTCGCGATCTGGGCCTCCTCGATACCTATTGGGGTGTGGTGTTGCCGCAGGTGGCCTTCGGGCTGGGCATGAGCATTCTCCTGTTCCGCAATTATTTCCGCAATCTGCCGGAGGAGCTGTTTCAGGCCGCCTTCGTGGATGGCTGCGGCTATCTGCGGTTCTTCTGGCACATTTCCATGCCGCTTTCGCGGCCGATCGTGGCGACCGTCGGCATCGTTTCCTTCGTCGGCAGCTGGAACAGCTATATCCTGCCGCTGATCATGCTGAATTCGGAATCGAAATATCCCTGGCCGCTCGGCATCATGGTGTATCGCGGCGAATTCGGCACGGAATGGCAACTCGTTCTCGCCTTCATCACGCTGACGATTCTGCCGACCGTCATCGTCTTCTTCCTTGCACAGAAACACATCATCGCGGGCCTGACGGCCGGTGCCGTCAAATCGTGACTTGAAAGGAGCAAAACATGGCTTCCGTCGAACTCAGGGATATCGCCAAGTCCTACGCCGCGCTCGATGTCATTCACGGCATCTCGCTTGATATTACGGATGGCGAATTCATCGCGCTGGTCGGCCCTTCCGGCTGCGGCAAGTCCACGCTTCTGCGCATGATCGCCGGGCTGGAGGAAATCACCGATGGGGATATCCTCATCGGCGGCACCGTCGTCAACGGCATGACCCCGCGCGAGCGCAACATCGCCATGGTGTTCCAGTCCTATGCGCTTTATCCGCATATGACGGTGGCCGAAAACATGGGCTTCAACCTGAAGCTTGCCGGCCAGCCGAAAAACGTCATCGAGGAGCGCGTGGCGGAGGCCGCCCGCATGCTCGATCTTGGCAAGCTTCTGGATCGCAAGCCCTCGCAGCTTTCCGGTGGCCAGCGCCAGCGCGTCGCCATGGGCCGCGCCGTCGTGCGCAATCCGGCCGTGTTCCTGTTCGATGAGCCGCTCTCCAATCTGGACGCCAAGCTTCGCGTGCAGATGCGCAGCGAAATCAAGGCGCTTCATCAGAAAGTCGGCACCACCTCCATCTATGTCACCCACGACCAGATCGAGGCGATGACATTGGCGGACCGGGTCGTGGTGCTCAATCACGGTCGTATCGAACAGCAGGGCACGCCGCTCGAGCTCTACAAGACGCCCGCCAATCTCTTCGTCGCGGCCTTCATCGGCTCGCCGGCCATGAACCTCATCGAATGCGTGGTCGATGGCGAGGGAGACCAGCCGGCGGCCCGGCTGAAGGACGGAACCGCGATCCGCATTGCCGCCTCCCGAAAGGTCAAACGCGGCCAGCCGGTGACGATTGGCTTGAGGCCGGAACATATCGGCTCAGCCATCGGCGGCGATGTGTCGCTCTCCGGCCGGACGCTGCTGGTGGAGCCGACAGGTGCGCAGACCCATGTGATCTTCGAACTGGCGGGCGATCATGTGACGGCGGTGGTGGATGGCGAGCAGCCGGTCAAGGTCAACACTCCCTTTGCCGCCACCGTGCACCATGAGCGTGTGCATGTCTTCGACAGGGCGAGCGGACTGGCGCTTTAAGCGCCTTCCGCATTTTCAACGAAATGCGGAAATTCTCTCGTCCCTCCGCTTTTGGGGCTTGTTTGAAAATCACGAGCGGTTAGCTTGGCGCTTGGGAAAAAAGCGGATTACCGCGAAACTGTATCGATGCAGGAGGAGATTTTTATGAGAACGATCAAGGGGCCGGGTCTTTTTCTCGGCCAGTTTGCCGGCGATGCCGCACCCTTCAACAGCTGGGACGGCATTACCAAATGGGCGGCGGAAAAAGGCTACCTCGGCGTGCAGGTGCCGACCTGGGCCGGGCAGCTGATCGATCTCAAAAAAGCAGCGGAATCGAAAGATTATTGCGACGAGTTCGCCGGTGTCGCACGCCAGAACGGCGTGGAAGTGACCGAGCTTTCCACCCATCTGCAGGGCCAGCTTGTCGCCGTTCATCCCGCCTATGACGAGGCCTTTGACGGTTTTGCCGCACCGGAAGTGCGCGGCAACCCCAAGGCGCGTCAGCAATGGGCGGTGGAGCAGGTGAAGCTGGCGCTGAAGGCGTCGAAAAACCTTGGCATCAAGGCCCACGCCACATTCTCCGGAGCGCTTGCCTGGCCCTTCGTCTACCCGTGGCCGCAGCGCCCGGCTGGTCTGGTGGAAACGGCCTTCGACGAACTGGCGAAACGCTGGACGCCGATCCTCGATTACGCCGATGAGCAGGGTGTGGATGTCTGCTACGAAATCCATCCGGGCGAAGACCTGCATGATGGCGTGACGTTTGAGATGTTCCTGGAGCGGGTGAAGAACCACAAGCGCGCCAACATGCTCTACGATCCCTCGCATTACATTCTGCAATGCCTCGATTATCTCGACAATATCGACATCTACAAAGACCGTATCAAGATGTTCCACGTCAAGGATGCGGAGTTCAATCCGACCGGGCGGCAAGGCGTTTATGGCGGTTATCAGGGCTGGGTGGAGCGGGCTGGCCGGTTCCGTTCGCTGGGCGACGGGCAGGTGGATTTCGGTGCGGTTTTCTCGAAAATGGCGGCCAATGATTTCGATGGCTGGGCCGTAGTCGAATGGGAATGCGCGCTGAAGCACCCTGAAGACGGTGCTCGGGAAGGAGCCGAATTCGTCAAGGCGCATATCATCCGTGTCACGGAAAAAGCCTTTGACGATTTCGCATCGAGCGGCACGGACGACGCGGCCAACCGCCGTATGCTTGGGCTTTGAGAGCATTTCAGGGGAGATATTATGGCTATTGAAGGAAAGACAACCGACAAGGCGAACAGGCGGATTCGCCTTGGCATGGTGGGGGGCGGTTCGGGTGCATTTATCGGCGGCGTTCACCGCATGGCCGCGCGGCTCGACAATCGCTTCGATCTCGTGGCGGGGGCCCTGTCCTCGACGCCGGAAAAATCCCTCGCTTCCGGCCGTGAGCTGGGGCTCGATCCCGAGCGCTGCTACGGTTCGTTCGAGGAAATGGCCGAAAAGGAAGCGCTGCGCGAGGATGGCATAGAGGCGGTGGCGATCGTCACGCCCAACCATGTGCATTATCCGGCCGCCAAGGCGTTTCTGGAGCGCGGCATCCATGTCATCTGCGACAAGCCGCTGACCTCCAATCTGGAGGACGCCAAAAAGCTGAAGCAGGTGGCCGACAAGGCCGATGCGCTGTTCATCCTGACGCATAATTATACCGGCTATCCCATGGTGCGGCACGCGCGGGAAATCGTGGAGGCCGGTGAACTCGGCAATATCCGTCTGGTGCAGATGGAATATCCGCAGGACTGGCTGACGGAGGCGGTGGAACAGACCGGTGCGAAACAGGCTGTCTGGCGTACCGATCCGGCGCAATCGGGCGTCGGCGGCTCCACCGGCGATATCGGCACCCACGCCTATAATCTCGGCTGCTTCATTTCCGGTCTGGAAGCGGATGAGCTGGCGGCGGATGTGCACACCTTTGTCGAAGGCCGCCGGCTTGACGACAATGCGCATGTGATGCTGCGCTTCAAGCCGAAGGGCGGCAAGCAGGCGGCCAAGGGGCTGCTCTGGTGCAGCCAGGTTGCGGTCGGCCACGAAAACGGGCTGAAGGTTCGTGTTTATGGCGACAAGGCCGGCATCGAGTGGACGCAGGCCGACCCGAACTATCTCTGGTTCACGAAGCTTGGCGAGCCCAAGCAGTTGATCACCCGTGGCGGCGCCGGGGCAGGGGCTGCCGCAGCGCGCGTCACCCGCATTCCGTCCGGCCACCCTGAAGGTTATCTCGAAGCCTTCGCCACCATCTACACCGAGGCGGCGCATGCCATCGAAGCCCGCCGCACCGGCTCGGCGCTCGACAAGGCGGTGATTTACCCGACCGTGGATGACGGGGTTAAAGGTGTCGCTTTCGTCACGGCCTGCATCGAGTCCGCCAAGAAGAATGGCGGCTGGGTGAAGCTGTAAGATTGTGCGCGGCGTATTTCTTCTCCCCGCCGGGGAGAAGGTGGCCCGAAGGGTCGGATGAGGGGGCAAGCTCTCGGTTTATCTCTACCGGTGCCCCCTCATCCCGCTGCCGCGACCTTCTCCCCGACGGGGAGAAGAAACAAGCGGCGCGCGCTTGCGTCATCGCGCAGCTCTTTGGGCTCAGGACTATCGGTTAACGGCAGAAGTTGACGGCTGTAGGGTGGCCGGGATGTGGAGCTTGGTCTGCCCCATCTGACGACGTTATCAATTAACGCGTGTCGTCTGCGTCTGCACCCTTTCCGTTATGGGGCAACCGTCCTGAAGCTTGGTCCAGGACGAAACGTTGAGCTTCATCTCGCAGCGCGCGAGATAAGAGCCGCCATCGACCTTCAGGCAGGATGTCTGGCCGAGCTGGAACATGACGCCGCGATTTCGGCATTTGCAATTGTGGGCATCCGCCAAAGTCGGAATAAGGGCCATGATCAGGCCAAGTATGAGCACTCCAGGACGCATGGCTGAGGCTCCAAAGGATATCCTGCCAGATTACTCCTGTCCGAGGGCATAGTCAAAACGTCTTCCCTCCGCGATCCACGCGCGGGAAAGCCCGTAATCGCTGCTAACTTCTCCGCTATCATCCGATCAAGATCGCGCGGATATCATTCACATTCGTCAGCGTCGGCCCCGTCACGACAAGGTCTCCTGCTGCCTTGAAAGCGGTGTAGCTGTCGTGGCTCATGAGCGACTGACGCGGATCGACACCGGCTTTGCGCATGCGGGCAAGCGTGTCCGGTGTCACCACCGCACCCGCCGCATCCTCCACGCCGTCTATGCCGTCGCTATCGCCGGCAATGGCCCAGATGCCTTCCGCACCTTTGAGCGTCAGCGCAAGGCTCAGCAGGAATTCCGTGTTGCGGCCGCCCTTGCCGGCCGGCCCCTTGCCGATCGTCACTGTGGTTTCGCCGCCGGAAAGCAGTACGGCCGGGCCCTTGACCGGCAGGCCCTTGCGGCTGGCGGAAAGAGCGATACCGGCCATGACAGCGCCGACATCTTTTGACTCGCCCTCCAGCGAATCCCCGAGGATAAGCGGCGTAAGCCCGAGCTTTACGGCCTCATCCGCCGCTGCCTGCAGGGCGAGCGAGGGGGCTGCGATCAGCCGGATATCCTCTTCAATATCGCCCGCTTTCGGTGTTTCCTCACCCTTTTCCAGCACCCTGCGCACCGTTTCGGGAAGATCGAGCGCATAACGGGAGACGATTTCCCGCACGGTTTCAATATCGCTCGGATCTGCAACCGTCGGGCCGGAGGCGATTTCGGACGGATCGTCACCCGGCACATCCGAAATCAGCAGAGAAACAACCTTGGCCGGCTTGGCGGCCAGCGCCAGCCGTCCGCCCTTGATGCGGGAGAGATGTTTGCGCACCGCGTTCATTTCGGAAATCGTCGCACCGCTGGCCAAAAGGGCACGATTGACGGCCATCTTGTCGGCAAGCGTCATGCCTTCGGCAGGCGCCACCATCAGCGCCGAACCGCCGCCGGAAATCAGCGCGATCACCATGTCGTCCGCCGTCAGCCCCTCAACGGCGGCAAGAATGCGTTTTGCCGCTTCCGCGCTTTTATCGTCGGGCACGGGGTGCGAGGCCTCGATGATCTCGATGCGTGTGGTCGGGGCGGCATGGCCGTAACGTGTCACCACCACACCGGAGAGATCGACATGCGGCCATGCCGCTTCAAGCGCAGCGGCCATGGCGGCCGAAGCCTTGCCAGCGCCCACCACCACACATCTGCCCTTGGGCGGGGAAGGAAGATGGTGTTGCAGCACCTTTGCGGGATCGGCGCTCGCGACGGCGGCCATGAATATGCGGTTGAGAGCGTCTCTTGCGGACGTGTCGTTCCATGCGCTCATCGGTTCATACTCCGATCCAGAGGAAGCCGAGCGCGAACAATGCCGGCAATGCCTGAATGAACAGGATCTTCATATTGGCTGTCATGGCGCCGAAAATACCGGCCACCAGAACGCAGGCGAGGAAGAACACCTTGAAACTCAGCCCTTCATCGCCCTGCATCAGCCCATAGATCAGCCCCGCCGCCAGAAACCCGTTATAAAGGCCCTGATTGGCGGCCAGCACTTTTGTCTGCCGGGCAAAATCCGCAGAAAGGCCGAAGGCTTTGCGGCCAGCGGGCTTTTCCCACAGCAGCATTTCCAGAATGACGATGTAGATGTGGATGGCCGCAACCACGGCAATCAGAATGCTGGCGATCATGGGCGGCTTTCCTCCAAAAACCTTGAGGTCCTGCCTCGGTCGTCTTCATGCGAAAACAGACGGCCGGCCGGACAATTCCGTTTTAGCGGCGGCACGTATGGCCGCAAGGCCATAATCCCGCTCTTCCCGTGCAAACTGTTGAAGAGCGGCACTGCATTGCTTGACTCTTTGCTGAAATAAGAACAAAACAGGAACAATAGAATTGAAAATCCGGAATTGAAACCTGTCATGCCATGCAAAAGCGCGCGGATCAGTTGCTCGTTGTGGAAGAGCTGCGTGAAAGGCTGGAAAGGATCGGTAACGGCGCTCCGCGCCTGCACGAGACCTTGCCTTTCGGCGTGGATGCCATCGACCACCACCTGCCGGGAGGCGGGCTGAAGCTCGGTTGTCTGCATGAGGTGAGCGGCGGCGGCAATGGCGCTGCCGATGGCGCGGCGGCCGCCCTTTTTGCGGCCGGTGTGGCAGCACGGCTTTCCGGCAAGGTTTTATGGTGTGTCACCCGCCGGGATCTGTTCATGCCGGGGCTGACGCAGGCGGGCCTGTCGCAGAACCGGGTCATCATCGTTGAATGCCGTGATGAGAAAGGTGTGCTCGACTGTTTCGAGGAGGGTTTGCGCTGCAACGGCTTCGGCGCGGTGATGGGCGAAGTGGCAAAACTGCCGATGAACGCCTCGCGGCGGCTGCAACTGGCGGCGGAAACCTCCGGTGTTACAGGCGTTGCCATCCGCCGTTTCCGGCGTGCGGCCGATGCGGCGCTGTTCGGAGAGCCGACGGCGGCGGTGACCCGCTGGCGCATCTCCGTCCGGCCCTCATCCCCCTTGCCGGTGCCGGGGGTGGGCAGACCGCGCTGGTTTCTGGAACTTTTGCGATGTCGTGGCGGCGAAAGTGCCGAATTTGAAGTGGAAGCCTGTGATGCAAAGGGTCGTCTCGCTCTACCTGCCGACATGGCCGACGGATCGTTTCCGGCGTCTTTCGGGCAAGGACGCGCCGCCGGTTGAAAAGCCGCTGGTCATGATCGGCCGCCAGGGCAGCCGCCGGCTGGTGCTGGCGCTCGACAAGGCGGCAAAGGCGGCCGGCATCCGGCCCAGCACGCCGGTCAGCAAGGCGCAGGCGCTGGTGCCGGGCCTTATCGTGGAAGATATGGATACGGCTGGTGATGCCCGCGCGCTGCAGCAGCTGGCCTTTCATTTCCTGCGCATCTATGCCCCCATTGTCGCCGCCGACCCGCCGGACGGGCTGGTGCTGGACACAGCGGGTGCGGACCATCTGCATGGCAATGAGGCGCTGATGCTGAGCGGCATGGTCAACCGCCTGCATGCCGCCGGTTTTGCCGCCCGCGCCGCCATTGCCGATAGCTGGGGGGCTGCCCATGCGCTGGCGCGCTTTGGCCGCGAGGAGATCGGCATCGTGCCGCCGGGCGGGCAGCGGGTGGCGATCAGCGGCTTGCCGCTTTCTGCGCTCAGGCTGGAAGAGCGTATCGTTTCCGGGCTGAAGGTGCTCGGTTTCCGCAGCATCGGCGAGCTTGCCGAAGCCCCGCGCGCGCCGCTGACCCTGCGTTTCGGCCCCGAGCTCGTGCGCCGTCTTTCCCAGGCTTTCGGAGAGATCGGCGAACCCATAGAACCGGTGCGCGTGGCCGAGCTGGTGGAGGTGCGCCGCGCCTTTCCCGAGCCGATTGCGGCGGCGGAAACGATTGCCCGTTACACGCAAAAGCTGGTTGCGGAGCTTTGTGTCGCACTGGAAAAGCGCGGCCTCGGCGCCCGCCGTGTCGATCTGGTGCTGCACCGGGTGGATAGCGGCCTGCAGGCGGTGCGGGCCGGCACCTCCAGACCGGTGCGCGATGTCAAGCAGCTTGTCCGGCTTCTGACCGACCGTATCGACACCATCGATCCCGGTTTCGGCATCGAGATGATGGTGCTGACCGCCACCCATGCCGAGCCGCTTGTCGCCGCGCAGGCCCGTTCCTCGCTTCTGGAGGAGGGACGCGTGGACATCGCCGATACGGTCGATGTTATCCTCAACCGCGGTCACAGGGTCTATCGTTATGCGGCGGTGGCGAGCGATGTGCCGGAGCGCTCCGTTGCCCCCGTTGCGGCGCTTGCGCCTGAGGATACGCTCGGCTGGCCCGGTCACTGGCCGCGTCCGGTCAGGCTTTTTGCAAGGCCGGAAGCCATCGAGACGCTGGCGCTGCTGCCGGACCATCCGCCGCGTTATTTCCTCTGGAAGGGCATTCGCCACAATGTGCGCCGCGCCGATGGGCCGGAGCGGGTGTTCGGCGAATGGTGGAAACGCGACCGGGAAAAGGCCGCTGTGCGCGATTATTTCACGGTGGAAAATGAAAGCGGCGAGCGCTTCTGGATTTTCCGTTCCGGTGACGGCGAACATGCCGAGACCGGCTCGCAGGGCTGGTTCATCCACGGGGTTTTCGCATGAATACGCCGCTTTATGCCGAACTTCAGGTGACCACGCATTTCTCCTTCCTGCGCGGTGCAAGCTCCTGTGAGGAGCTGTTCGAACAGGCCAAAAATCTTGGCATCGAGACGCTGGGCATCGTGGATCGCAACAGCCTTGCGGGCATTCCCCGCGCTTACGAAGCCGCCAATAATCATGGCATCCGCCTCGTCATCGGCTGCCGGCTCGATCTGGATGATGATATCTCCGTGCTTGCCTATCCCATGGATCGCGCGGCTTATGGCCGGCTTTGCCGGCTGCTTTCCGTTGGCAAGAAAAGGGGGGGCAAGGGCAAATGCCGGCTGACATGGGATGACCTCGTTACCTATGGCGAAGGCCTGATCGTGGTGCTGCTCGCCGATCTGGCAGACGATCTCTGCGCGCTTCGCCTGCGCCGGCTGAAGACAGCCTTTGCGGACCGGGCCTATATGGCGCTTAGCCTCCGAAGACGGCCCAACGACCAGATGCGTCTTTTCGAACTGTCGAACATGGCGCTAGCCGCAGATGTCCCGACCGTGGTGACCAATGACGTGCTGTTTCATGTGCCCGAGCGGCGCATGCTGCAGGATGTCGTCACCTGCATCAGGCACAATTGCACCATCGATGAGGCGGGTTTCCGGCGCGAACGCCATGCCGACCGCTATATGAAGCCGTCGGAAGAAATGCACCGGCTGTTTGCCCGCTATCCCGAAGCGCTGGCCCGCAGCCTTGAAATCGCGAAGCGCTGCAAATTTTCGCTGAAGGAACTGGTCTATCAATATCCCGAGGAGCGCACCCTGCCAGGGCTAACGGCGCAGCAGGCGCTGGAAAAGCTGGTCTGGGAGGCGGTGCCGGGGCGTTATCCGCATGGTTTGCCGGAGAAGGTTGAAAAGGCTTTGCATCACGAACTTGGCCTGATCGGCAGACTGGAATACGCTCCCTATTTCCTGACGGTGAATGCTATCGTTCGCCATGCACGCTCGCTGGATATTCTCTGTCAGGGACGTGGCTCGGCCGCCAATTCGGTGGTGTGTTACGTGCTTGGCATTACCGCCATCGATCCCGTCAAGGTCGATCTCCTGTTTGAACGTTTCGTTTCTGAGGAGCGGCGCGAACCGCCTGATATCGATGTGGATTTCGAACATCAGCGGCGCGAGGAGGTCATCCAGTGGGTCTATGATACCTATGGTCGCGACAAGGCCGCACTGTGCTCGGTCGTCACCCGTTATCGCGGGCGCGGGGCCTTGCGCGATGTCGGCAAGGTTCTGGGCCTGCCCGAAGATTTGACGAAACTTCTATCCTCACAGGTCTGGGGCTGGAGCGAAGAGGTAGACGAGAAGCAGGTGAAGGAGCTGAACCTCAATATGGAGGATCGTCGTCTGAAGCTTGCCCTTGAACTGGCCAACCAGCTTGTAGGCACGCCGCGTCACCACAGCCAGCATCCGGGGGGCTTCGTCTTGACCCATGACCGGCTGGATGAACTGGTCCCGATCGAACCCGCTGCCATGGACAAGCGGCAGATCATCGAATGGGACAAGGACGATGTCGATATCATGAGGTTCATGAAAATGGACTGTCTGGCGCTCGGCATGCTCTCTGCATGAAGCGCGGCTTCAACATGCTGGAAGAACGTACTGGTGATAAGTACGATCTCGCTACCGTGCCGCAGGATGACGATCCCACCTATGAGATGATCCAGAAGGCCGATACGCTCGGCACCTTCCAGATTGAAAGCCGGGCGCAGATGTCGATGCTGCCGCGTCTGAAGCCGGCAAAATTCTACGACCTCGTCATTCAGGTCGCCATTGTTCGTCCTGGCCCCATTCAGGGTGATATGGTGCACCCATATTTGCGACGCCGTGACAAGAAAGAGGATGAACATTATCCGAAGGAGGAATTGAGAGGAGTGCTGGGCAAGACGCTCGGCGTTCCGCTGTTTCAGGAGCAGGCCATGCGCGTCGCCATCGAATGCGCGGGTTTCTCCCCCGGCAAGGCGGATCAGTTGCGCCGTGCCATGGCAACCTTCAAGAATGTCGGCACCATCTCCAAATTCAGGCAAGACCTGATCGATGGCATGGTCGCGCGCGGTTATGAGCAGGAATTCGCCGAACGTATCTTCAAACAGCTCGAAGGTTTCGGCAGCTATGGTTTCCCCGAAAGCCATGCGGCTTCCTTCGCGCTGATTGCTTATGCTTCCTCATGGCTGAAGTGCCACCATCCTGATATTTTCTGCACGGCGCTTCTCAATTCGCAACCCATGGGGTTTTACGCCCCGGCGCAGATCGTGCGCGATGCGCGTGATCATGGCGTGGAGGTGCGCCCGGTCTGCGTCAATAATAGCCGCTTCGACTGCACGCTGGAACCGACCGGCAAGAGGGACACCAATGGCAGAGAGCGTTATGCCGTGCGGCTAGGTATGCGTCTGGTGAAGGGACTTTCCAACAAACACGCTGCCGATATCGTCGCCGGCCGGCAGGACCGGGCTTTTGCCTCGGTGGATGATCTCTGGCGCAGGGCCGGCGCTCCTGCCGCTGCCCTCGTCTGTCTGGCCGAAGCCGATGCCTTTCTGCCGTCGCTTTCGCTTGCCAGACGTGAAGCGCTCTGGGCCATCAAGGCTTTGCGGGACGAGCCGCTGCCGCTTTTTGCCGCCGCCGCCAGCCGGGAAAATGCTGTCGTGGACGAGCTTCAGGAACCCGCCGTCGCGCTCAGGCCCATGACGGATGGCGGCGAGGTGGTGCAGGATTACGGTCATGTGGGGCTCACCCTGCGCGAACATCCCATGACCTTCCTGCGGCGCGATCTTTCCCGCCGTCGCATCGTTACCTGTGCGGAGGCGGTGCGTGTGCGGGATGGCACATGGCTGGAAACGGCGGGTCTGGTGCTGGTGCGCCAGCGCCCCGGCTCGGCCAAGGGCGTGATTTTCATGACGCTGGAGGATGAGACGGGCATTGCCAACGCTGTCCTTTGGGTCAATACCTTCGAAAAATACCGGCGTGTGGTGCTGTCTGCCGGCATGGTCGGCATTTACGGCAAGATCCAGCGGGAAGGCGAGGTGGTGCATCTGGTCGCCCACCGGTTGGCCGATCTGTCGGAAGCGCTGGCAAGTGTGGGCGAGCGCAACCGTGCCTTTCCCCTGCCGCATGGGCGTGGCGATGAGTTCCACCACGGCATGCCGCCGGAGGATCATCGCACTATTAGGAAACACCCGCCGGCTACAGTCGATGATGAAGATGATGTGGAGCGGATAAAGGTCATTTCCCGCAATTTTCATTGAAAAGGCGGTTCAGATTATCTTTTATGCGCCACGATATAAGGCCGCTTGTCATTGCCCTTTGTCGCGTGGAATTCCGTGGCCAGAATGTCGAAGCCTCCGGCTGTTATATGTCGGCTCAACTCGGTGGCGGTGAAGATGCCGGCATAGGGCGCCTTGCCGATTGCGCGCATGGCTGGCAACACAAGGCGGATGAGTGGGTTCATATCGCCGACGCAGGGTGTCTTGGTAATGAGAAGCCCCTGCGCGGTGAGCAGGGAATGGATGCGCCGCAATGTGCCGGGCAGATCGCGGACCAGATGAAGGTAATTGAAACCCAGAACCGCGTTAAACTGCGCGGGGTCGGGCACAAGCGTTTCCACGGTAGCCATGCTGAAAACGAGGTTGGTGAGAGAGCCGGCGGCGTGTTTTCTTTCCTCGGCAATCGCAATCATGTCGGCGGAAATATCCGTCGCAAGATAGTTTTTGACCCCGCCTGCCAGCCGGATTGCCGTTGTCCCGGTGCCGCAGCCCAGTTCCAGTACCCTGTCATCCGGTTTCAGCAGGGCGTGGGTCCGTTCCAGCGTGCGCGCATATCCGGTTTCGTCCGAAATCTTGCCCCCGGCATATTTCCGGGCAGACCGGTTCCAGAAACGGGCGTCGTCGGCAATGCTCATGGTGGATGCTCCCCGAACCTCACGCTTTCGCGTCAAGCGGATCTGATTTCACCCCGTATCCATATCCGTTTTATTTGAAGTTTTTAAGCCGCATCCTCCAGCCCGGCCGTGTCCTTCCTGCGGAACTGGCTGGGCGGCGCGCCGAGCACGCGTTTGAAGGCGCGGCTGAAGGAGGCTTCGGAATCGTAACCGAGCTTTTCCGCCGCCAGCGTTACGCGCATGCCTTCGCGCAGCCACAGCCGCGCCTGATGCATGCGCACGCGCACCACATAACGGGCCGGGCTTTCGCCCACTATGCGGGTGAAACGTTCCGCGAAACTGGAGCGGGATGCGCCCATCAGCGAGGCAAGCTCCTCCACGCTCCAGTCCTTTTCGGGGTTGAGGTGGATGGCGGCCAATACCCGCCCGAGTTCGGGATTGCGCACGGCGGCCAGCCAGCCGCTGGAATCGCCGCAGCCATATTCCACCCATGTGCGGATCAACGTCGCGGTCAGCACATCGGCAAGCCGTGCCAGAATGCCGCCCGCGCCCACGCGGTTCAGTTCCACCTCGCGCGTCATGGCTTCCAGCAGATGGGGGATAGCCGGGTCGCTTTTGGCCAGATCGCTGGTCAGCATCACATCCGGCATCAGCTGCAGCAGCGGGTGCAGATTGTCCATGTTGAAACGCATCGAGGCGGTAAAGGCGACGGTATCGCCGCCGGCGCTCGCGCATTCCATGTCGAAGATGCCCTGGCAGACTTCCTTCTTGCCGAAGCGGTCGAAAAGGGTGGGTTTCACATCCTCGCCGCTGCCCAGCACATGGGCGTGCCCTCGCGGCAGAAGCACGGCGTCACCGCAGGTCAGCGTCAGCCATTCGCCGGAAGGTTTCTGCAATTTCGCCTGACCGACGCCGATGAAATGAAACCGCGCGGCTTCCTGTTCGGGAAAGGCCGTCGCCCAGGGTGTGGCCATGCGGCACCGGCCGTATTCGACACCATCGAGCCTCAGGCCACGCAACATTTCGGTCAGGGCATCATTCATGGCGCTCTCGCAAATTCGGATGTTTGGTTAAGGAATATGGATTTTCTAGCATGGAAACGCCGGGATGTCACGCATAGCTTATGTGCATCGATTTGCGGTTGTTGAACCGGACTCCCACCGGTTTCACCATTTCGCCTTTCCGTTTCAGGACGCATTCCGGGAATGCGCATCAGGAGATTTTCATGAACAACCGGACCATAAACGAGCTTGAATATGTGCCGCGCAAGACAGAGCCGGATGCGAAATGGGCGGCCGTGGTTTCGCTTTCGCTCGGCGTTTTTGGGCTGGTGACGGCGGAATTCCTGCCGGTCAGCCTTCTCACGCCGCTTTCGGCCGATCTCGCCGTCAGCTCCGGCATTGCCGGTCAATCCATCACCGTTACGGCGCTGGTCGCGGCGGTCGCCGGCCCCGGCGTCGTCATCGGCACACGCAGCATCGACCGTCGCTGGACATTGCTTGGGCTGACCACGCTGCTGATCATTTCCAGCACGCTGGCCGCCTTCGCCAACGGTCTTTTCATGCTGTTCGCCTCGCGTGTCCTGCTCGGCATCGGCCTTGGCGGCTTCTGGGCCATGTCGGCGGCGCTGGCGCTGAGGCTCGTGCCGCTTGAAAAGATGCCGCGCGCCATGGCCATCATCCTGACAGGGGTTTCGGTTGCCACCGTCTGTGCAGCGCCGGTGGGCGCGTGGATCGGCGCGACGCTTGGCTGGCGCTCGGCCTTTGTCGTTGCGGGTGCGCTCGGTGTCATCGCACTTCTCGTGCAATTGCTCACCGTTCCGTCGCTACCGCCGGCTGGCGCACCCGGTCTTTCCACCATGTTCCGCCTGTTGCAGCGGCCGCAGGTCCGGATCGGCCTTCTGACGACGCTGTTCATCGTTGCGGGTCACTTTGCCGGCTTCACCTATGTCCGTCCGTTCCTGGAAGATGTGACGCTTCTTGGCGTCGAGGCGATTTCCCTCGTCCTTCTGGTTTATGGTGTCGGCGGTTTTTTCGGTAATCTTTTCGGCGGTTTCCTCTCCGAGAAAAACACGGCATGGGCAGTGACGTTCGCCGCGACTCTCATCGCGGCATCGGCTTCCGTTCTGGTCGTTGCGGGTGCGTCGCCCCTGATTGCCGGCCTTGCCATTGCCTCCTGGGGCTTTGCCTTCGGTGCGCTTCCGGTCAGTGTGCAGAGCTTCATCACGCGGGCCGCTTCCGATGAGGCGGAAAGCGCCGGTGCGCTGCTGCTCACCACGTTCCAGATCGCCATTTCCAGCGGTGCGGTTCTGGGCGGCCTGCTGATCGATCTTCAGGGGGCGACGATGGTTTTCGTCTTCGTGGCGATTGCCGCCCTTCTCGGCGCATCGCTGATGGCGTCGCGCCGTGGCGTGGTGCCGCAGGTCGAGGCATCGCAGGGGTAATTGGTCGAAGAAACCGGACCCGCATTCCTGCGGGTCCTACTCCTCCTCAAACCGTCTTGATCGCCTTCTGCGTCCGGTCTTTACCGACCTCGATCACGTGGCGCATGGCTTTCACCGCCGCATCCGCGTCACGCGCCGCAATCGCATGCACGATACGCAGATGATTGGACGCGATTTCGGCGATGGTGCCAGGCGAAGCGGCCGGCGACGAGAGCTGGAAGGAAATGGCAAGTGCTGCTTCGATCAGCCCGCTTGCCGAGCGCATGAAGGGATTGCCGGACATATGCGCCACGGCAAGGTGGAATTCGAGATCGACCTTGGCGATGCTTTCGGGCGTATGTTTCGGATTGTCGAATTTGGCGGCGATGACGTAAAGCGAAACGATATCGTCATTGGAGGCCTGCAGGGCCGCTGCCGCCGCCGCCGCCGGTTCCAGCGCCAGGCGGATCTCCGCCAGATGCGTGACGAATTCCTGGTCTATGCCGGCCTCGCAGCGCCAGCCCAGCACATCCGGATCGAAGAAGTTCCAGCTTGAGCGGTCGAGAACGCGGGTGCCGACCTTCGCCTTGGGCTCCACCAGCCGCTTGGCCGCCAGCGTCTTCATGGTTTCGCGCAGCACGGTGCGCGAGACGCCGAAGCGCATGGAGAGTTCCGCGTCATTGGGCAGCAGGGAGCCTTCCGCAATTCTGCCCGAGACGATGGCGCTGCCGAGTTCGGAGACCACATGGGCGTGGCTGTTCCGGCGTTTTCGCCCGCTTATCGTCGTTTCGAGCAGCCCCAAGCAAGCCTCCCTTGGCAATTATGCCGGATGCGGTCCGGCCAGTCTCCTGTTTGAATACCAGATGATTGCGCGCTGCAACACGATGAAGATGAAAAGCAGCACACCGATGACGATTTTCGTCCACCAGGAGGAAAGCGTCCCGTCAAAAACGATGTAGGTCTGGATCAAGCCCTGTATCAGAAGGCCGATGAAGGTTCCCGCCACCAGCCCCGTGCCGCCGGTCAAAAGCGTGCCGCCAATGACGACGGCGGCGATGGCGTCGAGTTCCACGCCCACCGTCGCCAGCGAATAACCTGACGAAGTGTAGAGCGTATAGACGATGCCGGCGAGGCCGGAGAGAAAGCCGGAAAGCGCATAGATGCCGATGGTCGTCGCCCCGATCGGCACGCCCATCAGCTCGGCCGATTGCGGGTTGCCACCGAGCGCATAGACATTGGCGCCAAAGCGGGTGCGGCTGGCGATCAGCATGCCTGCGGCAAAGACGAGAAGCATCAGCATGGCGAGCGCCGTCAGCCTGCCGCCACCGGGGAAGCGGTAATAAAAACCCTGTATCGCATCGATGAAGGGATGCGAGATCGGCACGGACTGGGTGGAGATGAGGTAAGCCGCGCCGCGCGCCAGAAACATGCCCGCCAGCGTTACCACGAAGGGCGGGATGGCGAGGAAGCGGATCATCGCCCCCATCAGGCAGCCGAACAATGTCGAGACAACCAGCACGATGGCGAAGGCGAGCAGCGGATGCACATTATAGGTGCCGACCATCACGGCCACGAAGACGCTGGTAAACGCAATGACCGAACCGATGGAGAGATCGATGCCGCCAGACAGGATGACGAAGGTCATGCCGACCGCCGCAATGCCGAGAAAGGCGTTGTCGGTGAGAAGATTGCCGATCACCCGCGTGGAAAAGATCGCCGGATATTGCAGCACGCAGAGGAGATAGGCGATGACGAAGATCGTCAGCGTGGTGAGGAAGGGCAGGTTGCGGCTGTGGATCATCGCGCGGTTCCTTCCTTGGTCATGCCATTGGCGGCGGCCGGTTTGGCGTGTGGCTTGGGCGCTTTCACGAAGCCCAGCACCGTCATGATCGCCGGCGATTGCAGCGTCAGCACCACCATGATGATGCCGGCCTTGATGATGAGGTTGAATTCCGGCGGAAAGCCCGAGACGAGAATGCCAGTATTGATGGTCTGGATGATGAGCGCGCCGATCAGCGAGGCGGTGATGGAGAAGCGCCCGCCATTCAGCGAGGTGCCGCCGATGACAACGGCGAGGATGGCGTCCAGCTCCAGCCAAAGCCCGGCATTGTTGGCATCCGCGCCGCGAATGTCGGCGGTCACGATCATGCCGGCGATGGCCGCGCAGAGGCCGGAGACGGCATAGACGAAAAACAGCAGGAAGCGCGCCCGCACACCGGCAAGCGCTGCGGCGCGGCGATTGATGCCGGTCGCCTCGATCAGGAAACCGAGCGCGCTCTTGCGCACCAGAAGGCCGATCAGCAGTGCGGCCGCCACCCAGATGATGACGGGCAGCGGAATGCCAGCGAATGCGCCGGAACCGATGGCGGCAAAGCTGTCATTGTTGAAGGTGAGAATGACGCCTTCGGTGATGAGCTGGGCGATGCCGCGCCCCGCCACCATCAGGATCAAGGTGGCGATGATCGGCTGTATGTCGAGCAGGGCGACCAGCACGCCGTTCCACAGACCGCAGGCAATGCCCACCGCAAGCGAGATGACAATGACCGAAGGAATGGAATGGCCGTTGCTGATGAGCGTGGCAGCGACCGCGCCGCAGATGGCAATGACCGCGCCGATGGAAAGATCAATGCCCTTGGTGGCGATGACCAGCGTCATGCCGATGGTCAACAGCGCGACCGGTGCGGCGCGCACGAGAATATCCACCAGACTGCCATAGAGCCGGCCGTTCTGGAACGAGACATGCAGGAAACCCGGCGAAAGGATTGTAATCGCTGCCAGAATGATGAAGAGCGCGGCAAGCTGGGGAGCAAGCCTTTTGAAGCGTCGTGTCATTGCTGTCATCACGCCGCCTCCGTTTTCGCCGCATCGGCAATCGCCCGCATGATGTTGTCGGCGGTCACCTCGCCGCCCTTCAATTCGCTGACATGGCGGCGGTCGGAGAGCACGACGACACGATGGGCGACGGCGGTAAGCTCTTCCAGTTCGGAGGAGATGACGACAAGCGACATGCCCTCGCTGCAGAGTTTTTCGATCATTTTCAGGATTTCCGCATGCGCGCCGATATCGATGCCGCGTGTCGGCTCGTCGAGGATCAGCAGCCGGGGCTGGGTGGCGAGCCAGCGCGCCAGAATGGCCTTCTGCTGATTGCCGCCGGACAGGAATTTGATCGGCCGGTCGGGGTCGGCCGGGCGGATATCGAGCGACTTGATAAAGCTTTCGGCAAGCTCAGCCTTCTGCCGGCGCGAGAGCGGCCGTGCCCAGCCCTGCCGTGCCTGCAGCGCCAGGGCAATATTATCGGTAACGGAGAAGTCGCCGATGATGCCGTCCGTCTTGCGCTCTTCCGGACAGAATCCGAACCCGGCCGAGATCGCAGCTTCAGGAGACGAAATCGCCGCCGTCTTTCCGTCGATTGTCGCCGTGCCGGTATCGGGCCGGTCGATGCCGAACAGCAGGAAGGCGGTTTCGGTTCGGCCGGAGCCAAGGAGACCGGCGACGCCGACGATTTCTCCCGGGCGGATGCCGAGATCGAAGGGCCCGATGCTGCCGCGTTTGCCGTAACCTTCGAAACGGATCGGCGGCTCGCCCTCGGCAACCGTATCTTCGGTCGCCTGATGTTCATGGGTAATGTGCTGAAGCTCGCGACCGAGCATCATCGAAATGAGTTCGGATCTCGGCAGGCTGCCGATGTCGCGGGTGCCGACGAGGCGGCCATTGCGCAGCACCGTCACCCGGTCGGCGATATCATAGACCTGATTGAGGAAGTGGGTGATGATGACGATGCCGATGCCGCGGGCGCGCAGGTTTTTCAAAACCCCGAACAGCATCTCGACCTCATGGGCATCAAGGCTGGCGGTTGGCTCGTCCAGCACCAGCACCTTGCCGGAAAGATCGACGGCGCGGGCAATGGCGATGATTTGCCGGATGGCGACGGAATAACTTGAAAGAAGCGCGTTGACATCGATGGAAAGCCCGTATTGGGCAAGCAGCGCCTGCGAATTCTTTTGCATCGTGTTGCGGTCGATCAGCCCGAAGCGGCGCGGTTGGCGGCCGAGAAACAGGTTTTCGGCAACCGTCAAGTTTTCGAGAAGGTTCACTTCCTGATAGACCGTGCCGATGCCGAGCGCCTGCGCCTCGCCCACATTGGCGGGCGAAATCTCGCTGCCCTCCAGAAAGATCGAGCCGCTGTCGCGGTGATAAACGCCGGTCAGGATTTTGATGAGCGTCGATTTACCCGCGCCGTTTTCGCCGAGCAGGGCATGGATTTCACCATGTCCAAGCGAAAAATCGACGCCATCGAGCGCCGTGATCCCCAGAAAGGATTTGCCGATGGCGCGTGCTTCCAGAAGTGGTGCCGTTTCGGACATTGAGCAGGTTCCGCATGAAAAATGCCATGATGGAGCGGCACGAACGGCGCGCCGCTCCTTCCGAAGAATGGGGTATCAGTAACCCAGACCCTTCTTCGCCTCGTAGACCTTCATCGGGTCGTCGGACGCCGTGTAGAGCTTGGATTCGGTCTGAATCCACTTCGGCGGGGCCTTCTTGTCCTTCAGATAGGCTTCGAGCGCGTCGAAGGCGGGGCCGGCCATATCAGGCGTCAGTTCGACGGTGGCGTTGGCTTCGCCGGCCGCCATGGCCTTGAAGATATCAGGCACGGCATCGATGGAAACGACCTTGATGTCGGTTCCGGGTTTCAGACCGGCTTCCTTGATCGCCTGGATCGCGCCGACGGCCATGTCGTCATTATGAGCGTAGACCGCACAGATATCCTTGCCGCCACCTTCGGCCTTGATGAAGCTTTCCATCACTTCCTTGCCCTTGGTGCGGGTGAAGTCACCGGTCTGCGAGCGCGCGATCTTGATGTTCTTGTGCGAGGCAATCGCCTCTTCGAAGCCCTTCTTGCGGTTGATGGCGGGCGAAGAGCCGGTCGTGCCCTGCAATTCAACGACCTTGCAGTCCTTGGAGCCGACATCCTTGACCAGCCAGTCGCCGGCAACCTTGCCCTCATGAACCTGATCGGAGGTCACGGCGGTGAGGTAAAGATCGTCCGAAGCCTCGATCTGGCGGTCGAGCAGGATGACAGGGATTTTTTCTTCCTTGGCTTCCTTCAGCACGGCGTCCCAGCCGGTTGCGACGACCGGAGCGATCAGGATCGCATCGACGCCCTGCGCGATGAAGCCGCGAACGGCCTTGATCTGATTTTCCTGCTTCTGCTGCGCGTCGGCGAATTTCAGCGTGACGCCGCGCTTCTCCGCCTGCTGCTTGGTGACGGTTGTTTCAGCCGCGCGCCAGCCGGATTCCGAACCGATCTGCGAGAAGCCGACGGTAAGCGATTGTGCGGAAACACTGGATGCAAGGCATGCGGAAACGGCGACAGTGAATGCCGCAAGAGCTTTTCTCATCTTATCCTCCCAGAGATGATGTCAGCGTGACGGCGACACTATGAGCATATAGTAATACTCTTGAAAAGTGGTTTTTTGGCCTTTTCGCAATTTGGTTTTCACGAGCTGCGACGAAATTTTGTCATAAAATACAATGAATCAATGGTTTGAATGGAAATTAATTGCGCTTTTTTCCTGTCTGAACACGCCGAAAATGGCCCGTGATGTGGCTTGACAGCCAATGATGGCATCTAATAGTAATACAAATAAAGAGATCAGACTGAGGCGGAGTGCCGGGCCATCGGGCCGGCCGCATTCAGGCAAGGCAGGGAGGAAGAGGCCGTTGCGCGAAACCGGTATCATCGTAAATGCCGAAAAATATTCGGTTAAAGCCGAAGAACAGCTCCAAATCACTCGTCTGGGGCTGCTCTGTCGGTTATGCGTGATCTCCGAAAGCTGATTCCATTTTCCTTGCGCACAACATAAGCTTGTCGCATTTCGTAATATTTTACCGTTGGCCACTTCCGGCTGGAGACCTGCATAATGACCAAATCCGACAATCTGCCTGCAACCCAAGGCAAGCTTCGCTCGCGCGCGTGGTTCGACAATCCCGCCAACGCGGATATGACCGCGCTTTATCTCGAGCGTTACATGAACTTCGGTCTGAGCCAGGCCGAGCTTCAGTCCGACCGCCCGATCATCGGCATTGCGCAGACCGGTTCGGACCTTTCGCCCTGCAACCGCCACCATCTGGAACTGGCGAACCGCCTGCGCGAAGGCATCCGTGAAGCGGGCGGCATCGCCATCGAATTCCCGGTGCATCCGATCCAGGAAACCGGCAAGCGCCCGACCGCCGGTCTCGACCGTAACCTTGCCTATCTCGGCCTCGTGGAAGTGCTTTATGGCTATCCGCTCGATGGCGTCGTTCTGACCATCGGCTGCGACAAGACCACGCCTGCCTGTCTTATGGCGGCGGCCACAGTCAACATTCCGGCCATCGCCCTTTCCGTCGGCCCCATGCTGAACGGCTGGTTCCGTGGCGAACGCACCGGTTCCGGCACCATCGTCTGGAAGGCGCGCGAACTGCTGGCGAAGGGCGAGATCGATTATCAGGGCTTCGTCAAGCTCGTCGCCTCTTCGGCTCCCTCCACGGGTTACTGCAACACCATGGGCACGGCAACGACCATGAACTCGCTTGCTGAAGCGCTCGGCATGCAGCTTCCGGGCTCCGCCGCCATCCCGGCGCCTTACCGTGACCGTCAGGAAGTCTCCTATCTTACCGGCCTGCGCATCGTCGAAATGGTCAAGGAAGATCTGAAGCCTTCCGATATCATGACCAAGGATGCCTTCATCAACGCCATCCGCGTCAATTCGGCGATTGGCGGTTCCACCAATGCGCCGATCCATCTGAACGGCCTCGCCCGCCACGTCGGCGTCGAGTTGACGGTGGATGACTGGCAGACCTATGGCGAAGACGTGCCGCTGCTCGTTAACCTGCAGCCGGCCGGTGAATATCTCGGCGAGGATTATTACCATGCCGGCGGCGTTCCTGCCGTCGTCAACCAGCTGATGACACAGGGACTGATCATGGAAGACGCCATGACCGTCAACGGCAAGACCATCGGCGAAAACTGCCGTGGCGCGATCATCGAAGACGAGAAGGTCATCCGCCCCTATGAGCAGCCGCTCAAGGAGCGCGCCGGCTTCCGCGTTCTGCGCGGCAACCTGTTCTCCTCCGCCATCATGAAGACCAGCGTGATCTCGGAAGAGTTCCGCAACCGTTACCTCTCCAACCCGAACGATCCGGAAGCCTTCGAAGGCCGCGCCGTGGTGTTCGACGGTCCGGAGGACTACCATCACCGCATCGACGATCCGTCGCTGAAGATCGACGCCAATACCATCCTCTTCATGCGCGGCGCAGGCCCCATCGGTTATCCGGGTGCGGCGGAAGTGGTGAACATGCGCGCACCGGATTATCTTTTGAAGGAAGGCGTCAATTCGCTGCCCTGCATCGGCGATGGCCGTCAGTCCGGCACGTCGGGCAGCCCGTCCATCCTCAACGCTTCCCCGGAAGCGGCGGCAGGCGGCGGTCTTGCCATTCTTCAGACGGGCGACCGCGTCCGCATCGATGTGGGCCGCGGCAAGGCGGATATCCTGATTTCCGGTGAAGAGCTGGCCAAGCGTTACGAGGCGCTTTCCGCCGAGGGCGGTTACAAGTTCCCCGATCACCAGACCCCATGGCAGGAAATCCAGCGCGGTATCGTCAGCCAGATGGAAACCGGCGCGGTTCTGGAGCCGGCCGTGAAGTATCAGCGCATCGCCCAGACCAAGGGCCTGCCGCGCGACAACCACTAAGGTCAGGTAGTTTCGGCCGACCGCTTTTTAATCGGCCCCGGGGTAAAACCCGGGGCCGAAACATTTTGAATACCGTGCTTCGCAACCGCATAAACTGCACGGCGGCCGAAGAGCGCGATAGCATCATTGCTTATCTGCCTACTTCTCCGATGGGGCTGGCGGCTTTCCCAGATATGGCAGGAAGAACATGTAAAGCCCGCTGAAAACAAGCAAAGTCAGAGGCAGCAGCGGAGCAAAGACGATCACCGGCGGCGTCGGGCCGAAGGCCATCGAAGCGAAGTTCGCCAGAATGGTAATGGTCAGCAGAATGCCCAGCCACCGATGGCCCTGCCTTATCCAGTTTCGCAAGATCAAAATCGCCCCCAAGAAAAAGCATCCATGATGGAATGTGACACATCGGCGCTTCAGCGGGCCTGAACGAGCTTCCAGCCATTGCCGGAAGGATCGCGGAAGCTCGCATCCACCGAGCCGTAGCGGGCGATCGGTTCCTGGGTGAATTCGACGCCGCGTTTGTGCATGGCGTCAAAGGCTTTCTGGCAATCCTCGACCACCAGAACCAGCGGCGGCATGGCGCCTTTGGCCACGGCTTCGTTCAGATCCTGCGCCGTCGCCTCATCAACGGTCGGGGCCTGCGGCCGAAACAGGCCCAGCTGGAAATCCGGCTGGTCCGGGTGCTGCACGGTCAACCAGCGATAATCGCCGTTACGTGCGTCCGTATGCAGACGAAATCCGACTTTTTCGACATAAAATTGCAGCGCTTCGTCCTGGTCATGAACATAAAGCCCGACAAGTTGAACACCATTTTTCATGAGCTATCTCCCTTTCACTCACCGTGCCTACCGCTTTCCGTTCGCCGGCGCTTCTCCGAAACTGCGATTGTGAGATGGGGACGATGTGCGGCGCTGACGAAGCAATGGGGAACCTGCTCAAGGTCGGCAGGCAAAAGCCGCATCCTGCGCCGCAATTCACTCGGGTTTTCCCCGGTCACGTCGCGGAAAACACGGCCGAATGTGCCGATGCTGTTCCAGCCGGTTTGCAACGCGATTTCGATGACCGGAAAATCCGTGTCACGCAACAGCGCCACGGCGCGCTCCACCCGGCGGGTCAGAAGATAACGGTGAGGAGGTATGCCGAAAGCATCGCGAAACGATCTCGCGAAGTGCGCCTGCGATGCCCCGCTGACGCTTGCAAGACGTGAAACAGGCCACGCCTCATGGGGCGCCGCGTCCATATGATCCTTGGCCCGCAGAAGGCGGCGCAACAGTTGCAAGTCTCTGTTCGCAGAGTTCTTTTCGGGCCGGCGCATGCGGCAATCATTGAATGAACCCGCGGTCCTTGGCAAGGTTCATGCCTGCAAGCCGCTGTAAATGGCTCAGATCACCGGGTAAAGCGACCAGAAGAACAGTTCATATTCCTGATCGCGATCATCGTCGTGCGACTCGTCGTCGGGTCTACGCGGCGTTTTGTCCTGAAACTCGGTCTCCACCCGCTCATTGACGACGGGCATCCTTCGGCCGATGCCAAAGAGGTCAAAGGAGAGCATGTTGAACCCTGCTACCATGGCCATTTCCCTTCTTCACGCGAGTTAACGTAGCGTTAAGTTTCGCGCGTTGCCATGATTTCGTCAAGATTGGCCGAGGAATTTGTCTACCATTTTTAACAACAATGTCGTGACTGACATTCCAACGCTGCCGGATTTGGCGCAATGAACGTTTATTAGCGGCATTAAACGCCGTTCGCAGGGGCGTCAGAATAGGCTTTTTCAGTCGCTTCCAGTGCGGAATCGGTATCTGCGGCATGGCCGAGGCTCTTCAGGGCGCTGGAGAAGGCCGCGATATTGGCTTTTACCGCCTCCGGATGCGCCCTCCGACCGGTGTGATTGAGCCTTATCAGCCGTTCCGCGCCGGGGCCGACACCGGCGGAAAGATCTGCGCCCTGCTTTTGGGATGCAGCGACGAGGAACGCCTTGGCCTCCACGGTATCCGGCAGGATCGCCGTGGAAACGAGGGCGGAGGCGTGTGCCTCTTCCACCCAGGTCGGGATACCGAGCGCCCTGATGCCGTTCCGGGTGGCCGCTGCCGCCCTTTCGTGGCGTTCATTGGCGGATGCCAGACCTTCCGCCTCTATCCGGTCGAGGGCGGCCTCCAGCGCGTAGAATTCCAGCGGAGCGGGCGTTCCGGGCAGCACGCCGCGGCCGGCATCGAGCCAGAGTTTTTTCTGGTCCAGAAGCGAGAGCATGGAGTTTGCCGGCGCATCACCATGGGAAAGAAGCTCCCATGCTTTTTCGCTGACGGAAATGGCGGAAACCCCGGCCGGGCCGGCCAGCGCCTTTTGCGGGCCGATCACGGCGATATCGATGCCCAGCCGGTCGACCTCGAAGGCATGGCCGCCGATGGAGGCGACGGCATCGACAAGGGTCACTATGCCCCTTTGCCGAGCGAGCGCGGCAATGGCGGGCAGGGGGTTGAGAATGCCGCTTGCCGATTCCGCATGGACGAGGGCGAGAAGATCGAAGCCCGGGCCCTCGTCCAGCGCCCGTTCCACCTCCTCCAGCGTGACCGGCTTTGCCGGGCTGGCCGTCAGGTTGCGCACCGTCGCGCCGCCTCTCGCAAGCCAGCCGCCGAACCATGCGCCATAGGGGCTGGTGACGATGTTGAGCGCTCTAAGACCCGGTCGGGCAAGGCTCGTCGCCGCCGCCTCAAGCGCCAGCACGGCTTCCGCCTGCATGAGAAGGACGTCGTTCCCCGTGCCCATCAAGGCTGCCAGCCGGTCAGCCAGAATCGCGTAACGCTCCGCGGGAAAAGCGGGCGGGTCGAGCAGCAATGCATAATCCAGAACGGGCATGTCTTTTCCTTACGTGGCAATGGTCAGGCGCGGTGCGGCGTCGATCAGGGTTCTGGCGGTCGAGGATTGCGGCGCCGAGACGATATTTCCCGTCCTGCCGATTTCAACGATCCGCCCCGCTTCCATGATGGCGACGCGGTGGCAGACGGCCCGGATGACCGCGAGATCATGGGAAACAAAAATACAGGAAACGGCCGTCTCCCGCTGTATTTCCACCAGCAGTTCGAGGATTTGCCGGCGAACCGAAACATCGAGCGCGGATACGGCTTCGTCCAGAATGAGAAGCGACGGTTTGAGCGCAATGGCCCGTGCAATCGCGACACGCTGCCTTTGGCCGCCGGAAAGCTCGAAGACCGAGCGGCCGGCATAGCTGGCGGGCAGGCCCACGCGCTCGAGAAGGCGGTGTATTTCCGCCGCACGCTCGCGTCTTTTGACCATGCGATGGATGCGCAACGGTTCGCCGATGGCATCCTCGACGCTGGCGCGCGGATTGAAGGCACCATGCGTGTCCTGAAACACCATCTGCATGTGCCGGCGGGCGGCACGAAGCTTGCCGTCGTCAAGCGCCAGCCAGTCACGGCCTTTGAAATGGATCGTGCCTTCATCGGCCGGGATCAGCCGCATCAGAATGCGCGCCAGTGTCGATTTCCCGCAGCCGGAGGGACCGGCAAGCCCCAGGGTCTCGCCGGGCTGAAGCGAAAAGGAGATGTCGGAAAGCGCCGCCACCGTTCTTGCGCCGGTGCGATAGGTTTTCGACAATCCGTCGACACTCAGAAGGGCTTCGTTCATGACGCGGCCTCGCTGATGAGCGGCGGGGTGGAGAGATCGAGATAATCTGCAAGCAGCGCACGCGTATAGTCATGGGAGGGTGTGGAGAGCACCCGCCGCGTCGGGCCGTGTTCCACCAGTAGCCCCGCGCGCAGAACCGCGATCTCGTCGGCAAGGCTGGAAGCAAGGCCGATATCATGGGTGATGAACACCAGCGTCTTGTTTTCCTGCCGCACCAGATCGTCCAGCAGCGTGGCGATTGCGGCCTGGCTGACCGTATCGAGTGCGCTCGTGGCCTCGTCGGCAATCAGGATCGAAGGACTGGCGGCAATGGCGGCGGCAATCGCCACGCGCTGCCTCTGGCCGCCGGAAAGCTGGTGCGGATAGGCGGTGAGCAGATGGGAAGGATGCGGCAGCCGCACCCGCTCCAGAAGATCGCGGGCAAGATCGCGCGCTTGCCCCCATGACAGGCCGAGATGCCGCGAGGCGCCTTCCGCCACCTGTTCGCCGATGGTGAGAACCGGGTTGAGTGTCGCGCCGGTATCTTGAAAGATCGTGCCGATATCTCGCCCTGGCAGCGGCCTGCCGTGAAACAGGCCGCTATCGCGGCTCCAGGAAATATCGCCGGAAACCCGGGCATTACCGGGAAGAAGCCCGGCAATGGCTCTGCCGAGCGTGGATTTTCCCGAACCGCTTTCGCCGATGATCGCCAGCCTTTGCCCCTGCCGGATCGTCAGCGAAACATTCTGCAAGGCCGGTGCATCGCCCGCCGCATAAAAAACGCTGAGATCGTCGATCCGGCACAGCGCATTTCCGCTCATGGCGCTTGCCTCCCCGTCGCCATCGCCCTGTTGATGCCTTCGCCGAGAAGGTAGACGCCGAGAACGGTGACCAGAAGGCCGATGCCGGGGATGACGGACAAAAACGCGGCCGAGCGCAGGACGTTGCGTCCTTCGGCGATCATAGAACCCCAGGTGACGATATTGGGATCGCCAAGCCCGAGGAAGGACAGTGCAGCTTCGGTGAGAATCGCTGCCGCGACGATGATGGCGGCCAGCGCCAGAACCGGCGGCAGGGCATTCGGTAAAATCTGCCGGAACGCGATTTCCAGCGGATGCATGCCGATGGCGCGGGCGGATTGCACGTAGTCGCGCTCGCGGATGCTCAACACCTGCGCCCGCATCAGCCGCGCCGGATCCGCCCATGCGCCGAGCGCAATGGCGAGAATGACGATGGGCATGGAAGGGCCGATGGTGCTGACGAAGGCGAGTGCGAGCAGGAAATTCGGCACGATCTGGAAGGCGTCGGTGACGCGCATCAATGCTTCATCCACGAGACCGCCGGCAAATCCGGCAATGGTGCCGATGACGGTGCCGATCACCAGCGCGGCGGCGGCAGCACCCATGCCGACGAGCAGGGAGGCCTGCGCGCCATGGGCAAGCTCGGCCAGCACATTGCGGCCCAGCCGGTCGGTGCCCAGCGGCAGGGCGGCATCCGTAAAGGGCGCAATCAGCGGCTCGCCAACAATGGCCAGCGGGTCGCCCGGAAAGAGGAGGGGGGCGGCAAGCGCCGTCATGGCAAGCAGCACCAGAATGATGGTGCCCGTGGCGCCTTCGAAACTGCGCAGCAGCCGGAGAGCGAAACTCATGCCTGTCGCTCCCCGCTGCCGATGCGCGGATCGAGAACGGCATAGACAATATCGACGGCGAGATTAACGAGGATGACGAAGACGGCGCTTGTCAGAATAATGCCCATCAAAAGCGGTGTGTCGCGGCCGCTGACCGCCTCCTGCGCCAGCCGGCCGAAGCCGGGAATCGCGAAGACGCTTTCGATCACCACGCTGCCGCCCAACATGGTCGCAGCCTGCAGGCCAAGCACGGTGACAAGCGGAAGAGCGGCGTTGCGCGCGACATGGCGCAGCACGATCCGCCGTTTGGAAAGCCCCTTGGATTGAGCAAAAAGCACGAAATCCAGCGGCCAGACCGCCGCCATGGCAGTGCGCATGACGCGCAAGAAAAGCGCGAGATAAATGAGGCCGAGGCTGGCGACCGGCAGCACGAGATGGCGGGCAATATCGAGCGCCCTTGCAAATCCCTGCTTGCCCGAGGCGATGGTTTCGATGCCTGAGGTGGGCAGCCATTTGAGTTGAACGGCAAAGACGATGGCCAGCACGAGGCCGAGCCAGAAGCCGGGCGTGGCGTAAAGCGCCAGCGAAAGCGTTGAAAGCACGCGATCCGTCAGCCCTCCGGGACGCGCGCCGGCCACAATGCCAAGCCCGGTGCCGAGGATGAAGGCGAATGCGGTGGCGCTGCCCATCAGCAGAAGCGTGTTCGGCAGCCGCTCGAGGATCAGCCCCAGCACCGGCCGCTCGAAAGCAAGCGACCAGCCGAGATCGAGCCGCAGCACCGAGCTGGCATAGAGCCAGAAACGGGCCAGCACCGAACCGTTCAGGCCATATTGCTCGCGCAGTACATCCCTGAGCCCGGCATCGCCGCCGCCGATGGAGACGAGATAGGCGTCCACCGCGTCTCCGGATGCATTTTCAAGCAGTACGAAAGTGAAGATGAGAACGATCAGCAGCACCGGAATGGCGCTGACTGCCCTTCGCTTCAGCAATGTTACTGCACGCTTCACGATGCATCCTTACGTATCGACCGCCGTATCCGCCCAATTGGAAACGGCCCAGCGGGGATTGCTGGCGACATGTTTGACGGTATCGCGCGCCACCGTGATGAAGCCCCATTCGGCAACGTTGATCAGCGGCAGATCGGCGGCGACGTGCTTCTGGAAATCCTTGTAAAGCGCCGTGCGCGCGGCGGTGTCGACCGTTATCGCCGCCTTGTCGATCAATTCGTCCAGCGTCCTGTTCTCGTAACCGCCCTGGTTGGAGAAGCCGACGCCCGCCGGAATGCCGGAACGCACGAGAATGGTGGTGGAAATTGCCGGGTCGCCGCGGAAGACCGGCGGCGCGATGGCGAGATCGAAGGCATGATCGGTGTAGACGGCCTTTTGGTGAGCGGCTGAATCATTGTTGACCAACTCGGCATCGATGCCGATTTCCTGCAACGCCTGACGAAGATAGGAGCCGAACTGCTTGGTTTCGTTGAAATAGGGCGCCGGCAGAAGTTTCAGCGAGAAACGTGTTCCGTTCGGGCCGCGCGCATAACCCGCCTCGTCCAGCAGGGCATTGGCCTTGGCCACATCGAAATCATAGGTCTCGACATCGTCGGTGTAGAATTCAGGGGCGTTCTTCGGTACCGGGCCTGTGGATGCCGTGGCGTAACCGAGGAAGACCTTGTCGATGACGAATTTTTTGTCGATGGCGTGGGCGATGGCCTTTCTGACCTTGAGATCGGCCAGTTCCTTGCGGCGATGGTTGATTTCGACCACCAGCTGATAGGTAAGCGCCTCGTAACCATCGGCAATGACCTTGATGCCCGCCACCTTTGAGATGCGGTCGAGATCGGCCAGAGGCACGGCGGAGAAGGCGGCGAGCTGGATTTCCTCTGCTTCGAGCGCGGAAGCCGCACCCGCCCGGTCCGGCAGGACGCGGTAGATGATCTCTTCGAGCTGCGGTTCGTCCTTGCCCCAGTAATTGGGATTGCGGGTCAGGCGATAATATTCGCCGGGCTTGTATTCGGCAAAGACGAAAGGCCCGGTGCCGACCGGTTTGGTATTGGCCGGGTTGGTGGCGATATCGGTGCCTTCATAAAGATGTTTCGGCACGACGCTGGTAACGACCGGCAGTGCGTTGCGGATGAGCTGGAAGGGCGTGGGCTTGGAGAAGCGGAAAATCGCCGTGTGTTCATCCGGCGTGTCCACCTTCTCGAGATTGGCGAAGACCAGCCGTCCGAGATTCTGTAACGGCTTCCAGATGTAGAGCGCCGAAAAGGCCACATCCGCCGAGGTGAACGGCTTGCCGTCATGCCAGGACACGCCTTCGCGCAGCTTGAAAGTGGCGCTGAGACCGTCATCCGATCCCTGCCATTCGGTCGCAAGCCGCGGTGTGAGCCCGTCCTTGCCATCGAAGGAGGCTTCGGCCAGCGGCTCGACGATCTTGCTGGCGATATAAAACACGCCGTTTGAGGCGACGATTGCCGGGTTGAGGTTCTTCGGCTCCGAATCGGCCGCGACGATCAGCCTTCCGCCGGGTGCCGCCTGCTGCGCGGCGGCGATGCCCGCCAAACCCGTGGTTGCGGCAAGAAGGAGTGATGTCTTGAGAAGCGAGCGGCGGGACAGGTGGACAGGCGACATGATTCACTCCGGAAATGAGGGCTGGGCGGGCCTTTCCACTTGGTCCGCGGCGGCCGATCTTAAGACTGCAACCTCGGCAGTGTCCACGTTAATTCGCGGGCTTTACAGCAATGATTTTACGTTGCGTGGGCCTTTGCGGAAACAATATGCTTTCCGGCGGCAATACGCTTTTCTCCTGCTGCGGTCCTGCCGGCGACGATGTTCCGGAAAATTGATTTAACGCAATGAAATTAGGTGGTTGGGATACCGATGCTTCGGCCGTGTGTGCCCCGTTGCGCCTGTGGGCGGAGCGAAAATCTGCCTCGGCGGCCCTGTCTGGAAAGGGGTAATTAACCTTTATTTTCTATTTCAGGGAGACCGAAATATGTACGTTTATGATGAGTGTGCACGCTGCCATGAGTTTCTCCCGATCCAGATTCCAGAATTCGTCCAATAGCGTAGGGGAGGGGAGCGAGAAGGCTCGTCATGCCGACGGCCAGTCGGTTGCCGGTCAGCAGACGGCGGGAATGAAGGCGGGCGCGGCACCCCGGCCGAATGCCGATGTCAGCGCAGCCGACGCCATCGAAGGCCGCGCCGAGATGCCCGGCTGGCAGAATGCTTTCGTGCTCGGCCCGAATGTGCGTTTCACCCGCACGCCGGAAAGCGCCTTTGCCCGGCGCATGCCTGTCGAGACACCCAATATTCCGGAAGAGGAAATCCCGGCTGCCGCTCCGCCTGAAACGGTGGAGCAGGGAGCGGTGGCGCAGCAGCAGGCTGTGCAGGAGGAGGTTGCTCCTGTCCCTCAACCCGTCGTGAAGCCGGCGGAGCAGCGCGTGCCGCCGCCGCGCATGCCGTTTCTGCCGCAGCCGCCGGAGGCCCGGGGCGCCAGAGCGCTGACTTACAAATTGCGGCTGGAGCTTGCCCGCAAGCAGGCGGAAGAGGCGGCTGCCGCTGCGCAGATGCCGGTTCAGGAAGGTATCTCCGTAGCCGTGGAAGCGCCGGTACCGCAGATATTCCCGTCGGTTCAGCCGCAATCCGTCGCACCTGCTGTCGAGGCCGCTCAGGCCGTCATTCCTGCTTTCGCCGCCCATCTGCCGGATGAGCTTTTCTGGGAAGTGATGACGCTCGATCTGCCGGGCGGCGCCAGTGAGGGCGTTTCCGCGTCCACGCGCGCCGTTCTTGCAAATTCGGTCGTCACCGCGCCTGCGATAGTCGCGCCGGTCGCCGTCGTGTCGCCGGCAGCCGCTGCGATCGTGCTTTCGTCCGAACCTCCTGTCGTCACCGTGCCGGGTGGTTCTGCAATCCGGCTTTACCGCGAGATCGGCGTGCGTCAGTCCGTCGTTCCTGCCGCCCTTCCGGTCGTGGAACAGGAAGTCGCACCGCCGCCCGTCGCGGAAGCGCCGATGGTTGTCGAAACGCCGAGACCTGTGGAGCAGGTTCAGCCGGTTGAGAAAATTGCGGCCGAGCCGCGCTTCACGCCCCGCGCGCCCATCCAGGCCTCGCAGCCGATGTTCCGCGAAGCTCCGGTTTTTGCCGAGGGGGAATATGAATACCCCTCCATCGATCTTCTGCAGGAGGCCCGCGTCCAGCAGACCACGACCATGACACCGGAAGCGCTGGAGCAGAGCGCCGGGCTTCTCGAAAGCGTGCTGGAGGATTTCGGCATCAAGGGCGAGATCATCGATGTCCGCCCCGGCCCCGTCGTCACGTTGTATGAGTTCGAACCGGCTCCCGGCGTCAAGTCCTCGCGCGTCATCGGCCTGTCGGACGATATCGCCCGCTCCATGTCGGCGCTCTCGGCCCGTGTCGCCGTCGTGCCCGGCCGCAATGTCATCGGCATCGAACTGCCGAACCCGGTGCGCGAGACGGTTTATCTGCGCGAACTGATCGAAGCGACAGACTACGCCGAGACCCGCCAGAAGCTTGCGCTTTGCTTGGGCAAGACCATCGGCGGCGAACCTGTCATCGCCGAACTGGCGAAGATGCCGCATCTGCTGGTCGCCGGCACCACGGGTTCCGGCAAGTCGGTCGCCATCAACACCATGATCCTGTCGCTGCTCTATCGTCTGAAGCCGGAAGAATGCCGTCTCATCATGGTCGATCCCAAGATGCTCGAGCTTTCCGTTTATGACGGTATTCCGCATCTGTTGACGCCTGTAGTCACCGATCCGAAAAAAGCGGTCATGGCGTTGAAATGGGCCGTGCGCGAAATGGAAGACCGTTATCGCAAGATGTCGCGTCTCGGCGTGCGCAATATCGATGGCTACAATGCAAGGGCCGCTGCTGCCCGCGCCAAGGGCGAGGCGGTGTTCTGCAACGTGCAGAGCGGCTTCGACCGCGCCACCGGCGAGGCGGTCTACGAGCAGGAGGAAATGGACCTCACGGCCATGCCTTATATCGTCGTCATCGTCGACGAAATGGCCGACCTGATGATGGTCGCGGGCAAGGAAATCGAAGGTGCGATCCAGCGTCTGGCGCAGATGGCGCGTGCTGCCGGCATCCATCTCATCATGGCAACCCAGCGCCCGTCAGTCGATGTCATCACCGGTACGATCAAGGCGAATTTTCCGACCCGTATCTCCTTCCAGGTGACCTCGAAGATCGACAGCCGCACCATCCTTGGCGAACAGGGCGCGGAACATCTGCTCGGCCAGGGCGATATGCTGCATATGATGGGCGGCGGCCGCATCGCCCGTGTCCACGGTCCCTTCGTTTCGGATGAGGAAGTGGAAAAGGTGGTCGCGCATCTGAAGACGCAGGGACGCCCGGAATATCTCGGCACCGTTACCGAAGACGCCGACGAAACCGACGAAGAGGTGGAAGAGGAAGCCGCTGTTTTCGACAAGACCGCCATGGGCGAGGATGATAGCGACGATCTCTATGAAAAGGCCGTCAAGGTGGTGATGCGCGACAACAAGTGCTCTACTTCCTATATTCAGCGCCGCCTGTCCGTCGGTTATAACCGTGCCGCTTCGCTGGTCGAGCGCATGGAACAGGAAGGCATTGTCGGGCCTGCCAACCATGTCGGCAAACGCGCGATTATCGCCGGCGAACGCTCTTCTTACGATGCCATGGGAGCGGAAGACTGATTGAGCCTTCGGGCGCGCGATATTCGATTGCAAAAACGCGCCCCGTGAATAGCTTGTGCGGCATGGATTCTGGAATTGGGAGGATTCCCTCATGGCGCACAGCAATGAAAAAGCCACCGTTCTGGCGAGTCTGGATGAGCTGGAGCGGTTTTGCCGCACCGTTTTCCTGGCCGCCGGCACCGATGACGAAACGGCCGATGCGGCGACACGCGCCATGATGCACGGCACAAGGCTCGGTGTAGACAGCCACGGCGTCCGCCTGCTCGCCCATTATATTACCGCGCTCGAAGGCGGGCGTCTCAATCGGCGGCCGCAGATCCGCCGCGTTTCGGGCTTCGGCGCGGTGGAGACGATCGACGCAGACCATGCCCATGGCGCCCGCGCCACCTATGCCGCGATGGACAGCGCCATGGCGCTCGCGGAAAAATTCGGCATTGGCGCGGTGGCGATCCGCAACTCATCGCATTTCGGCCCGGCCGGCGCTTATGCGCTGGAAGCGGCGCGGCAGGGCTATATCGGCCTCACCTTCTGCAATTCCGACAGTTTCGTGCGCCTGCATGATGGCGCCATGCGTTTCCACGGCACCAATCCCATCGCCATCGGTGTACCGGCAGCGGATGACATGCCCTGGCTGCTGGATATGGCCACCAGTGCGGTTCCCTATAACCGTGTCCTGCTTTACCGGAGCCTCGGCCAGCAATTGCCGCAAGGTGTCGCCTCGGATGGTGATGGTGTCGATACGCGCGATCCCCATGCCGTTGAAATGCTTGCCCCGGTCGGCGGCGAGTTCGGTTTCAAGGGTGCGGCGCTTGCGGGAATGGTCGAGATTTTCAGCGCTGTTCTCACGGGCATGAAACTCAGCTTCGATATCGCTCCCATGGGCGGGCCGGATTTTTCCACGCCGCGCGGGCTTGGGGCCTTCGTTCTGGCGCTGAAGCCGGAAGCCTTCCTGGAGCGCGAGGTGTTCGACGAGGGCATGAAACGTTATCTCGAGGTCCTGCGCGGATCCCCCGTGCGGGAGGATTGCAAGGTCATGGCGCCGGGTGACCGGGAGTGGGCGGTGGCGGCAAGGCGGGAGAGGGAAGGGGCTCCTGTCGATCCCGTCACGCGGGCGGCCTTCTCGGAGCTTGCCGTAAAATTCTTGGTCAACCCGCCCGCCTATCATTAAAGCGGCCTGCGGCTGACGGCGGCGTTCCGCCGTCATCCCGCGATCAGGCAGGGCGCAGCAGCATGTTCGGGCGCGGATAGGGCGCTGCCGCCGCGCCCAGCCTTTCGGCCCCGATGGGGCGACCGATATAATAACCCTGCGCGTAGTCGATCTCCATCTGACGCACGAGCCTCAGCTGTTCCTCAGTCTCCACGCCTTCGATCAGGATCTTGTGGCCGCGGTTGCGAATGAGGCGGATCATGTCCTGCAGCATCGCCCGGCCACGCGGGGTCTTGCTGTCGTGCAGGAAGGAGCGGTCGATCTTGACGGTATCGAAATCCGTCATGCGCAGCCAGGAAAGGCCGGCAAAACCCGTTCCGAAATCATCCAGCCAGATATTGATGCCGAGCGTTTTCAGATCGTTCAGACAACGCAGCACGTCCGAATGCATTTCCATGTCGACGCCTTCGGTGATTTCGAAGGCGAGCCTGTTGCCGGCAATTCCCGCCTCCACGAGAATGGCCGCCACGGAAGTGGCGAAACCCGGATTTTTCAATTGCATCGGTGACACGTTGACACTGACGACCGCCACCTTGTCATCGGCCAGTATCTGTTTGCAGACGGTTTTGATGGTCCACAGGCCCAGTTCCATGATCGTGCCGGTGCGTTCGGCAATCGGAATGAAAATACCGGGTGCGACTGGATTGCCATCCAGCAGGCGAAGTCGCATCAGCGCTTCGACCCCTGCGGTCTCATTGGTCGAAATGTTGAGAATAGGCTGATAGACGAGGGAAACGAGATCTTCCGCGACGGCGATTTTCAGCAGGGCGGCAATATTCTCCGTCTCGTCGCTGGTTTGCGGGTCGTCCGGATCGAACAGCTTCATGCAGTTGCGGCCATTGCCCTTGGCTATATAGAGCGCGCGGTCGGCCTCGTTGATGATCTTTTCCAGCTTGCCGTCCGCATTGGAACGGGTGAAGGACGCACCGATGCTGACGGTGACGATGAAGGTGCCATCCCGGCGCTGGTCATGCGCAAGCGACAGGTCTTCAACGGTGTGGCGGATCGTTTCGGCAAGCTCACCCACCTGCTGCTTGGACTTGAACGGCGCCAGCACGATGAATTCCTCACCGCCATAGCGGCCGATGGAAGCGCCGTGTTCGATGATCGCATCCTGCAGGGCGTTGCCCACCGTTACCAGACACTTGTCGCCTTCCTGGTGGCCGTAACGGTCGTTGTATTTCTTGAAGAAGTCGACATCGATCAGGAAAACGGCAAAGCCTTCTTCCTTCCTGATCCAGTTGTCCCACAGCAGGCGCAGATGGTGGTCTATCGCGCGGCGGTTCTGCAGGCCCGTCAGGGAGTCGGTATTGGAAAGCCGCAGCAGCGCCTGGCCACGTTCGTCCGCCGCCTTCTGCTGGGCCTTCGCCTCCAGCCCGTTGACGAAGACGTGGTAGCGCTCCCGGTTCAGGTTCCAGTTCACGTAAGAGGTGAAGACGAAACAGGATATGTAGAAAGTGCCGAAGGCGAACTTGTAGAAGCTGTCTTCGGGAAACTGCGTGGCCGCCAGAAAATAGGTAACGAGAATGATGCCTGAAGACACCAGCGACAGATGGAAGCGGAAGGTGAAAAACAGATTGGCGCCCATCATGAAGATCGCCCCGAAAACCATGTAATAGGACATGTTTTCGGTATTGTCGGTCAACAGCGAGGGCAGCAGCCAGCCGATATAGCCCATGACGAGAGCGGTGGCGCAGGTGAGATCGAGCGCCGTGGTGCTGGCGCCCTTGCTTAGCTGAATCTCCAGCGTCAGCAGGGATGACAGGACAACAATCAGGCGTGCGATAATGGTGTAAAAAGCGACGTCAGGTATCAGAATGATGTCGGTTGCGGCAAACAGCAGATAGATGAAGACAGCGGTCCACAGGCCCCGCCGGATCGAACCGCGGCGGCTGCGCTCACCTTCCTGCTGGTAAAGGGCAAGGAGTTCATCAGAAAACCGGGAGTCCGGCCGCCGATAGTCTTGCTGTCCACTCACCTCTCCCAATGTGTGCTTCATGCACTTTCCCATAGTGTTGCGTATACTTTATTAAGTAACTGCTTATTCCACTTTTCCGTGTGCTGTCGCACCCAGTGCGGGTTCCCGTCGATCCCTGCCGATGCGTGCGGAGAACATGGAAAGGAAGAACGCATCATACGTTCGCAACATTAAGTTTCACTAAATCGCGTATCTGCTTTCTCCCGTCCTCACCAGTGTGACCAAAAAAATACGCTAATCTACTAATGTATCCCTACACCGCTCAAAAATCGAAAGCGAGTGGCCTTCCGCCTCCCAGAAACGTATAGTTAACAATGTGTTAATACTGGAGGCTGAAGTGGTGCGGGTAAAGAAGAAAAATCTTGACGGGGCAAGTCTGATTACCCCGGATACTGTCGCAAAAGAGATTTTTGCACGCAGAACGGAAACATTCGATGAGCAGTTCGCAGTTGCGAAAGCAGAGATTGCGCTCATTCTCGAATTGGCACAGCAGCAATTCGACAATCGTGTTTCAGCACGTGAGATAATACATAGAACGGCGGGTGCACTGCATGCCCTGCGGGAGAAGCTCCACTCCAGCGTGTGGGCTGAACTGATTCCGCTGGTGCAGAATCACCCCGTTTCGACCCATTTTCTGGAGGACCCGTTCACGCGCTGGTCTTTCGAAAAGCCGCGGGGTTATTCGGGCGATGCCCAGCTGCTCGATTTCATTTATGGCCACGACAGCGTTGCCGAACTGGTAAATAACGCCACGCCGCTCGGTGCGGCCCTTTACGACTACACCAAGGATGCCAGTTCCTCGGTCGCCGTGCGCGAGCGGCGCGATTTGCTAACACGGTTCGTCGATGAGGCTGCGGCCCGGCACGGTAATGAGACGGAAATCCTCACCATCGCTTCCGGCCATCTGCGCGAAGCGGATGCCTCCGTCGCGCTGAAAGAGGGTAAAATCAAGCGCTGGGTGGCGCTCGATCAGGACCCCTTGAGCGTCGGTTCCGTCGCCCGCGATTTCAACGGTAGCTGCATCGAGGCGATCGACGGTTCGGTGCGCGATATCGTCCTGCGCACGCAGGAACTCGGCACTTTCGACCTGATATACGCGGCCGGTCTCTACGATTATCTGAACGACCGCGTGGCGATCAAACTCACGCGGTGCTGCATGGAAATGCTGAAGCCCGGCGGCATGTTCCTCTTCGCCAATTTCTCGGAGGATATCGTCGTCGACGGTTACATGGAAACCTTCATGAACTGGGCGCTGCTGTTGCGCTCCAAGGCGGATATGTGGCGGATCGTCAATGCCAGCGCCGATCCCGCAAGCATCGAGGCGGATGTGTTCTTCGGCGAGAACCACAATATCGTCTACGCCACGATGCGTAAGAAGGTGTGACATCCTTCGGGCCAGTCTCTGCTTGCCAATAACCATTTGATTAAACGCTGGCGCGGGCCTAAGAATCCGCGCCGAATGCGTTGCAGAATGGAATGGCTGAAATGAAGAGATATTATTCGGATATGGGCGGTCTGCCGGGACAGACGGAACTTCTGTCGAGCAAGGCGGTGTTCAAGACCGCCTATGCGGTCATCCCCAAAACCGTCATGTCCGATATTGTGACGAGCGTGCTGCCGCACTGGACCGGCACTCGCGCGTGGATCATCGCCCGGCCGATGACGGGTTTTTCCGAAACCTTCGCGCAATATATCGTCGAGGTGCAGCCGGGCGGCGGCAGCGACCGGCCGGAACCGGACGCACGGGCCGAAGCGGCGATCTTCGTCGTTGACGGCGAAATGACCGTGGAATTCGAGGGCGTGCAGCATGCGTTGCGGGAAGGCTCCTTTGCCTTCCTGCCGGCCGGTTCCCGCTGGCAGCTTCGCAATTCGGGCAAGGCGCCCGTCAAGTTCCACTGGGTCCGCAAAGCGTTTCAGGCGATCGAGGGGCTGGAGCCACCGCCGGCGATCTTCACGCATGAGGATGAGCACGCTTTGTCGGCCATGCCGGATACGGACGGCAAATGGGCGACGACCCGCTTCATCGATCCGGAAGATGTGCGTTACGACATGCATCTCAATATCGTCACCTTCGAGCCGGGCGCGACCATTCCCTTCATGGAAACCCATGTGATGGAACATGGCCTTTATGTGCTGGAAGGCAAGGCCGTCTACCGGCTGAACGAGGACTGGGTGGAAGTGCAGGCGGGCGACTTCATGTGGCTGCGCGCCTATTGCCCGCAGGCCTGCTATGCGGGTGGACCGGGCCGCTTCCGTTACCTGCTCTACAAGGATGTGAACCGGCACGTGAAGCTCTGGTAACGGGCATCATATCCGCAAAACCCATGAATTATCGCGCAATCCGGCGGTTTGCGCGATAAATGCTTGCGTTAAATCGAATATCACTAATAAATCCGGTTATGCGGGCGGCCATCGTTGTTCCGCACCGTTTCGGCATTCGCCTGCTATCCTTGAGAAGACCTCCCGTATGAATGAGATAATCGATACCAATGTCTTCAATCTTGCCCCCGTGGCGATGTGGATCGAGGATTTCAGCGAGGTGAAAAGCCAGTTCGATATCTGGCGATCGCAGGGCGTCGAGGATATCCGGGCGTTTCTTCTGGAAGATTTATCGAGAGTGGCGGCCTGCTCGCAGAAAATCCGCGTGATCAAGGTCAACGCCAGAACGCTGGAACTGTTCGAGGCCCGCGATCAGGCGCATCTCATCGACAATCTCCATCGGATTTTTCGTGACGACATGCTGGAAAGCCATGTGAACGAGCTTTCCGAACTCTGGGCGGGCAAGACGGAATTCACCAGCAACGCGGTCAATTATTCAATCGGCGGCAAGCGGCTGGATATCCAGTTGCGCGGCGCGGTCATACCCGGCCATGAAGAAACGCTCGGACGGCTGCTTTTGACCACCGAGGATGTGACGGAGCGGGAGGAGGCGCGCCGCAAGGAACTTCTCAACCGCCGTTACGCCGAAGGCATGTTCAAACATTCGCCCGTTTCCCTGTGGGTGGAGGATTTCAGTCGCGTGCGGCGGTTGATCGAGGAGGTTAGGGACCGCGGCATCGTCGATTTCCGCGTGTTCATGGATGTGCATCCCGAATTCGTGCGGCAATGCATGAGCGAAATCCGCGTCATCGACGTCAACCGCGCCACGCTGGACCTGTTCTGCGCGCCGGACCGGCAGGTTCTGTTGCAGCGACTCGGCGATATTTTCCGCGGCGAGATGGAAAAGCCGTTCCGGGAACAGCTGATGGAGCTTTGGAACGGCAATCTCACCCACCATCGCGAGGTGGTGAATTACGCGCTTGACGGTTCGGAGCGGCATGTGCTCCTGCATTTTTCCGTCTTCCCCGGCCATGAGCGCGACTGGTCGCTGGTGCAGGTGGCGCTGACGGACATTACCGCGCGCAAGAAGGCGGAAGCCTATCTCGAATATCTCGGCAAGCACGATGTGCTGACCAAGCTGCACAATCGCGCCTTCTATTCGGACGAGCTGAACCGGCTGGAGCGCAGCGCGCTCAGGCCGGTTTCGGCCATCGTCATCGATCTCAATGGCCTGAAGGACGCTAACGACAAGCTGGGACACGATGCTGGCGACGCATTGTTGCGGCGTGTGGGCGAGGTGCTGAATGGCGTGGTGACCGCGCCGAACCATGCCGCGCGCATCGGCGGCGACGAATTCGCCATCCTTCTTCCCGGCGCCGACAGGCAGGTGGCCGCCGCCATGGTCGAGACCGTTTATGAGCTGCTGAAGATCAACAACCAGTTCTATTCCAGCGCACCGCTCAGCCTGTCGCTGGGTGTGGCCACCAGCGAGGCCGGCGAGACGATGGAATCGCTGGTGCGTCGCGCCGATATGAATATGTACGAGCAGAAGAACGCCTATTATGCGGCGCTGCGCAACAGATCCGCCGACAATAACGACACGACGAAACCCGGTCCGCAGCCGGAAGCCTCCTCGCTGAAGCGTCTGTCCTGAGGGGTAGTGAGGGCGTCGTGGGGCATTCCCTCAGCCCCATGCCGAAGATCTAGTCACGTCGAATAAAATCAATCGGTTGCAGATCCTCTGGACAGGCCCGAGGATGACGTCGAGAGAATGTTGTCGGGGAATCTAAACCACGCAGTGGTGGTTTGGTCGCGACGGAAACAGCGGAAAGCTTCATCCGTCCGGCTGTCGCCTCCGGCTCGTCGGGATATGTCCTGCCTTGAACGCCAGTTAGTCCTCCGTTCCCAATTACAGCGCTCTCCGCAAGCCGTCTCACACGCCTTCACAAGCGCGTGAGAGGGCTTTTGCGCTGCAACAATTTCGTTGCTGAAGTTTTACATACGTCTTAGTATGTATGTAAATGTGACATTTTTTATGGATTCGGAGCGCAGTATGGCGAAGAGATTGGGGCAGATCGCGGCGGTGTTGTTGACGGGCATCGTTCTTGTCGGATGTAGCGATGAGCAGGCGTCCGCGCCCGGCGCGCCGCCGCCCGGTGCGGTGAAGATCGTGACGGTGAGCCAGGAAGAACTGCCCATCACCAACGAATTGCCGGGACGCATTGCGCCGACGCGGCTTGCCGAAGTGCGCCCGCGTGTCTCCGGCATCATCGTGGAGCGGGTGTTTGAGCAGGGCTCGCTGGTGACGGAAGGCGATGTTCTCTATCGGATCGATCCCGCGCCGTTCCAGGTGCGCGTCGACAGCGCCGAGGGCACGCTGCGCCGGGCGCAGGCCGCGCAGCTTCAGGCGCGGCAGACGGCCGACAGGCAGCAGCAGCTGCGCCGTTCCAACGTCGGTTCCCAGCAGGAATTCGACAACGCCATCGCCCAGCTGGCGCAGGCGGATGCCGAGGTGGCCGTGGCCGAAGCCGGCGTCGCGGAAGCGAAGCTCAATCTGCAATATGCCGATGTCAAAGCCCCGATCAGCGGCCGCATCGGTCGCGCGCGTATTACCGAAGGCGCCCTCGTCAGCGCCACTGGCTCTGAAAATCTGGCGACGATCCAGCAGCTCGATCCGATCTATGCCGACTTCACCCAGCCGGCCGCCGATCTCATCCGCCTGCGCAAGGCCCTGCAGGATGGCAAGCTGATGACCGGCCCGAACGAGGCAGAAGTCAACCTGCTGTTCGATGACGGCAGCCGTTACCCGCTGCCCGGCCGCCTGCTGTTTTCCGAAGCGGCGGTGGATGAAACCACCGGTCAGGTGACGCTGCGCGGTGAATTCCCTAACCCGAACGGCGATCTGCTGCCGGGCATGTATGTCCGCGTACAGATCCAGCAGGGTATCCAGAAAGCGGCCTTCGCCGTGCCGCAGCAGGCGGTTCAGCGCGATGCCGGCGGGCAGGCGAGCGTGCTTGTCGTCAATGCCGAAGACACGGTCGAGCAGCGTCGCGTCAGCGTCGGTCGCTCCATCGGCGATCGCTGGGTGATTTCCGAGGGTCTGAAGGATGGCGACCGCGTCGTGGCCGAAGGTTTCCAGAAGACCGCTCCGGGCACGAAAGTGAAGCCGGAACCGTGGTCCGATGAGGCCGATGTCGCAACCGCCGCTGACAGCGAGAGCGCGGCTCCGGCTGCGAAGCAATAAGGACCGATTTCATGGCACGTTTTTTCATCGATCGGCCCATTTTTGCCTGGGTCGTCGCCATCTTCATCATGCTGGCGGGCCTGCTCGCCATTCCCATGCTGCCGATTGCGCAATATCCGAATGTCGCCCCGCCGCAGATTTCCGTCTCGACGACCTATCCGGGCGCGTCGCCGGAAGATATTTACCAGAGCGTCACGCGTCCCATCGAAGAAGAGCTGAACGGCGTTCCAGGCCTGATCTATTTCGAATCGACGTCGGAATCTTCGGGCCGCATTTCCATCAACGTCACCTTTGCGCCGGGCTCCAACATCGGTGAAGCCCAGGTGGAGGTCCAGAACCGCATCGCCCGCGTCGAACCCCGCCTGCCGCAGGCGGTGACGCAGCAGGGCCTGCGCGTGGAGCAGGCGGGCACGTCGTTCCTGATGATGGTGGCGCTGACCTCCGTCGACGGCAACACGGACGCCATCGGTCTCGGCGATTATCTCAGCCGCAATGTACTCGGCGAATTGCGCCGCGTTCCCGGCGTCGGCAGCGCGCAGCTCTTCGCTACCCAGCGCTCCATGCGTATCTGGATGGACCCGGACAAGATGCTGGGCCTCAGCCTGACCTCGACGACGTCATCGGCGCCATTCAGGCGCAGAATTCGCAGGTTGCCGCCGGCCGCATCGGCGCATCGCCAAATCCCATCGGCCAGCAGATTTCCGCAACCGTCAACGTGCAGGGGCAGCTGACCTCACCGGAAGAATTCGGCTCCATCGTGCTGCGCGCCAATCCGGACGGCTCATCCGTGCGGCTGCGCGATGTCGCACGCGTGGAAGTGGGCGGCGAAAGCTATAACTTCTCGAGCCGCCTGAACGGCAAGCCGAGCGCCGCCATCGGCGTGCAGCTTTCGCCCACCGGCAATGCACTGCAGACCTCCGAGGGCGTTCGCGCCACCATGGAAGAACTGTCCCGATATTTCCCGCCGGGTCTGGAATATGAAATTCCCTATGACACCAGCCCCTTCGTGAAAATCTCGATCCAGAAGGTGATCAACACGCTGGTGGAGGCGATCATCCTCGTCTTCGTGGTGATGTTCGTCTTCCTGCAGAATATCCGCTACACCATCATCCCGACACTGGTGGTGCCCGTGGCGCTGCTCGGCACCTGCGCCATCATGTATGTCTCGGGTTTCTCGATCAACGTTCTGACCATGTTCGCCATGGTTCTCGCCATCGGCATTCTGGTGGATGACGCGATTGTCGTCGTCGAGAATGTCGAGCGCATCATGGCAGAGGAGCATCTGTCGCCCAAGGAGGCCACCCGCAAGGCGATGGGCCAGATTTCCGGCGCGATCATCGGCATCACGCTGGTGCTGACGGCCGTGTTCGTGCCCATGGCTTTCTTCCCAGGCGCCGTCGGCATCATCTACCAGCAGTTCAGCCTGACCATGGTGGTGTCGATCCTGTTTTCGGGCTTCCTTGCTTTGTCGCTCACGCCGGCGCTCTGCGCGTCGTTCCTGAAGCCCATCAAGGCCGGACACCATGAGAAGAAGGGCTTCTTCGGCTGGTTCAACCGCGGCTTCGACAAGGCGTCGCACAAATATTCCTCGTCCGTCGGCAGCATCATCAAGCGTTCCGGTCGCTTCATGGTCATCTACGCGGCTTTGCTGGTCGGTCTTGGCTGGGCGTATATGCAGCTGCCGAGCTCGTTCCTTCCGAACGAAGACCAGGGCTATCTGATCGTCGACATTCAGGCGCCGGCGGAAGCCAGCAGCGACCGCACCCTGCAATCCATCCAGCAGATCGAAAAGATCTTCATGGAAGAGCCGGCGGTGGATCGCGTGATTGCGGTTTCGGGTTTCTCCTTCTCCGGCTCCGGCCAGAATGCGGGTCTCGCCTTCGCCACCCTGAAGGACTGGAGCGAACGCGGACCGAACGATTCCGCCGCCGCCATATCGGCGCGCGTCAACGCCAAGCTGTGGGGTCTTCCGGACGCCATGTCGTTTGCGCTGTCGCCGCCGCCGATCCAGGGCCTCGGCAATTCCAGCGGCTTCACCTTCCGCCTGCAGGATCGCTCGGGCGCGGGACAGGCGGCTCTCAGCGCCGCCGGTGCGCAACTGATGGCCGCTGCCCGCCAGAGCCCCATCCTTGCCGGTCTTCGCATCGAAGGCATGCCGGATGCGGCGCAGGTCAATCTCATCATCGACCGTGAGAAGGCCAATACGTTCGGCGTCACCTTCAGCGATATCAACGCCACCATCTCTGCCAATATGGGCTCGTCCTATGTCAACGACTTCCCCAATGCCGGCCGCATGCAGCGCGTGACGGTGCAGGCGGAACAGGGCCAGCGCATGAAGACGGAGGATCTCCTGAACCTCAACGTCCGCAATGCCAATGGCGGCATGGTGCCGGTGAGCTCATTCGCCACGGTCGAATGGGTGCGCGGTCCCTCGCAGGTGGTCGGTTACAACGGCTATCCGGCGGTCCGTATCGGCGGCCAGTCCGCCCCCGGTTATTCGTCGGGTGACGCCATTGCCGAAATGGAGCGCTTAGCGGGTGAGTTGCCGAGCGGCTTCGGTTTCGAATGGACCGGCCAGTCGCTGCAGGAAATCCAGTCCGGGTCGCAGGCGCCGGCATTGATCGGGCTCAGCGTTCTGTTCGTCTTCCTGCTGCTGGCAGCACTTTACGAAAGCTGGTCCATTCCGCTCTCCGTCATGCTGGTGGTGCCGCTCGGCGTCATCGGCTCGGTAGCGGCGGTGATGCTGCGCGGCATGCCGAACGACGTCTACTTCCTCGTAGGCCTCGTCGCGATCATCGGCCTGTCCGCCAAGAACGCGATCCTGATCATCGAATTCGCCAAGGATTTGCGGGCGGAAGGAAAATCCACCTATGATGCGACGGTGGAGGCGGCGCATCTGCGCTTCCGGCCGATCCTGATGACGTCGCTCGCCTTCTCGCTCGGCGTGCTGCCGATGGCGATTGCTTCGGGCGCCAGTGCGGCGAGCCAGAACGCCATCGGCACCGGGGTTCTCGGCGGCATGATCTCGGCGACGATCCTCGCGATCTTCTTCGTTCCCGTCTTCTTCGTCTTCGTCATGAAGATTTTCGGGGATCGGAAGAAGGAGAATGAGATTGCTGCTGACGCGGTATCGCCGGCGGAATAAAACGGGTGTGACGGCTGGGCGAAAAGTCACGTGAATGCGTTCATCTGACTGACAGCCCGGCATCGCAAACAAGGCACGGTGCGAAAGCGCCGTGCCGCGACTGGAAGGAGACATCAGCATGCGCCGAACCAAGGCCGAGGCAGAAGAGACGCGTCAGGCGATCCTTGCCGCTGCCGAGCGGGTGTTCTTCAAGAAGGGCGTGGCCAACAGCTCTCTGGATGAGGTGGCGGCTGCGGCCGGCGTTACGCGCGGGGCGATCTACTGGCATTTTTCCAGCAAGAGCGACCTTTTCATCGGCCTTTACGAATCGGTGGCGCTGCCGGAATCGGACCTGCTCGATTTCGGCGATCCGGACCTCAAGGGGGAGGCGCTGCTGGCCAAGATCGAGGACGCCGCGTGCAACTGGCTTTCGCTTCTTTCAAAAGACGAACAGCGCCAGCGCATCATGACCATCAGCCTGCGCACCAATTATTCCGATGAATTCGCCCCCGTGCTGCGCGCGCAGGAGGAGCTGGACCGTTACCACAAGCGGCTGCTCGAGGAGGCTTTCGAACGGGCGCAGGCGGAAGGGGCTTTCAACGATAACTGGACAGCCGAGTCCGCGCTCGGGGCGCTCTACTGGCTGCTGAAAGGCATGTGCTCGGACTGGCTGCTGTTCGGCAAGCGTTTCGATCTGGCCAATGAGGGTGCGGAAGCGGTGCATCGTCTCATGAAGGCTTTTCGACGCTCCCCGACATAGCGACCGGATTTCCCAGACCCGGCGCGGCGGTCAAATTTGAGTGTATTCTAAAACACCAGCGAAATTTGCTTTACGTACCTCAAAACGAAGGCTAGCTTCTTCCTCGAGCTTTGGGAGGAGTTCGCAGATGGTCGTTTCAGATAAAATCAAGGGGCAAGCGCCGTCCGTTCACGCCGGATTCCGGTGACGGCACATGGCTTTTGCTGACGAATCTCCAGACCGCGCCCTTATCCGGACGGTTGGGCTGTCCAAGTCTTTCGGGCCGGTACAGGTTCTCAAGGATATAGAGATCGCGGTGCGCGCCGGTGAGGTCCATGCGATCATTGGCGAGAACGGCGCCGGCAAGTCGACGCTGATGAAGTTGCTGGCCGGCAATGAAAAGCCGTCGGGCGGGGAAATCCGCATCGATGGCGACGCCGTTACGCTAAGCGGTCCGGTGGATGCCGAACATCGCGGCATCGTTCTCGTGCATCAGGAAATATTGCTGGCCCCGGATTTGACGGTGGCGCAGAACATCTATCTCGGCCGCGAAATGCGCCGGGGCGCCATGGTGGACGACCGCGCCATGCGCGCCGGCGCCCGCAAGGCAATCGCCGATCTCGGCGCTACGATCGATCCGGACGCCATTGTCGGCAGCCTGTCGATTGCCCAGCGGCAGCTCGTGCAGATCGCCCGCGTCCTCCTCGTGCCGCATCGTGTGGTCATTTTCGATGAGCCGACGGCGAGCCTTACGCCCATCGAAACGGATGCGCTGCTGAATGTCATCAGGGACATCCGGGCGAAAGGCGTGGCCGTACTTTACATTTCGCATCGTCTGCCGGAGGTGAAGGAGATCGCCGACCGTGTGACGGTTCTGCGAGACGGCAGGCTGGTCGCCTCCCATCCGGCATCGGCGCTGGAGCCTGCCGATATGGCGCGGCTGATGGTGGGGCGCGATGTCGCCAAGCTTTATCCGGACCGCGCCGCCGGCGGAGAGCACGAGCCGGTTCTGCAGGTGGAGCGTTTTACTGTTCCGGGTTATGCTCAGGATGCCGGTTTCAGCCTGCGCAGGGGCGAAATCCTCGGTTTCGCCGGTCTGGTCGGCGCGGGCAGAACGGAGCTCATGGAAGGAATACTCGGCCTGCGCGCCGGTCGGGGAACGGTGCGACACCACGGCAGGCCGGTGCATTTCGCAAAGGCGGAAGACAGCCTGAAGGCCGGCATCGTTTATCTGAGCGAGGATCGCAAGGGCAAGGGCCTGCTGCTTACCAAGGATTTGCGTGTCAATCTCACGCTTGCTTCGCTGAAGAAATTCAGCCGGCTGTTCCAGATCGATACCCGCCGGGAAACGGCGGCGCTCGATGATGCTGTCCGCGATTTCGACATCCGCACCGGCCGCAAGGATCTGCTGGCGGGCCAGCTTTCCGGCGGCAACCAGCAGAAGCTGCTGCTGGCCAAGATGATGCTCATCGATCCGTCCATCGTCATCATCGACGAACCGACGCGCGGTATCGATATCGGCACCAAGGAACAGATTTACCGCTTCATCGCCAGGCTCGCGGATGAGGGGCGCTCGATCATCGTCGTTTCCTCGGAGATGCCGGAGCTGATCGGCATCTGCGACCGCATTCTGGTGATGCGGTCGGGCCGGATCGTCGGGGAGGTGACGGGTGAGCGCATGACCGAGAACGACATCGTGGCGCTGGCGACGGGCGTTCATACGCAGGAACCCGCCTGAGCGCCCGTGTGCCGGGAAACATGGCCTGACAAAAGAGACTGAGGGGAAACATGACTGAGGCCGCATTTGACAACGGCAAAACGCCGAAGACCTCGAAGGACTGGGATCTGCGCGCCGTCGCGCCTTTCGTGGCGCTGGCCCTGCTGCTGGTTCTCGGCACCATCGCCAATCCCAATTTTATCGGCATCGACAATCTCCTGAACGTCATCACCCGCAGCGCCTTCATCGCCATCATCGCGCTCGGCGCAACTTACGTCATCACCTCGGGCGGGCTCGATCTTTCGGTTGGCGCGATGGTGGCTTTCGTCGCCAGCCTGATGATCCTGTTCATGAATAGCGGCGTCATCGCCAGTCCGCTTTTGATGCTGCTCACCGCCATGGCGCTGGCGCTCGCCATCGGGGCTGCCTGCGGGCTGACGAACGGCCTCATCACCACCATCGGCCGTATCGAACCCTTCATCGCCACGCTCGGCACCATGGGCATCTATCGCGGCTTGACCACATGGCTGTCGCAGGGCGGGGCGATCACGCTGCGCAATCCGGAAATCCAGACGCTTTATCGTCCGGTTTATTTCGGCAATGTTCTGGGCGTGCCGGTGCCGGTCATCGTCATCTTCGTCACCGCTGCGATAGCCGCCTTCGTGCTTTACCGCACCCGTTACGGGCGGCATCTGACCGCAGTAGGGTCGAGCGAGGATGTGGCGCGATATTCCGGCATTTCGGTCGCGCGGGTGCGCACCATCGCTTATGTGGTGCAGGGGCTGTGTGTCGCCGTTGCGGTGCTGCTTTACGTGCCGCGCCTCGCTTCCACTTCGGCCACCACAGGCATGTTGTGGGAGTTGCAGGCCATCACCGCCGTCGTCGTCGGCGGCACGGCGCTGAGGGGCGGGGTGGGGCGCATCTGGGGGACGATCTGCGGCGCCTTCATTCTGGAGATCGTCGGCAACATCATGATCCTGTCGAACTTCGTCAGCGAATATCTGATCGGCGCCATTCAGGGGGCCATCATCATCATCGCCATGCTGGTGCAGCGTTCGCTCAGCCGCAGGTGACGTATCACGCCGCGCCATGTGGGGCAGGCGCGGTCGAAGGAGGAACGCCCCGGTCTTGGGAGGAAAGAGACTATGCGTAGTAAATTCATCGGCGTGGCCTTTGCCGCGCTGGCCACGGTGCTTGCCGCTTCAGCGCATGCGCAGGATAAGAAGGTCACCATCGGCGTTTCTATTCCAGCGGCCGACCATGGCTGGACGGCGGGCGTCGTCTACCATGCCGAGCGTGTGGCGAAGCTTTTGATGCAGGAACATCCGGGGCTCAATGTCATCGTCAAGACGTCGCCGGACGCCGCCAATCAGGCCAATGCGCTGCAGGACCTTGCCGTGCAGGGGCTCGATGCGCTGGTCGTGTTGCCGTCCGATCCCGATCCGCTGGTCAACGCCATCAAGGAGATCAAGGACAAGGGCACCTTCGTCGCGCTGGTCGACCGCGCGCCGAGCGTCAACGACAATTCGATCCGCGATCTCTATGTTGCCGGCAACAACCCCGCACTTGGCCAGGTGGCAGGCGAATACATCAAGAAGACCACGCCTGACGCCGAAGTCGTGGTCATTCGCGGCCTGCCGATCCCGATCGATCAGCAGCGGCAGGACGGTTTCGACAAGGGTATCGCCGGTTCCAGCGTCAAGGTTCTCGACCGTCAATACGGCAACTGGAACCGCGACGACGCCTTCCGCGTGATGCAGGACTATCTGACCAAGTACAAGAAGATCGACGTGGTCTGGTGTCAGGATGACGACATGGCTATCGGCGTGCTGGAGGCGATCCAGCAGGCGAAACGCACCGATATCCAGTATATCGTCGCGGGCGCCGGTTCCAAGGACATGATCAAGAAGGTCATGGATGGCGACAAGCTGGTGCCGGTCGACGTTCTCTACCCGCCGGCGATGGTGGCGACCGCCATGCAGCTGACAGCCGGGCATTTCTACGATCAGGTGCCGGTCGCGGGTGAATATATCCTCGATGCGACGCTCATCACCAAGGACAATGCCGAGCAGTTCTACTTCCCGGATTCGCCGTTCTGATCTGATTTTCCGCTAACACCGACGCCCGCCAAAAGGCGGGCGTTTCATTTTGTGGCTCACCCGTTCTTCCTGAACCAGGCCGAGAGATAATCCACGAAGCTGCGCACCTTGGCCGGCAGGTAGCGGCGATGCGGATAGACCGCATAGATACCCCTGTCCTTGGAAATAAAATCGTCGAACAGCGTCACCAGCTCGCCGGACTGGATATAGGGTCTGGCGATGAAATCGGGCACCAGCGCAATGCCGAGGCCGGCGCGGGCGGCGCGCAGCGTGGCCTGTGGGCTGTTGACCTCGATCGGTCCGCTGATGGTGACGGAGTTCGAGCCGCCATCCGGCTCGAGATAGCGCACCGTATTGTGAAACCGCGTATTGGTGTCGATGATGAAGGGAACGCGGGAGAAATCCTGCGGTCCGTCGAGCGGCCCATGTTTCGCCACGAAATCCGCCGTCGCCACCGCATAGACCCGGAAATCGGAGAGCTTGCGGGCGATGAGGCCCGAATCCTCCAGCCGGGTTATCCGAACCGCGAGATCGAAACCCTCCTCGATCAGGTCGACGAATCGGTCTTCCGCGACGATTTCCAGCGACAGCTCCGGATTTTCCTTGGCGAAGTCGATCAGGCTCTGGCCGACATCGGCATCGATGAAGGTGCGGGGAACGGAAATCCTGAGCTTGCCCTTCAGATCGGCATTCTTTTCGCGCACCAGATCGGCAAGGTTATCGATCTCCTTCAAAATGTCTGAAGCGGTGCGGTAATAGGTGTGCCCGGCTTCTGTCAGAGAAAACTGCCGGGTGGTGCGGTTGAGGAGCAGTGCGCCGAGATCGTCCTCCAGTTCCCGCACATATTTGGACAGAAGCGCCTTGGAACGCCCCGTCTTGCGCGCAGCGGCGGAAAAACCCTCCGCTTCGACGACATCGATAAAGGCGCGGATGCGGGTGAGCGTGTCCATGAAAATCCTCCAGTTCGTTCCATATAATTGAACGGCGAGGGCAGACTGTTCAACCCTTAATTCATTGCCGAAAAAATCCGCTCTTTGGTGAAAAAATCCTCTTGATTATGACTGCGAATATTCTTATTTCCCGTGCTGCCCAAAGTCGCACGTGCCCATGTGTGTCCGCCGATTCCTCGATGTGGTGAGGATTTAGGTAAGGTACCTGGAACTAACCCCTCCAGTCGCTATTCCGGCCAACCGGAAAATGCGAGGACATACGAAGCAACGACGGTGCGGGCCTTTCTGGTTCTCTGCCGGCTTTCCATCAGCCGGGGTACTAAAGAGGCACACCATCATTGCCTGAAGTGCGGTCGGGTCATTCCCTCCAATCCATGGCAGACAAAGCCGAATGATGCTCTGGCAGGGCATCGTTCACATTCGCGCCTTGAGCGTATGCTATCGATTCTGCGCCTCCACCGGCTGATTCGAATGCATATCTCGAGCGTCCTTTGTCCTTCGGATTTTTCCGAAGCCGGTTTAACAGGGAATACATCGATGACGACTGCACGCATTCTCGACTTCATCAAGACCCGACGTCCCGAAGGCCCTTGCCTCGTGGTTGATCTCGACGTCGTGCGCGACAATTTCAACGCTTTCCGGCATTCCCTGCCGAACAGCGCCATCTATTACGCCGTCAAGGCAAACCCGGCTCCCGAAATCCTGAAGCTGCTCGCTTCGCTCGGCTCCAACTTCGATTGCGCCTCCGTGGCTGAAATCCAGATGGCGCTCGATGCCGGTGCGACGGCTGACCGTATCTCCTTCGGCAACACCATCAAGAAGGAACGCGATGTTGCACGCGCCCATGCGCTCGGCATCGATCTCTTCGCCGTGGACAGCCATGAGGAAGTCGAGAAGGTTGCCCGTGCCGCTCCTGGCGCGCGCGTCTTCTGCCGCGTGCTGACGGATGGCGAAGGTGCCGAATGGCCGCTGTCGCGCAAGTTCGGCTGCGTTCCGCAGATGGCTGTCGACGTTCTGGTCTACGCACATCAGCTCGGTCTCGAGTCCTACGGCGTATCCTTCCATGTCGGTTCGCAGATGATGAATCTCGACGCATGGGATGCGGCGCTGGCCGATGCCAAGCGCGTCTTCGCTTCGCTCGCCAAGCAGGGCATCCACCTGCAGATGGTCAATATGGGCGGTGGTTTCCCGACCAAGTACCTGCGCGACGTTCCGGCTGCCGAAGAATACGGCCAGGCGATCGACACGGCGCTGCGCAAGCACTTCGGCAACCAGATTCCGAAGACGATCATCGAACCGGGCCGTGGCATGGTCGGCAATGCCGGCGTCATCAAGGCGGAAGTCGTTCTCGTGTCGCGCAAATCTGACAATGACAACCACCGCTGGGTGTTCCTCGACATCGGCAAGTTCGGCGGTCTCGCCGAGACGATGGACGAGGCTATCCGTTACCCGATCCGCACGACACGCGATCAGGACGAGATGGAGCCCTGCGTTCTGGCCGGCCCGACCTGCGACAGCGCCGACGTGCTGTATGAAAAGAACATGTATCCGCTGCCGGTCTCGCTGACCATCGGAGACGAAGTTCTGATCGAAGGCACGGGCGCTTACACGACCACCTATTCGGCGGTCGCGTTCAACGGTTTCGAGCCGCTGAAGGCCTACGTTATCTAAAGCATCGAACCGAAAAGCGTTACGCGGTTTTCGGAAAATCCGATGCTCCTTAAAAGTCCGAACGCCGTCCGCTGAGCAGGGCGGCGTCTCGACCAAGCTTCCGTTCCGGCCTTGCCGATTGTGCTGATGCGCAAATCCCTGCTTGCTGCACCTCTTCCAGCCGAGGAAAGCGTGTCGGCGGGCCGGAACGGCTCCACCAATTTTTCATCAAGGGCCGCGTGTGGGCGGTAGTGTGACGGGAGGCCAAGGATGGCCGCTCTTTTGAATTCGGTACGGGCATTTTTCACGCCGCAGACATTTCATGTCGATCAGGAAAATCCGGGCGATGTCGTCGCCCGTGAGAACCTGCTCGACCGCGCCATGGGCGCCGGCCGCCGCCGCAAGTCTTCCGAAAAGCTGCGCGCCGGTCGCATTCCGGCCGAAGGCCTTGCGCTCGTCGCCCGCGATGAGGATGGCCATGTCATCGCCACGGTGCGCCTGTGGAATGTCGAAGCCGGCATTTCGCGCGAAGGCCGCGCCGTCGAAGCGCTGCTGCTTGGCCCGCTGGCCGTCGATGCCGCCCATGAGGGCAAGGGCATCGGCTCGGCGCTGATGCGTGCCGCCATTGCCGAAGCCACCAAGCGCGGCCACGGCGCCGTTCTTCTGGTTGGCGATGCACCTTATTACGAGCGCTTCGGCTTTTTCGCCGACAAGGCCCAGCATCTCATCATGCCCGGCCCGTTCGAGCGCAGCCGTTTCCTGGCGCTGGAACTGAAATCCGGCTGGCTTGAAGGCGCTGCCGGCCTGCTGGTGGCAAGCGGCCGCAGGCTCTCGGCCTGAGACGAGTCTCGCTGCTGATATCAAACCCCGGCCCAAAGCCGGGGTTTATTGTTTCTGCTCTATGGCCATGGGGTCGGCCGTTGCCCGCCGATAATTTCTCCGGGCGCATCTTGCGCGCAGAAATTTACGGGTATATACCCGAGACAAATGCCAAACGATAGTTGCCATTGCATCCTGTTGCGCAAAGCATCCCGCAAGGTTTCGTCCTATTATGACGAGGCCCTGGCGCCGCTTGGCGTGAATATCGGTCAGTTCAGCCTGTTGCGGAATATCAATCGCACCGCGCCGGTCTCGCTGACCGATCTGGCCGCGCGGGTGGAACTGGATCGCTCCACCGTCGGCCGCAACGCCAAGGTGCTGGCTCGCATGGGTCTGGTGGCCATCGGCCACGGCGAGGATCAGCGGGAAGCGATGCTGACCGTGACGAAGGAAGGCCACGCGATCCTGAAAGCTGGCGCGCCGCTCTGGGATGGGGTGCAGGATGAAATCGAGGCCCGGCTTGGGCCTGAGAAGACAGCACAATTGCAGGAACTGCTCGCAGCCCTGTGATTTTTGGAGACATAAGCGGGTATCTGCCCGCAATACAGGGTATATACCCGTAAAATATCGGCCGCGGCCGCTGGAAAGGGAATTTGAACATGCTCTCCACACGCCTCGCCAGCTGGATGGCCGGCAGAAATCTGCATTATGGCTGGCTCGTTGCCGCAACCACCTTTTTGACCATGCTGGCCACCGCCGGTGCCATGGGGTCCGCCGGGGTGATGATCCAGCCGCTACATCAGGAATTCGGCTGGGATATCGCCGATATTTCCTCCGCAATGGCCGTCAGGCTGGTGCTTTTTGGCCTGCTCGGGCCTTTTGCCGCCGCCTTCATGAATCATTTCGGCGTCCGGCAGGTGGTGTCCACTGCGCTTGCCCTGATCATGGGCGGCATTGTCGCCTCCTTCTTCATGACCGAGGTATGGCAATTGCTGCTGCTTTGGGGCGTGGTGATCGGCGTCGGCACCGGCATGACCGCGCTGGTATTGGGCGCCACCGTGGCGACACGCTGGTTTTCCAAGCGTCGCGGACTGGTGATCGGCCTCATGACGGCGAGCAACGCCACCGGCCAGCTTGTTTTCCTGCCGCTGCTGGCGGCGCTGACGGAAGCCTACGGCTGGCGAGCCGCCTTGACCCTTTCCGTTGCGGTGATCGCCACCGCCATGGTCCTCGTCCTGCTTCTGATGCGTGACCATCCTGCCGATGTCGGCCTGCCGGCCTATGGCGAGACGGCGGTGGCGAAGCCGGTCAAGCAGGATCACAATCTTCTCGCCACACTGGTATCGCCGCTGGTGACCCTGAAGAGCGTATCGGGCAACCCGGTGTTCTGGGTGCTTTTCGGCACCTTCTTTGTCTGCGGGCTTTCGACCAATGGTCTCATCCAGACACACTGGATTTCGATCTGCGGCGATTTCGGCATGGCTGCGGTGACGGCGGCAGGCACGCTGGCGGTGATCGGCATTTTCGATTTCTTCGGCACGATCTTCGCCGGGTGGCTTTCCGACCGGTTCGACAATCGCTTCCTGCTGTTCTGGTTCTACGGTCTGCGCGGGCTTTCCCTGCTATATCTCTCATTCTCGGGGTTCAGCTTCGTGGAGCTTTCGGTCTTCGCCGTCTTTTACGGGCTGGACTGGGTGGCGACCGTGCCGCCGACGGTGAAGCTCGCTGCCGAGAATTTCGGCCGCGAAAAGGCCGGTCTCGTTTTCGGCTGGGTGTTTGCCGGCCATCAGCTGGGAGCCGCCACCGCCGCCTTTGGCGCCGGTTTCTTCAAGAGCGACTTCGATACCTATATGCCCGCGCTGCAGATTGCCGGTCTGATGTGCATGATCGCGGCCGTCTCGGTTCTGCTTCTGCGCAAGCCGGGTTCCGCAACCCTGACGCCCCAGGCCGCGTGATAGAGGTGATGCACTGGAAGGAGGCCTGCAAATGCAGGCCTTTTTCGTATTTTTCCGGCGTCTGGCCGGGCGCCTTGTGCATCCGCTTCTCTATCGCTGGATGGCATTTGTTGCGTAATTGTCACAATGCTTGCCGGTTAATCGTTCCGATCCATGATCGGGGTCCCGGTTTGATCCATCTCAATCGGCCCGCCTCTCCCTTCGTCATAGTGGCCCCAAGCGGTTGCGGCAGGCGAAGATTCGCGAAAGCCCGCCGTCATCAGCCGGTTCCGGGGACTTGCCCGGCTGCGGTGCGCTATAGGAGAGATGGAATGACGAACAGAAACAAAAAAACCGCCTTGCTTGCCAGTGTCGCAGTTGGCGTTGCGGCCATGCTGGTATCCGCCAATGCCATGGCTGCCGATCTGGCCCAGGTAGCGCCGGCCCCCACCGCCGAAGAGGCGATTGCGGCGGCAAGCCCGTGGATGCTGCGCGTGCGCGGCCTCGGCGTCATCACCCATGACAGCGGCAGCGTCGACGGTTTGCCGGGAGCGGGCCTGTCCTATTCGGACACCGTGATCCCGGAACTCGACATCAGCTATTTCTTCACCGAAAACTTCGCCGCAGAGCTTATCCTCGGCACCACCTATGCCAAGATCAATGGCGAGGGTTTGCTGGCCGGCACGCCCGTCGGCAAGACGTGGTTGCTGCCGCCGACATTGACGCTGCAATATCACTTCACCGATTTCGGCGCTTTCAAGCCCTATATCGGCGCGGGCGTGAACTATTCGCTGTTCTATAACCAGACGGAAAAGCCCGGTTTCAGCAATCTCGACGTCAAGAACAAGGTCGGTGCAGCCGTGCAGGTCGGTTTCGACTATATGCTGGACGAGCATTGGGGCGTGAACTTCGACGTGAAGAAGATCTTCCTTAAGACCGACTGGACGGCGGAACTCGGCGGCACGCCGATCAGCGGCAAGGCGAAGCTCGATCCCTGGCTGATAGGCGCGGGTATCACCTATCGCTTCTGATCACGGGATCGGCTGAGCGCCGCCTTTGACGGGCGGCGCTTTCTGGGCTATAGGGACGGCCACGGGCAAAGAGCCCCGGCCGTCCGCAGGCGCTTGCGCCCCTGGTGAAGCTCTTTCTTTAATAACGGTCATCCCATGTTTTGCATGTCGTCGATGGCAACGCGGACCCCCTTCGGAATAGTCGGCATGCGCATGTTGGAGAACCGTTATGAACGTGTCCAAACCGCTCCCCGCACTTGAGGGACTGAAAGAACAGGCAAAACGCCTGCGCGCCGCCCTTGAGGATCAGGGGCAGGCAATCACCCATTCGAAAGCGCTGGAACTCATCGCCGCGCAATATGGCTTCCGCGACTGGAACACCCTCCACGCATCGGCCGGCAACCGCCCCGCCTTCAACCCCTATCTTCTGGGTTCAAGGGTGGAAGGTTTTTACCTCGGCCAACCCTTCGTGGCCTCCGTTCTCGGCGTGCAGGCGCTCGGCGGCGATCCCGAACGCTACCGGCTGACCCTGCATCTCGACGATCCGGTGGATGTGGTGAGTTTCGAAAGCTTTTCCGCTTTCCGGCAGCGCGTTCATTGCAATGTTGATACATCCGGCCGCACCGTGGAGAAAACCTCCAACGGTCGGCCGCAGGTAGAGCTGGTGTGGTAACGAGCCGTCGGAGATTCTAGCTATAGTGCGAGCACCCGCCGAGTGGCGGGTGTCCCTTTTTCGTCGGCAGGCTTAGATTCTCTTCCCCGCCGCATCGAACAGGTGAAAATCCTTCGCCTGTGCGGCGATCTTCAGCGTTTCGCCGATGCGAAGCTGAGAGCGGCCGTGGACGCGGAAGACGATTGTTGTGCCGTCGGCGAAGGAGCCGTGCACGTAGCTTTCCGCACCCACCAGTTCCACGGCATCCACCTGCACGGTGCCGGTGAAGGCGGCGTCTGCGGGGGCTTCATCGGCAAGGGTAATGTCTTCGGGGCGGATGCCGAGCGTGGCGACGCCCTGCGGAAGTGCCTCGGTTCCCTGCACCGACCATCCGGAAGTGCCGTTTGCCGATGTCGCGCCATGGCTCAGCAGGTTCATGGAAGGCGAGCCGATGAAGGTGGCGACGAAGGTGGTTGCCGGCTTTTCGTAAAGCTCGATCGGCGTGCCCATCTGCTCGATGCGGCCGGCATTCAGCACCACCAGCCGGTCGGCCAGCGTCATGGCCTCCATCTGGTCATGGGTCACGTAGACGCTGGTGGTGGCGAGCGAGCGTTGCAGGCGGCGGATTTCTACCCGCATCTGCACGCGCAGCTTGGCATCGAGGTTGGAGAGCGGCTCGTCGAACAGGAAGGCCGCGGGCTTGCGCACGATGGCGCGGCCCATGGCCACGCGCTGGCGCTGGCCGCCGGAAAGCTGGCGCGGCTTGCGCTCCAGGAACTGCTCGATCTCCAGCGCCTTGGCCGCCTCGGTGATGCGCCGTTCGATTTCCTCCTTCGGCGTGTTGCGGTTCTTCAGGCCATAGGCAAGGTTCTGGCGCACCGTCATATGCGGATAAAGCGCATAATTCTGGAACACCATGGCGATGTCGCGGTCGGAGGGTTCGAGATCGTTGACGACGCGGTCGCCGATGACGATCTGGCCGCCCGAAATGCCTTCCAGCCCGGCGATCATGCGCAGCAGGGTGGATTTTCCGCAGCCGGAGGGGCCGACCAGCACGATCATTTCGCCGTCGGCGATATCCATCGATACGCCCTTGATGGCCTCGACATTGCCGCCATAAACCTTGCGGACGTCTTTCAGCGCAATTTTTGCCATTACTTTTCGGTCTCCACCAAACCTTTGACGAACCAGCGCTGCATCAGCACCACAACGATAATCGGGGGGATGATGGCGAGTATCGCCGTCACCATCACATAATTCCATGGCGTCGAAGCGTCGGTGAAATCCACCATGCGCTTGAGGCCAATGATGATCGTGTTCATCTTGGCGTCGTTGGTCACGAGCAGCGGCCAGAGATACTGGGTCCAGCCATAGATGAACAGGATCACGAAAAGGGCGGCGATATTGGTTCTCGACAGCGGCAGCAGAATATCCCGCATGAAACGGAACGGCCCTGCATTGTCGATGCGCGCCGCCTCAACCAACTCACCGGGAATGGTCAGGAAGAACTGCCGGAACAGGAAGGTTGCCGTGGCCGAGGCCATCAGCGGCAGCGTCAATCCCGCATAGGTGTCGATAAGCCCAAGATCGACGATGACCTTGTAGGTGGGCAGGATGCGCACTTCTACCGGCAGCATGAGCGTGATGAAGATCATCCAGAAGAAGCCCATGCGGAAGGGAAAGCGGAAGAAGACGATGGCGAAGGCCGAAAGGAACGAAATGACGATCTTGCCGATGGCAATGGCGAGCGCCACGACGAAGCTGTTGAACAGCAGCCGCTCGAGGCTGACGCCCACGACCCTTTCGACACCGCCGACCATGGCCTCGGTGTAATTGGCGCTCAGATGATCGCCGGGCAGGAGCGACATGGGCGGGCGGATGATATCCGTCGACGTCATGGAGGAGGCGACGAAGGTGTAATAGATCGGGAAGGCCACGATGATGATGCCGAGAGCCAGCATCAGATGGGCGATCACGCGGGCGACCGGGCGATTTTCAATCATCAGTAAATCCTCAGCCGTAATGCACGCGCTTCTCGACGAAGCGGAACTGGAAGGCGGTGAGCGCGATGACGATCACCATCAGGATCACGGATTGCGCGGCGGAAGAGCCGAGATTGAGGTTCACGAAACCATCATTATAGACCTTGTAGACCAGCGTTTCCGTCGCCTTGGCCGGGCCGCCGCCGGTGACGGCATGGATGATGCCGAAGGTATCGAAGAAGGCGTAAACCGTGTTGACGACCAGAAGGAAGAAGGTTGTCGGCGCCAGCAGCGGGAAAACGATGGTCCAGAAGCGTCGCGAACCGCGCGCGCCATCAATGGAGGCCGCCTCCAGCAATGATTTAGGAATTGCCTGCAAGCCTGCGACAAAAAACAGGAAATTATAACTGATCTGCTTCCACGCGGCAGCCGCGACGACGAGCAGCATGGCCTGATCGCCGTTGAGCAGCGGGTCCCACATGATGCCGTTGCGGCGCAGAATGTAGGAGAAGGTGCCCATGGCCGGGTTGAACATGAAGAGCCACAACATGCCGGCCACCGCAGGGGCGACGGCATAGGGCATGATCATCATGGTGCGGTAAAAACCCTTGCCGCGCACCACGCGGTCCGCCGCCGTCGCCAGAAGCAGCGCCAGCCCCATGGAGACGAGCGCGGTCAGGATGCTGAAGATGACGGTGACCTGCAGCGAGTTCAGGTAGCTTTCATCCGACAGCACGGCGGAAAAATTCGCCAGCCCGACGAAATTGCTGTTCAGCCCGAAGGCGTCCTCGCGCATGGTCGACTGGTAAAGCGCCTGGCTTGCCGGCCAGAAGAAGAAGATCACCGTGAGGATGATCTGCGGCGCGACCAGCAGATAGGGCAGGATCTTGTTGGGGAATACGACGCTTTGCACGGCGATCTCCTGATGAGATGGGAATGCCGCCCGCACCCTGTTGAGGATGCGGGCGGGGCAGGGGATCTTTTAGTTGCCGGCAGCCTGTTTGATGGCCGCATCGCCGCGCTCGACGATCTTGTCGAGTGCCGCTTTCGCGTCCTGCTTGCCGGCCAGCATCGCCTCGAACTCCTCATTCATGATGTCGCGCACCTGCGGCAGGTTCACGAGACGCACGCCCTTGGAGTTTTCTGTCGGCGGCTTGCCCATCATCTGCAGCAGCGGCGTTTCACGGGCGGGGTTCTTGTCGTAGAAGCCGGATTTCTTGGTTTCCTCATAGGCCGCGATGGTCACGGGCATATAGCCGGAGACCTGATGCAGGCGTGCCTGAATCTTGGTCTGGGAGAGGAAGTGGAAGAATTCGGCCACGCCCTTATATTCGGCGTCGCTCTTGCCGCCGAAGACCCAGAGGCTGGCGCCGCCGGGAATGGTGTTCCGTGGACCATGGCCCTCATAATAGGGAAGCTGGCCGATGCCGTAATTCATGCCGGTCTTGACGATATCGCCAAGGCCGCCGGAGGATTCGGTCAGGATGCCGCATTCGCCGGACATGAACAGCTGCTTGGCCTCCGAGGTGCGGCCGCCATAACGGAAGGTGCCGTCCTTGGCGAGATCGGCAATCGCCTGGAAATGCTCGACGAAGAGCGGTGCATTGACCGCAAGCTTCACGTCCGTGCCGCCAAGGCCGTTTTCATTGCTGCCATAGGAGACGTTGTTCCAGGCAGCGAAGTTTTCGGTCTGAATCCAGGTGAGCCAGGTGGAGGTGAAACCGCATTGGGCCGCACCGCTGGTCTTGATCTTCTTGGCAGCTTCGAAAACTTCCGGCCAGGTCTTCGGCGGGTTGGCGGCGTCGAGGCCGGCCTTCTGGAAGACATCCTTGTTATAATAGAGGATCGGCGAGGACGAATTATAGGGGAAGGACAGCATGGTGCCGTCAGGCTTGGAATAATAGGCCACGATGCCGGCCAGATAGTCGGCCTTGTTGAAGGTATAGCCGCCTTCCTTCAGCACGTCGGCCACCGGCTTGATGGCGCCGGCAGCACCCATCATCACGCCCGAACCGGCGTCGAAGACCTGAATGATCGCCGGCGGCTGTTTGGCGCGGAACGCCGCAATGCCGGCATTTAGGGTTTCCGGATAGGTGCCCTTGAAGACGGGCGTGATCTTGTATTCTTTCTGGCTATCGTTGAATTCTTTGGCAAGCGTATCCACGACCTCGTTATTGGCGCCGGTCATGGCGTGCCACCACTGAATGTCCGTTACTGCATATGCATTCGATGTGACAAAAAACGAAAGCGCGGATGCCGCGGCGAGGCGGTAGCTGAGTTTTTTCAAGGTCATTCCTCCCGTTATGAAAACAGTAAAAGATACAGCCCCTTATTGCAGTCGTTCCTCCTCGATCCGGCTGCGGGCGATCTTTTCTGTACTAGCGATCTGATTAAAAGCGAACTCTAACGAAAATGCAAGAGAACGTGGAACGATTAAAACGAAAGTGAAGGAAACGGATTTATTATTCCATTTCCTGCGTTCCATGGTTTTTTCATGCGCCCGACCGTTAGGGGAATGCCGGCGCGGGATTAGCTCCCGCCGGAAATCCAATAATCGTCATTGATATGTTATTACATTACGTATTATGGTGCGGCGAATTTATGGATGGCGAAGGTGCGGATGTGTTCGGAATGAAGCGGAAAAATGCGGTCGATTCCAGGGACGATTCGGCCGTCGCGCCACCTGTCCGCACGGTGCCGGTTACCCTGCTGACCGGTTTTCTGGGCGCGGGCAAGACGACGTTGCTGAACGCGCTTCTGACTGAGCCGTCCATGCGCGATGCCGCGGTCATCGTCAATGAATTCGGCTCGGTGCCCATCGATCACGGTCTGGTGCGAACGGGTTCTGAACGATATTTCAGAACGACGACGGGCTGCATCTGCTGTACGGCCACCAGCGATATCCGCACCTCGCTTTACGAGCTGCATCAGGCCTTTCTGGAAGGGATGATGCCGGAAGTATCGCGGGTCGTCATCGAAACCACCGGCCTTGCCGATCCCGCGCCGATCATCAACAGCCTGATCGCCGGTGGCACGCCGGCGCTTGGCCTGCGCGATCACATCGTGGCCCGGCATTTCCACCTTTCAGGCGTGGTCACGGCTTTCGACGTTGTCTCCGGTCCGGCGATGCTCGACAGTTTTATCGAAGGCTGGAAACAGCTTGCCTTCGCCGATCATATCGTTCTGACGAAAACCGATCTTGCCGATGCTGCGGCCGTGGACCGCGAAAGCCTCGCGGATCTCAATCCTGCGGCATCGTTTCATGACCGTAATGCCGCCGATTTCGATCTGATGTCGTTGTTTGCAGCGTCGGATTATTCGCTGCGCGGCAAGCCGGAGGATGCGCCGGGGTGGCTTGCGGCCGACAGGCTGAGCCTTCATGCCGCCCACCAGCACGATATCAATCGCCATGGGGTCGGGGTCGAGGCTTTCGATCTCACCTTCGACGGCGCTTTCGATCCGCAGGCGATCGTCACTTTTCTGGAGCTCGTCACCAGCAATGTGCATTCCGGCCTGTTGCGGCTCAAGGGAATTTTCGGCGCGACGGATGACCCGGAGCGGCCGGTTGTCGCCCATGCGGTGCAGCACCGGCTTTATCCATTGACCCGCCTGGAGCGCTGGCCGGATGGCAATCGTTCCACGCGCATCGTGCTGATCGGCATGGATATGCCGCAGCAGCCGATCCGCGCTCTCTTCGATACGTTGGCCTCGCGGGCGGGGCGAAAGGGCAGGGCATGAACAATCCGCTTGCGCGTAGCGGCTCGGCAATCGTCTCGCAGGCCCGTCTTCTGAAGCAATGGTCCCGCGATCTGCTGCATCTCTACCCCGAAGACATTATCACCGTCAGCGAGCTTTCCTGCTCCCTGCCGGATTGCCCACCACGCGAAACGGTGATCGTCATCCTGTCGGCTTCCGGTGCCAGCCGGCAACTATCCATCCACAAGGCGCTTCTCGCGGTGGATCATGACGATATCGTGCGCGCCATCGCCGCGAATTCGGCTTGAGAACCCGTCTTCAGGCTCAGGATGCGCTTGACCGCCGCCGCCCTCATCCGCCACTTCAGGGGCAGCGCGGGATTCGCGGATGATGAAGGGCGGGCAATGGCCGATCTGGCGGTATATGCGGGTTTGTTCCTGACGGCGTTTATCGCGGCGACCATTCTGCCCATGCAGTCGGAGGCCGCACTGGCCGGCCTCATCGTTTTGAAATCGCAGCCCGTCTGGCTGCTGGTCGTCGTGGCCAGCGCCGGCAATGTCGCCGGCTCCTTTGCGAACTGGCTGCTCGGCCGAGGCATCGAGCGCTTTCGGCATGAACGCTGGTTTCCGGTCGGTGAGGCGGCGCTGGAGCGCGCCCAGAACTGGTATCGTCGTTATGGCAAATGGTCACTGCTCATCAGCTGGGCGCCGCTGATCGGCGATCCGCTGACGGTCGCCGCCGGCATCATGAAGGAACCGCTGCCGGTCTTCCTGCTGCTGGTCACCATCGCCAAGGTCGGGCGTTATCTCGTTCTGGCGCTGGTGACGCTGAATTTTCTGTAGTGTTTCGCAAGAAACGCTGCGGCCTGTTTCTTCTCTCCGCCGGGGAGAAGGTGGCCCGAAGGGTCGGATGAGGGGGCAACGCTGCCGTAACTCACTGCCCTTGCCCCCTCATCCCGCTGCCGCGACCTTCTCCCCGGCGGGGAGAAGGCGAAAGACGCAACCACTCGGCTGAAATGCGGGCGGTGGAGACAATCAAGCCGCCTGCCGGTCCCAGCTTGCGAAAGGATCGGGTAGATGCCGCCATGCATCCGGTGTGAATGCCTCGGTATCGATCAGGCAGGCATCGAGCTGCGCGCGGATGCGCGCCTCGTTCATCGGGTCGGAGCCGATGAAGACGATTTCCTGTCGGCGGTCGCCGAAGACCGGATCGAGATAGGGCTTCATCATATCGAGGAACTGCTTTTCGCGCGGCCATTGCTCCTTCGGCACGGCGGACCACCACAGGCCCATCTTGCCGGTACGCACCAACGCGCCGGCCTGGCTGATCTCACCGACATAACGCGGACGCGTCGCCAGCCAGAAGAAGCCCTTGGCGCGCACCACGCCGGGCCAGGCGCGGTCGATGAAACGCTGGAACAGCACGGGGTCGAAGGGTTTCTGGGCGCGGTAAACGAAGGAGCGGATGCCATATTCCTCGGTTTCGGGAATGTGGTCCTTGAAGCCGTGCAATTCCTTGAACCACAGAGGGTGTTCTTCGGCCCTGGCGAAATCGAAACGCCCCGTGCCCAGAACCTCCTTCAGCACCACTTTGCCGAAATCGGCTTCAATCAATTTCGCATCCGGGTTCAGCCCGACAATGATTTTGCGGGCGGCGTCTCGCTGTTCCGGTGTGGCAGTCCCGATCTTGTTGAGAACGACGACATCGGCGAATTCGATCTGCTCCACCAGAAGGTCGACGATGGTGCGGTTGTCGCCATCGCCCGCCGTTTCGCCCCGGTCGGCGAGAAAATCGGACGAGCCGTAATCGTTGAGAAGATTGGCGGCATCCACCACCGTCACCATGGTGTCGAGACGCGCAACATCGGAAAGGCTGCGGCCGTTTTCATCGCGAAAATCGAAGGTCGCGGCCACCGGAAGCGGCTCGGCGATGCCGGTGGATTCGATCAGAAGGTAATCGAAACGGCCCTGTTCGGCCAGCGCCCGCACCTCCGTCAGGAGGTCGTCGCGCAGCGTGCAACAGATGCAGCCATTGGTCATTTCCACCAATTGCTCTTCCGTGCGGGAGAGATTGGCGCCGCCATCGCGCACCAGTGCGGCGTCGATATTGATCTCGCTCATGTCATTGACGATCAACGCCACGCGCAGACCATCGCGATTGGCGAGAATATGGTTGAGAAGCGTCGTTTTGCCGGCGCCGAGAAAGCCGGAAAGCACGGTGACGGGAAGTTTTTGCGACATATGGACCTCGTTCTTTGGCAACGCTCGCGTGGACCTCATGGCGACCACGCGCACGATCTGGAAACGACGGGTTCGGTGCTGCCCCGTCTTTGTTTTGTAACGTAATAACATTACATGTTGACCGCCTGTCAACGGGCGACAGAAAAAAAGCGTCCCCGCAATGCGGAGCTGCGGCTTATGCGAAGCGCAACGTATCTTTCCGATAGTTAATGTTATTTCATTACATATTCGTTTGACGAATGTAATAACATTACATATCAAGGGCCATCGAATGACATCCTGCCCCGGAGGGATCGATGAGCGATCCGTGCCTCGCCTTCAAAAATCTGACGCTTGGATATGCCGGCCGCGCGGCCGTGCATCATCTGAATGGCGATATCGCCAAAGGCTCGCTCACTGCGGTGGTCGGCGCCAATGGCTCGGGAAAATCCACGCTGATGAAAGGCATTGCCGGCATTTTGAAGCCGCTCGGCGGCGAATGCCGGGTAAGCCCAAATCTGTCCGTCGCTTATCTGCCGCAGCAATCGGAACTCGACCGCTCTTTTCCGGCGCAAGTGCGGGATCTGGTGGCGCTTGGTCTCTGGCCGAAACGCGGCCTGCTTGGCCGCCACCGTCCCGAAGACCGGGCGGCGATGGGCCGCGTGATGGAGGCGGTCGGGCTTTCCGGTTTCGAAAAGCGCAATATCGACTCGCTCTCCGGCGGCCAGATGCAGCGCGCCCTGTTTGCCCGCGCCATGTTGCAGGATGCGCAACTGATCCTGCTCGACGAACCCTTCAACGCCGTCGACGAGCGCACCGTTTCCGACCTTATGGTCCTCATCAAATCATGGGTGGCGGAGGGGCGCACGGTTCTGGCCGTCCTTCATGATTTCCAGCTCGTGCGGCAGCATTTTCCGGAGACCCTGTTCCTTGCCCGAAAGCTTGTCGGGCTGGGTCCGACGGCCGAGGTCCTGCAGGCGGAGAACATCCGGCAGGCGCGGCATTTCCACGAGGCGTGGGAGGAGAATGCGCCCTGGTGCGAGCCGGCCGAGGCGCCTTCGCTGCAGATCGTCGGGGCAAGTCCGCAGGCTGCATCCGCCCATTCCCATGCCCACTCCCACGCGAATTCGAATGTCCATGGCTGATATCTTCATCCAACCCTTCGTCCAATATGTCTTCATGCAGCGCGCGCTTGCCGGTGCGCTGATCCTTGCCATCAGCTGCGGCCCGGTCGGTGTGTTTCTGATGCTGCGCCGCATGAGCCTGACGGGCGACGCCATGTCTCACGCCATCCTGCCGGGAGCGGCGATCGGGTTTCTGTTCTACGGGCTGGAAATCCTGCCCATGACCATCGGCGGGCTGGCCGTCGGCCTTCTGGTCGCGCTGGGTGCCGGTGCTGTGTCACGCTTCACCATCCAGAAGGAAGACGCCTCGCTTGCCGCTTTTTATCTCATCTCGCTGGCGCTCGGTGTGCTGCTCGTCTCATGGCGCGGTTCCAGCGTCGATCTGATGCATGTGCTGTTCGGCACCGTGCTGGCGCTGAACAATGAGGCGCTTGGCCTGATCGGCGGCATCTGCATCGTGACGTTGGTGGTGATGATAACCGTCTGGCGGGCGCTGCTGGCGGAATGCCTCGATCCCCTGTTTTTGCGCTCGGTCAGCAACTGGGGCAGCCCGGTGCATTTCCTCTTCCTTGCCATCGTCGTGCTCAATCTGGTCGGCGGCTTTCAGGCGCTGGGAACACTGCTTTCCGTCGGGCTGATGATGTTGCCCGCCGCCGCCAGCCGCTTCTGGTCCAACCGTGTCGCGCCCATGTGCTTCATTTCCATCGGCATCGGCATGGTGTCCTGCTTTGCCGGTCTGCTTTTGTCCTATCACGCGTCGCTGCCATCCGGCCCGGCGATCATCCTTTCCGCGGGCGTCATCTATGCGCTCTCCATCCTCATCGGCACGCGCGGCGTGCTCAGCGATCTTCTCGGTTCCGGCCGTCACAGGACGGCCTGAAAACAGCGTTCGAAAAAGGAGAACCTTCATGTTCAAAACCTTCCGTCTGGCCACCTGCGCCAGCCTTCTTTCCCTCTCCCCGGTTCTGATGGCGCAGGCCTCCGCCGCCGAACTCAAGGTCGTTGCCAGTTTCTCGATCATCGCCGATTTCGCGAAGAACGTCGGCGGCGACCGCGTCGAAATCACCACGCTGGTCGGGCCGGATGGCGACGCCCATGTCTATGAACCCCGCCCGGCCGATGCCGTCGCCGTCAGCAAGGCGGATGTGGTGCTGGTCAACGGTCTGGAATTCGAAGGCTTCCTGAAGCGGCTGATCGACACCAGCGGCACCAAGGCGCCGGTGGTGGAACTGACCAAGGGCGTGGAGCCGCTCAAGCTTTCCGAAGAGCCGGCAGGTCACGCCCATCCGGAAGCCGAGGAAGAGGAAGGTCACGACCACAAGGCAGAGGAAGCCGGCCACAGCCATGAGACCGCCGAGGCCCATGATCACGACCACGGACATGAAGGACATCACCATCACGGCGAGTTCGACCCGCATGCCTGGCAGTCGATCAAGAACGCCGAAATCTACGTGAAGAATATTGCCGGCGCCTTTTGCGAGGTCGACAAGGCCGGTTGCGCGACCTACACCGCCAATTCGGATGCCTATATCGCCAAGCTTGCCGCTCTGAACGAGAAGGTGAAGACCGAGATCGCCGCCATCCCGCCGGAAAAGCGCGTCATCATCACCTCGCATGACGCCTTCGGTTATTTCGAGCATGCCTATGGCTTGAATTTCCTCGCACCTGAAGGCGTTTCGACGGAATCCGAAGCCTCGGCCGCCGATGTCGCCAAGCTGGTGGATCAGGTGAAGCACGACAAGGCCTCGGCGATCTTCGTCGAAAACATCACCGACAAGCGGCTGATCGACCAGATCGCCAGCGAAACCGGCCTGAAGGTTGGCGGCACGCTCTATTCCGACGCGCTTTCGACCGCTGACGGCCCGGCTGCAACCTATATCGACATGATCAACCACAATATCGAGACGATCACGGCGGCCGTGCTCGGCCAGTAAGTTCGACCATATCGCTGTGAGTTCGGGGAGGGTGGCTTGTGCCGCCCTCTCTGCTTTTGTGTTTATGCAACGGCCCTGGAACTCTTCCTTTAGCGATTTCCATATTGGTGCTACAAAGCCTCCTCATGTCCGATGCGCTTCACATCTTCACCGACGGCTCCTTCGACGATGCTTCCAGCTCCGGAGGATGGGCGTTCGTGGTTCATGAAGCGGGCCACCAAGTCCATTCCGCTTCAGGCAGGACTGTCGGCACATCGAACAATACGTTCGAGGTCCTCGCCGTTCTCAACGCACTATCCTGGATCGCCGTCGAGGCGCCAACACGGGCAGTCACACTCTGGACGGATGCCGTTCATGTCATCGAAGGCTGCCGCCGATATAGGGCGATCTGGCGCAACAACGGCTGGAAGCGGATCACGCCCAACCAGCGCAGCCGCCGAAGACCGATCCCCGACAGGGACATCTGGCAGCAGCTCGACAGCCTGCTGGAGCGGCATCCCCATGTGGTTATAGAATGGTGCAAAGGGCATTCCGGCACTGTCGGCAACGAGCATGCCGATGCATTGGCGCGTGGAGTGGCCCGCGCGACGGCGATTTAGCCGACGGCCGTCAGTCGCCGTGATTCGGCGCATGAATCTCTTCACTTAAGCCATCTCCCGTCTCGACCTTTTTCCGTATCGAGCGGTTGCGCCGGTACTCTTTCGCGACTCCAACCGAATGGTGTGCACGCCCGGCCGCCTTGCCGGTTGACAATCGACATGCTGTTTGAAATGGTAAGATGTCAGACCAATTTAGAGGGTGCGTCTTGGACAGGTCCAGCCGGGAACTCATGCAGCCAATTCCGCCGAGCGACCGCGTGCGCCAGGTGGAAGCCGCGCTTTCCGACTATGTGGAGCGGGCAGGGCTGAGGGCGGGAGACCGGCTGCCGGCGGAGCGGGAACTGATGGCAGCGCTCGGCGTCGGCCGCTCCACCATCCGTGAAGTCATTCGCAAGTTTCAGGCGCTGGGCGTTATCGACAGCCGCAAAGGCAGCGGCAATTATTTGCTGAAGCCGATTTCCGCCGCCACCGTGCATATGCCGATTTCCATCGATGCCGAAAGCCTGCGCGATGCGCTGCTGATGACGCTGGAGGTACGGCGTGGCATCGAGGTGGAGGCCTCCATGGCCGCCGCGCGACGCCGCACGCCAGAGGATATCGCCACGATGGAAGCGCGTCTCGATGAGATGGAGCGGGTGCATCTGGCCGAGGGAACCTCCGGCAAGGCCGATCTCGCCTTCCATCTTTCGATTTACGACGCCACCCACAATACGCTGTTCAAGCAGCTTCTGGAGCAGATGCGCGAAGGCTTCGAACGCTTCTGGTCGAAACCCTTCGACCGCCCGGATTTCGCCGGCCGCTCCTTCCCCTTTCACCGCACGCTGTTCAACGCCATCGCCGCCGGCGATGCAGCCGGTGCGCGTGAAGAAACACTGAAAATCCTCGCTGTCGTCGAGGAGGATATCAAGGACATGTCGAAATGAACCAAGGCAACGATCTCTTCGATCCCGCCTCTTTGATCGTCGCTCATGATGAGGTCCACGCCTTCGAGGCCGTGGTGCCGCCCATCGTGCAGACCTCGCTTTTCACCTTTTCCAGCTATGACGAAATGGTCTCCACCTATCGCGGCGAAAAGGTGCGGCCGGTCTATACGCGCGGGCTTAACCCCACCGTGCGGCTGTTTGAGGAGATGCTGGCGAAGCTCGAAGGGGCCGAAGATGCGCTCGGTTTTGCAAGCGGCATGTCGGCCATTTCCTCCACCGTGCTCTCCTTCGTTTCGCCGGGCGACCGGATCGTCGCCGTGCGCCATGTCTATCCCGATGCATTCCGCCTGTTCGGCACCTTCATGCAGCGCATGAATATCGAGGTGGTCTATGTCGACGGTCGCGACGAGGCGGCGGTTGAAAAGGCGATGCCGGGTGCGAAGCTGTTCTACATGGAAAGCCCGACGAGCTGGGTGATGGAGGCCCATGATGTCGGCGCGCTGGCGGCCATTGCCAAGCGGCACGGCGCCGTCACCGTCATCGACAATTCCTGGGCAAGCCCGGTCTTCCAGCAGCCGATCTCGCTCGGCGTCGATCTCGTCGTGCATTCCGCCTCGAAATATCTGGGCGGCCATAGCGACGTGGTCTCCGGCGTGGTGGCCGGTTCGAAGGCGATGATCGACCGCATCCGGGCGGAAACCTATCCTTATCTCGGTGGCAAGATGTCGCCTTTCGATGCCTGGCTGCTCATTCGCGGGCTTCGCACCCTGCCGCTGCGCATGAAGGCGCATCAGGCATCGGCGCTTGAGATCGCAACCCGCCTGCAGGCGCTGGATGTGGTGGAGAAGGTCTGCCATCCGGGGCTGGCGAACCGCCTGCCGCCGGGTCTCAACGGCACGTCGGGCCTGTTTTCCTTCATCTTCAAGGAAGGGGTGGATGTGCGCGCTTTTGCCGACCGCCTCAAGCTTTTCAAACTGGGTGTTTCCTGGGGCGGGCATGAAAGCCTGATCGTTCCGGGGGAAGTGGTGCTCGAACAGAAGGCGCAGCCAAACTCCGCCCACACCTTCGGCATCAGCGCGCGTTCGGTGCGCCTGCATGTCGGGCTGGAGGGCACGGAAGCGCTCTGGAACGATCTCGAACCCGCGATCAAGGCGGCCTCCGCCGCTTGACGCGTTTTTAAACTGACGACAAAAAGGGGAGAACGACATGAAAAAACTGGTAACAGCAGCAATCTTCACCGCCCTGATGACCGGAACGGCGCTGGCGGACACGACTTTGAAGCTGGTGGAAGTCATCACCAGCCCGGAACGCACCGAAACGCTGAAGGGCATCGTTTCGAAATTCGAGGCCGCCAATCCCGGCACCAAGGTGGAAATCATCTCCCTGCCGTGGAGCGAAGCCTTCCAGAAATTCGCCACCATGGTCTCGGCTGGCGATGTGCCTGACGTGATGGAAATGCCCGACACATGGCTATCGCTCTATGCCAATAACGGCATGCTCGAAAGCCTTGAGCCCTATCTCGCCAAATGGGAGCACACTGCGGGCCTCAGCGACCGCACGCTGGAACTCGGCCGCGACGTGAAGGACACGGCCTATATGCTGCCCTACGGCTTCTATCTCCGCGCCATGTTCTACAACAAGAAACTGCTGGAACAGGCAGGCGTGAAGGAGCCGCCGAAGACGCTCGACGAATTCGCCGACGCCTCGAAGAAGGTCGCGGCCCTTCCCGGCAAATATGGCTATTGCCTGCGCGGCGGCCCGGGTGGCCTCAATGGCTGGGTCATGTTCGGCGCTTCCATGGCCGGCTCGAACGAGTTCTTCACCAAGGAAGGCACCTCCACCTTCGACAGCCCCGGCTGGGTGAAGGGCCTGACCTATGTGGTCGATCTCTACAAGAACGGCCTGGCGCCGAAGGACAGCGTCAACTGGGGCTTCAATGAGATCGTCGCCGGCTTTTATTCCGGCACCTGCGCCTTCCTCGATCAGGATCCGGACGCCCTTATCGCCATTGCCCAGCGCATGAAGCCGGAAGATTTCGGCGTCATGACCATGCCCAAGGGCCCCGACGGCAAGACCTTCCCGACGATCGGTTTCGCCGGCTGGTCGATGATGTCGAAATCCGAAAACAAGGACCTTTCCTGGAAGCTGATCGAGACGCTCGAAGGGCCGGAAGGCAATATCGAGTGGAACAAGAAGACCGGCGCGCTGCCGGTGCACAAGTCGGCGGAGAAGGACCCCTTCTATGCCAGCGAGCAGTTCAAGGGCTGGTTCGACGAACTGGCCGACAAGAACGCCGTGCCGACGACGATGCCGACCTATCTTGAGGAATTCGCCTTCTTCAAGGATTCGCTTGTGATCAAGACATCGCAGGAAGCGCTGCTCGGCGATATCACGCCGGAAGACCTTGCCAAGCAATGGGCTGATTACATGACCAAGGCGCAGCAGAAGTTCCTGGCCTCGAAGTAACGACATTGACCGGCCGTGCGGGCGCAAATGCCCGTGCGGCGGGTCTTGCCGGCCTTCGCTGCGACAGGCCTTTTCATAGAAATTTTTCGGATCGGTGAGCCGAAAGGCTGGAAAACCCGTCCGTTCGTCGTCCGATCAGGGAGCGATACAATGTCCTATGCCCATGGCGCCGGGCCGGTGGCCGCGCGCAAACCGGCTGGCAAGCCCGCGATGCGGCGGTTTGCCGATTGGGCCGAACCGTGGCTTTACAGCGCCCCGGTCCTCGTGCTCATCGTCGCCGTCATGCTGGTGCCGCTGGTGCTTGGCCTCTCCTATGCCTTTCGCGATGTGCAGCTGCTCAATCCGTTTTCCGGCGGTTTCGTTGGCCTCAAACATCTGGAGGCTCTGTCTCAGGATGCGGCTTTTTACCGGGCGCTGAAAAATACGCTGTGGTGGACCGGCGCTTCGGTTTTCCTGCAATTCTTCTTCGGCCTCATTCTGGCGCTGCTGCTCGATAAACCCTTTGCGGGCAGGGGGCTGGCGCAGGCACTGGTGTTCCTGCCATGGGCCGTGCCGACCTTCCTTGCCGGTCTCAACTGGGCATGGTTGTTCAATCCGGTCATCGGGCCGCTGCCGCACTGGATGGTCTCGCTCGGGCTGTTATCCGCACCCAACAATATTCTCGCCGATCCGCAGCTTGCCATGTGGGGGCCGATCATCGCCAATGTCTGGTGGGGCATTCCATTCTTCGCCATCACCTTGCTTGCCGCACTTCAGGCCATCCCGCGCGATCTTTATGAGGCGGCGGAAATTGACGGGGCAAACCCGCTGCAGCGTTTCACCTCCATCACCCTGCCGTTTCTGGCGCCCACCATCGCCATCACCATCCTGCTGCGCACCGTCTGGATCGCCAATTTCGCCGATCTCATCATCGTCATGACCAATGGCGGACCGGCCGACCGCACGCAGATCGTCGCCAGCTACATCTTCACCCAGGCCTTCCGGCGTCTGGATTTCGGTTATGCCTCGGCCATTGCGCTGGTGTTGCTGGTGCTGCTGCTTGCCTATTCCATGCTGATCGTGCTGCTGCGCCAGCGCCTGATCGAGAAGGACTGACCGATGACCTCAAGGATATTTCTCACCCTTGCCCATCGTCTAGCGATCCTTGCCTATATCGCCTTTGCACTGTTCCCACTGTTCTGGCTGCTCAAGGTGTCCGTCACGCCGAATGATCTGCTCTATAGCGAAGGAGTGAGGATGTGGCCATCGCGGGCGACCTGGGATCATTATCGTTTCGTCATAGAAAACAGTGCCTTCCCGACGTTTTTTAAGAACAGCGTCATCGTCGCGGGTTCCACGGCACTTGCCGTGACGATACTCTCCTCGCTCTCGGGTTACGCGCTGTCGCGTTTTCGTTTCAAGGGCAAATACTGGATCGTCGCGCTAATGTTGATCACCCAGATGTTTCCGCTGGTCATGCTGGTCGCGCCGATCTTCAAGATGCTGTCGCCGCTCGGGCTTACCAACAGTCTGACCGGCCTCGTCATCGTCTACACCGCCTTCAACGTGCCTTTCGCCACCTTCCTGATGCAGTCCTTTTTCGATGGTATTCCGAAGGATCTGGAAGAGGCGGCGATGATCGACGGGGCGAGCCGGTTTACGTCCTTCCGCCAGATCATTCTGCCGCTGACGCTTCCGGGCATTGCCGCGACGCTCGGCTTCGTCTTCACCGCCGCGTGGAGCGAGCTTCTGTTTGCGCTGATGCTGATTTCCGGCAACCAGAGCGCCACGTTCCCGGTTGGCCTTCTGACCTTCGTTTCGAAATTCTCCGTCGATTTCGGGCAGATGATGGCGGCGGGCGTTCTGGCGCTCATTCCGGCCTGTCTCTTCTTCCTGCTCATTCAACGTTATCTCGTGCAGGGCCTGACGGCCGGTGCGGTGAAAGGATAATCCCATGGCTTCCATTGAGCTGAAGAATGTCGGCAAGACCTATGGCGACCTCGCTGTGCTGCATGGCGTCGATCTTGATATCAGGGATGGTGAGTTCATCGTCCTCGTCGGTCCCTCCGGCTGCGGAAAATCGACGCTGCTGCGCATGATCGCCGGCCTTGAAGAGATAACGTCCGGCGACCTGTCCATCGACGGTGAACGCGTCAATGATCGCCGGCCGAAGGATCGGGATATCGCCATGGTCTTCCAGTCCTATGCGCTCTATCCGCATATGAGCGTTGCCGACAATATGAGCTATAGCCTGCGCCTGCGCCGCCGCCCGAAAGAAACCATCGCTGCGGCGGTGGCCGGTGCTTCCGCGAAACTCGGCCTCGATCCCTATCTCGCCCGCCGCCCGAAGGCGCTCTCCGGCGGCCAGCGCCAGCGCGTCGCCATGGGCCGCGCCATCGTGCGTCAGCCAAAAGCCTTCCTGTTTGACGAGCCGCTGTCCAACCTCGATGCCCGGCTGCGCGAGCAGATGCGGGCCGAGATCAAGCGCATGCATGCCGATCTTGGCGCAACCTCGGTCTACGTCACCCATGACCAGATCGAGGCGATGACGCTTGCCTCACGGATCGTCGCCATGAATGCCGGCCATGTGCAGCAGATCGGCGCACCGCTCGATCTTTACGACCGCCCCGCCAATCTTTTCGTCGCCGGCTTCATCGGTTCGCCGGGCATGAATTTTCTCGAAGGCCGGATCGGACGGGAGAATGGCGGCAGTTTCGTCGTGCTGGGTGACGGCACGCGTCTGGCGCTTGGCCGGGAAGTGGATCTCGCCGATGGCGAGTCGGTCACGCTCGGTATCCGCCCGGAACATGTGACTGTAGCGCCGGCTGAAGGCGGTGTGGAAGCGACGGTCGATCTGGTCGAGCCGACCGGCCTCGGCGTCATCCTGCACCTCACCGTGCATGGATTGCCGTTCAAGCTGTTTTCGTCAGACCGGGCATTGTTGCAGCCGGGTAAATCCCTGCGGGTCGGTTTCCCGCAGGAAAGGCTGCATGTCTTCGACAGGAGTGGCGTGAGGGTCGGCGAGGCGTGAGGCTTCATATAGTACTCGGCGGGAGGGTTTCCTGTGCCGTTGTATGCCTCCTCCGTCATTTTGGCTAAAGCCGGAAGGACGGAGAGCTGGAGACGTTGAGAACCTTCGCAAACGCGCCAACCGTGGCATCAGATTGCCCTTCTGTCGTCTATTGTGGAGGCTTCGGCTGGATGGGAGTTTTCACAAGATTTTTCGTTCACAGCGGACCCGCAGGCGCGTGGGGCTTACCCCCTCTGCCCTGCCGGGCATCTCCCCCTCAAGGGGGGAGATCGATCTGCGGCAAAGTCTCGCACATCTCCAAGCTTGCGAGTGAAGCGATGAAAGAGCCTCTTGCCGATCTCCCCCCTTGAGGGGGAGATGCCCGGCAGGGCAGAGGGGGGTAAGCCCACGCGCCTGCGGGTCCGCTGTGAATGAAAAATCCTGTGAAAGCCAGCACCTAGATCGCCACACCCTTTTCTTCGAACCTGTGGATCTTTGTCTCATCGGGCGTAATGAAGACGGTATCGCCGTGTTTGCATTCGAACTCACCGTCAGTGCGGGCAGTGATCGGCCCGATACCGTCGACCTCGAGATGCAGAAAGGTATCCGATCCGAGATGTTCGGCCACCGTCACCTTGCCCTGCCAGAGCCCACTTTCCTTCGACAGCACCAGATGCTCGGGCCGCACACCGGCGGTGGTCGCTCCCTTTTGGCGAGCGTAATCGCCGGTCACCAGGTTCATGCG